>NZ_MKKG01000005.1:0-124474 GCF_001942325.1 Gordonia sp. CNJ-863
TTCCGGCGGCGACGTCGATGAGTTCGGCATCGGAGCACTGCGCCAGATCGACGGCCTGGAGTTCGGCGGTGATCCGATGCAGTTCCTGCACGAGTTCGGAGGGGCGGGTCGACGGCCCGACGTCGGTGGTCGAGATTCCGGTCAAGACGGTCACCCCCGATGCCGTGTTCGAATGTACATTCGACTTTAGCCGGAATCATGCTGCGGTGCAACGCTTATCGAAATCAGATAGGTGACCCACGTTTGTCGGAGGTGTGTGCTATCGGGTCTCCCACGGCGGGCCGGGTGTCGGCGAACCTCGCAACGAAGATTGGCTATTACGATATACGGGTATGGGGTATATAGTCGGTCGCATGAGTGCTACAGCGATCCATCCCGCGCACGACACGGGTACGCACGAAGGTCACCAGCACGCTGGTGGCGAACACGGCGGTCACGCCGACCACGTCGGCCGGTTCCGCCGACTGTTCTGGATCATGGTGGTACTGGCCATCCCGACGGTGGCGTTCAACGAGATGTTCGCCCACCTGATCGGATACTCGCTGCCTCACCACGGGTGGGTCATGTGGATCTCGCCGGTACTGGGCACGGTCATCTACTTCTGGGGCGGCCGGCCGTTCCTCGCCGGTGCGGTCGGGGAGATCCGGTCCCGCCGGCCGGGGATGATGCTGCTCATCGGGCTGGCCATCACTGTCGCCTTCGTGGCGTCGTGGGGCGCGAGTCTGGGGTTGTTGTCCGGTGAGCTGAACTTCTGGTGGGAGCTTGCGCTCCTTGTCGCGATCATGCTCCTGGGGCATTGGGTCGAGATGCGTGCGCTGGCCCAGACGACATCGGCCATCGACTCGCTGGCGGCCTTGTTGCCCGATGAGGCGGAGAAGGTCGACGGCGCCGGAACGGTCACCGTCGCCGTCTCCGAGCTGCAGGTGGGCGACGTGGTACTGGTTCGGCCGGGTGCATCGATCCCGGCCGACGGTGACGTCGTCGACGGTACGGCGGATGTGGACGAGTCGATGATCACCGGTGAGTCGCGCCCGGTACGACGATCGGTCGGGGATCGCGTGATCGCCGGGACCGTCGCTACCGATTCCGCGGTTCGTGTCCGGGTCACCGCGATCGGTGATGACACCGCGCTGGCCGGGATCGAACGGCTCGTCGCCCGAGCGCAGGCGTCGACGTCGCGTGCCCAACGTCTTGCCGACCGCGCCGCCGGGTGGCTCTTCTGGTTTGCCCTCTCCGCGGCAGCTGTCACGGCAGTCGTCTGGACCTCGGTGGGAATGCCTGACTCCGCGGTGGTCCGGGTGATCACTGTCCTCGTCATCGCCTGCCCGCACGCTCTCGGTCTTGCCATCCCGTTGGTGGTTTCGATCGCGACGGAGCGCGCGGCGCGAGGGGGAGTGCTGATCTCCGACCGGCTCGCCCTCGAGACCATGCGGTCGGTCGACGCCGTCCTCTTCGACAAGACCGGGACGCTGACCCGTGGAGCTCCGACGGTCCGTTCCGTCGAACCAGCGCGCGGCCGCACCCCGGACGAGGTCCTGGTGCTGGCCGCGTCGGCCGAGGCGGACAGCGAGCATCCACTCGCCGTCGCAATAGTCGAGGCCGCCCGGGGGCGGGGACTGGAGGTGCCGGCGGCGCAGGACTTCACCTCCTCACCGGCGGTGGGTGTCTCGGCGAGAGTGGACGGAGTGCACATTGCGGTGGGCGGGCCGAGATTGCTCGACAGCCAGGGTGTTGCAGAGCTGTCGATCGCGGGCACCTGGCGCGATGAGGGCGCGATCATCCTGCACGTCGTCGCCGACGGTGAGGTCGTCGGAGCGCTGGCGTTGACCGATGAGGTGCGACCGGAGTCGCGCGAAGCGATCGACGGCCTTCGGCGCCGTGGGGTCGAAGCGGTGATGGTCACCGGAGACGCGCGAGCGGTGGCCGAGGATGTGGCTCGCGAGCTGCGGATCGACCGCGTCTACGCAGGTGTCCGGCCAGAGGACAAGGCCGACAAGGTGGCCGAGCTGCAGCGCGAGGGTAAGCGGGTCGCGATGGTCGGTGACGGGGTGAATGATGCGCCGGCGCTCGCGCAGGCGGACGTCGGGATCGCCATCGGCGCCGGTACCGACGTCGCCATCGCCTCCGCGGGCGTGATCCTGGCGTCCTCGGACCCGCGGTCGGTGCTCTCGGTGATCGAGTTGTCGCGGGCGAGCTACCGGAAGATGGTGCAGAACCTGTGGTGGGCGGCCGGGTACAACCTGATCTCCGTTCCACTCGCGGCCGGTGTGTTGGCGCCGATCGGATTCGTGTTGCCGATGAGCGTCGGCGCGATCCTGATGTCGGTGTCGACGGTGGTCGTCGCGCTCAACGCCCAGTTACTCCGTCGGCTCGATCTGTCCCCCGATCGGCAAGCGTCACGGTGACTGCGATCGGGTGACCTGACGCCTGGTCTGCCCGAGGGCTCGGACCCGCTGTCTCCCGGCGGTTCCGAGCCGTCGCCGTGTCTGCGAAGGGCCTCTCAAGGTTCGTGATCGAGAACGGCTACATCACGCTGGTGATCTCACTCACACAGGATCATTTGTCCAGCATGGCCCTACCTGCGATGTTATCTGAAATACACTGCACCACAACATGTTTCAGTTTCCTATATGAAACAGGATTCTACGGGTCTTGAAAGTATTCTCTGGGATTCTTGAAATCGTCCCGTAATAGTCGAATTTTCATATCTACTGCTAAGTAACAACAATGTGGAAAGGGGGGTCGAAAGACCCTCTCCGTCCGCACCTGTTGTTCCGTCTCCCCAACGATGTGAAGATTTGTGACATCCCCTCATGAAATACTCTTCCTCTGCGCGTAAGCCCCGACACGCGTGCGACAGAACCGGCAAAGCGTCTCAGTTCGTCGGTTTTCGATCTGCTCGTCAATGGGCAATTGGTCTGGGTGGAATAGCGCTCACTGCGAGTGTCGCGGCAACCGCATTCGGAGGGGCTGGTGCCGGCGTCGCCGCTCCGCCTCCGACGGTTTCGACCTTCAATCTCTTCATTCCCGGGACCTGGGAAACGGATGCGGCCGCTGACCCGACCCACGCCACCGGAGCGCTGGCGGGGGTGGCCGACTCGATCTCGCGGACGCATGGCGACTCGGCGACCATCTACTTCCTGCCTTACATGGCGCGGGCCTTCGACAACGGGCGGACGTACGGGGACAGCAAGGCCACCGCGATCGCGAACGCGTCGAAGGTCCTCGCCGACCGGGCGGAAGCCGATCCCGATCTGAAGTTCACGATCAGTGGCTACAGCCAGGGTGCGGACGCGGCGGGAGATCTCGCCGCGGCGATCGGCAACGGCGACGGCCCGATCCCGGCGGACAAGGTGCTGGCAGTCGGCCTACTCGCCGACCCCGGTAACGGAACCGCTGGTCAGTAGACCGTCGGCCCGAAGCCGCGCGGCATCGGGATCGCCGACCCGCGACCCGAGGGGATGGGGAAGCTGTCCGGGAAGGTCACGAGCATCTGTGCACCCTCCGACCTCTACTGCTCCATCGACAAGCGGCGCCATCCCGTCCTGGGCAAGATCGGCACCGTCCTCAGTGAGGGGGCGGAGGAGGTGGCGGACGCCGTCGAGACCGCCATCGACGTCGTCGGCGCGATCGCCAGGATCGACTATGCCGGTCTGGGTGCGGACATCGGTCGATTGCCGCAGCTCATCGGGGTGGGAGACCTTCGCTCCGCCCATAAGGTCGCGGGGCGTGTGAACACGCAGTTGCGCCCATTCGTGAAGCTCGCGGACACGGTGGACTACGCGAAGACCGCCCGCATCCTCGACCTCATCCCGGATCAGACGGGTCTCGCCAAGGTCGGCGCCTCGATCTGCCGCGTACTCGATCGGGTGGACATCGAACGTAGCGCGGACCTGGTCGGGGAGGTTCAGGAGCTGACCTGGACGGCGGCAGGATCGGTGGGGGCACGAGTCGGTGCGGCATCGATCCCGGACACCGAGGTCTCGGCCGAGGAGGTTCTGGAGCTGGGGAAAGAACTCGCCTCGCTGGTTGCGGACACGACCGTCGATGCCTCTGACGACGAGGACGCGGGCGAGGGGAAGAACTCCGGGGTGTTGTCCGAACTGATCTCGCCCGAGTTCAGGGAGCTCGGCAAGGAGCTGGCCAGGATCGTCACGAAGCAGGCCATCACCGACCCGGCGTCGCTGATCCGCGACGCCGTCACGGCGAAGGACTTCTACTCCGGGAGCTCGCACACCGACTACGCGAAGCTCGTCGTGGATGAAGTGGGTCGGAGTGCGATCGCATGGCTGGGCGTCTGGCTGGCGGACACCATCAACAAGGCCGGCTCGAAGGTGGAAGGTGACTCGGACTAGGCCGCTGCCGACGTGTGCCAATAGCTGTTGTCGAAATACCAATGACCATTGTCGTAAATTTCGGGACATTAAAGATCTTGGTCGAATGTCCATTTGGATCTGTAGTTCAAACGGCCGACAGATACGACAACGGATGTAATCAGAATTCTGGAACAAATGACCTAGAGGCGGTGAGTCACTTCACACGGCCAATCTCGAAAAACAGGTAACAAAAAATCCGAAACAATCTAAATTACTCGTGAGTAGCAATGAGCTACGCCCCCGCAGAATGATGGACGGAAGATGACCAACAACCAGACCCCCACCAGCGCCCCCCTGACCGACGAAGAGCGCAACCGCAAGAGCCGCAAGCGCAAGGCCATCCTCGCCTCCGGTGCAGTCCTCGGCGTTGGCGCTGTGGTCACCCTCGCCGCGTGGAACGACACCGTATTCGGTTCCGGAACATTCGGTATCGGCGAGAGCGCTTGGAACGTGCAGGCCAGTACCGTGTCGGATACGGAGGGGTTCGCGGAGTATGCGGACAGCGCCGCCCCCGGCGTCATCTCGTTCCCAGTGGTCGCGGGTGTGAACCCGGTCAACCTGATGCCCGGGCAGACCACCAAGGGCAGCTTCTGGCTCAAAGAGACCAAGGGCAAGATGGACGCCGACATCACCATCCAGGCTCCTGCGAACGCGACCAACACTCTTGCCCAGGCGCTCTACGTGACCATCAAGGACGGGTCCACCACCCTGGTGAACAACCAGCAGCTGAGTAGCAGCGGCGTCGCAACGACGTTCCGGGTCACCAAGAACACGGCCAAGAAGATCGACTTCGAGGTGACGTTGCCGGCCAGCGCCAATCCCAACAACATCCTCGACACGAGTGTCACCCCGCGCTGGGAGATGAGGGCACAGAGCGTCGACAACCCGTGAGTCGTTCTCGATCCGGCGGCAAAGCCTCCTTCCCATCCCTGGGCGCCGCCGGATCGAGGGTTCACGCGACCCGCAGAGTTGTGCTGCCTGCCAACCGAATCCGCACCCCTAGATCTCAGAGAGACGGCGCGATGACGACGACCTCGAGTCCCTGCACCGACCGACCCGACGCGAATGGGTCCGGCATTCGGGATTCGTGGACGGTGACCGCACCGATGAGGGTCGTGGCACCTGCCCCGCGGGTGGTCTGGACGTCGGCTCCGGCGGGCCACGTTCCGGCGTCGGAGGCCCCGACCCTGCCGATTCCGATCGTGCCGTCACCGCCGGTTGTGGACGCGGCTACTGCCGAACCGGCGCCCGTCGAATCGCACGTGGCGACGCCGGCGACGCGGTCGCTGGGCAGTCGGCTCGTCGACTGGGGGCTGAACATCCTCGCAGTGTTCGGCGTGTTGTGTATTGCGCTGACAGTCCTCGCCTTCGTGGGCAACTACACGATCATCATGTTCAAGACAGGTTCGATGGATCCCACCATCCCGCAAGGATCCATCGCTGTCGTGCACGAGATCCCTGCGACCGAGGTGAAGGTCGGAGATGTCATCACCGTCGACCGTGGGATCGGTCTGAAGCCGATCACTCATCGGGCGATCGCGGTGAAGCAACTCGGCGGCGGCGAGGCCCTCATCGAGATGCAGGGCGATGCCAATCCGAACCCCGACCCGGAGCCCTACCGCGTGAGCCAGGTGCGCAAAGTCGTCTGGCATGCACCGGGTCTCGCAAAGCAGATCGTCTGGTTGTCGAATCCGTACGTTCTCGGGGCCATCACCCTCGGTGCGGCACTCCTCGTCCTCTGGGCGTTCTGGCCGAAGTCGACGACCGGTCGCCGCCGGGACGAGCACAACGAACCCTCTCGTTCTTGAACCCAGTTCCTCCGCAACTCATAGAGATACACGGCAAGCATGAACCTCACCAAGCGCAGCAAGATCCTGATCGCCGTCATCGGCATGATTGCGGTACTCGGCGTGGTCGCGCAGGCGACCGGCGTGCTCGCGGCGTGGAATGACAAGGTCTGGGGGAGTTCCACATTCCGTCTCGCTCCGGCCACTGACGGGTACGCCCGTTCGATCACCGCGCACACAAAGAACCAGCGGTTGATCAGCGGTGACACATGGGACGCCACGACTGCCACGCATACGTTTGCCAACCCGGGGACCACGGTGACCCCCGGTGCAACCACCTTCACCTCCAGGTACAGCGGGAGTGGCTTCTTCGGTGTGGGCATGGTCGCTGCGCGAGGGCGGTCGGAGGCGACGCTGACCCGCACCGCCGGCAACATTTCGGCATCCGCGACCTCAACGGCGCGGGACCTGAGGGCGTCCCCCACGCCGAACTGGTTGAATCCGTTCAGCTCGACCGTGTCGGTCCTGGACACGAAGGAGAACATCTACACGGCTGCGGTCAACTGCACTTCATCGAACTACGGCGAAACGGTCACACCCACGGCCACAGCTCCGACCGGCGGTGACATCTATATCGGCATCGGCTCAAACAACAATTACGCAATGCCCCCGCCGAACGGGTCGAGGTCCTTCACCGACAACGCGGTGGGGTACCGGGTAGAGGGGACGTTCCGCAGCATCGTTGCCACTACCGCGAAGACCGCTCTGTCGACGCTGATCCTGGACCTCGATATCCAGAACCTCTTGTGGCCGCACTCGACCGTCTGGACCGTCAGTATCCAGTTCGTCCGCGCCGAATGTGGTATCGGGGTTGCGCTTCCGGATGCAGGATCTTCTGTCCAGGCTGCGGGCGCGGCACGAATGGCGGCACGCCTCGCGCCGTCCTCGGAGAGCGCCACGCCGTCGGAGTCCGCGGAGAGTTCGGCCGCCGAGAGCTCCGAGAGTTCGGAATCGGAGTCCTCGAGCTCCGAGAGTTCCGAGAACTCCGAGAGTTCCGAGTCCGAGAGCTCCTCGTCGGCAAGCTCTTCCGAGAGCGAAGCCGCCGAAACCCCGGCGCTGAAGCAAGGTCCGACGACCCCGACCGACGTCGACGTCGGGGATCAGTTCCCGGTGATCGCCACCGATGGCACCGACCTCGGTACGGCGACGATCCAGAAGATCGAGTCCACCGCTCCCTCGGAAGGGGCGAAAGCGACGGTCGCGGTGAAGATGTCGGTGACCACGTCGGACACCGGGGGTGACGGCCGGTTGTCATCGATCGCCTGGGATGACTTCGCCCCGATGGTCGGGGGAGTGCAACAGGCATCAGGGCAGGCGACAACCGAGGGAGCGCAATTGCCGGATCAGCTGGCACCGGGGCAGACCTACACCGGTTGGGTGGCGTTCACCGCGCCGAGCGCCGCCGGTAAGGCGATGTGGAAGCCCGCGGGCACAGCCGGATTCACGTTCGTCCTGCCGGACCCGGAGGTGCCGGTGACCTCGACGACGACGTCCGCACCCGCACCCGTCGCGAACGCGCCGGAGACCAGTGAACCGGAAGCGGCCCCGACCGACGACGCGCCCGCGGCCGAGGCGCCTGCAGTCGAGGCCGAGGACTCCGACCCGGTGCCCACTCCCGAGAAGAAGAGCCGGTCGCGATCGAGTTCGGACGAGTCCTCGGCGGACTCCTCCGCGGACGACGAGTAACCGGTCTCTCGTCGTCAGGAGTCCTGCGTCAACCCGGCGAGAATGCTTGCGAGATAGTCGCCTTCGGCCTCGTTGCCGGGCAGCTCGAGCGCGCGACGGTAGGCGGCCGCTGCGCCGTCGTGATCGTCGAGTTCCGCGAGTGTCAGTGCCCGCGCCACATGGAACGGGCGATACCGGTCGAGCGAGGGGTTCGACGCCAACCGGTTGAGCATCTCGATCCCGCGTGACGGTCCGAACGCCCGTCCGACGGAGACGGCCCGGCCGATCCGCACGACCGGGCCGGGATCGTGCGCTTCCAACAGGCGGTAGAGAACCGCGATCTGCGCCCAGTCGGTGTCATCGGCGGTCCGCGCCTCCGCATGAACCGCGGCGATCGCTGCCTGGATCGTGTAGGCACCCGCGTCACGTTGTGCAGCAGCGGATTCGGCGAGTGCGGTGCCCTCTCTCACCATTGCCGTGACCCAGAGGGTCCGGTCCTGGTCGGACAGTGGGATCGGCCGGCCGTCGGGGTCCACCCGTGCGGGCCGCCGAGATTCGGTGAGCAACAGCAGAGCGAGCAGCCCGGCGGTCTCGGCGCAGGGGAGCAGGACATACAGAGTCCGCGCCAGCGCGATGGCCTCGGCGGTGATGTCGTCGCGGATGTGTGAGCTACCCGTCGACCGTGCGTAACCCTCCGAATACACCAGGTACACAACACGTAGGACGCCCCCGAGGCGGTCCGGTAGGTCGTCGGCACGCGGCGGATGGAACGGCACGCCGAGTGCCTTGATCCGCTTCTTCGCGCGCACGAGTCGCTGCTGTGCGGTCGGAACCGGGATCAGGAGTGCGTGCGCGACCTCGGGTGTGGTCAGCCCGGCGACGAACCGCAACATGAGCGCGATCCGGTCCTCGATCCGCAGAACCGGGTGGGTACACGCGAAGTACATGCCGAGGCGTTCGTCGGGCAATGCCGGATGCGTGATGTCGGCGGGGTCGCCGAAGTCCGCCGGAACGGGCGCGCGGTCCGAATCGGTCTGCAGCTGCCCGAGTTTCCCGGCGAGGACGTTCTCCCGCCGCAGTTCGTCGAGCACCCGACGTTTCGCGGTCGTCGTGAGCCACGCCTCTGGTGACTCGGGGACACCTGTCTGCGGCCAGGTGACCAGGGCCTGCGCCAGAGCGTCCTGCAGGGCGTCCTCGGCGCGATCGAGATCACCGAATCGTCTGGTGAGGGTGGCGATGACACGAGTGCGGATGCCGCGATCGATCGTGGCAACCGCTCGACGGGCCACGAGAGGCGCGCCCGCCGAGCGGTCCGGTGTTCCGGTCACGGCTCAGTACGGCGCGAGCGGCCGGATCTCCACGTGCCCACCCGGTGCCGAACCGGGACTACGGCGAGCCCACTCGATCGCCTCGTCGATGTCGGCGACGTCGATGACGTAGACGCCGCCGACGAACTCGCGAACCTCGGCGAACGGACCCGACGACGCCACGACGCGCTCGCCCGTGCCATTCGTGTGCACGACGGCGCGTTCGTCCTCGAGAGCGAAAGAGCTGACCACGACGCCGGCTTCGGTGATCTCCTGGTCGAACGCGAAGAACTCCTCGGGCGTCGCTCCGCCTTCTTCGCCGCATGCCGGGTCGTCGACGTGTCCCATGAGCAGCAGTGCGTATTTCATCGTTCCTCCAGTCATCTGCCGCCGGACCGGAGTGGTCCGACACCATGGTGACGTACGGGCGGACGCGATATCGACAGCCGCCGGAACTTCTCGTCGGAAACGAAAAATGGGAGGCCCGAAACTCGGACCTCCCACTCATCGGGGTGGATGACGGGACTCGAACCCGCGACAGCCAGGATCACAACCTGGTGCTCTACCAACTGAACTACATCCACCATCGGCATCCGACACCCGGGCTTTCGCGCCTGGTCTCAGAGCCAAGAACACTCTAGCGGGTAGATGCCGCAGAACTCCAATCGATTATCTGACCTGCGTTTTCAGGCGGGCCCGAGATCCTTGACGATGTTCGCGAGCGCATCGACGTCGGGGCCGGGAGCCGGCACGAAGGCGGCTGCACGGTAATAACGGAGCTCGCGGATCGATTCACGGATGTCGGCGAGGGCACGATGGGCGAGGCCCTTGTCGGGCTGGCCGAAGTACACCTTCGGGAACCAGCGGCGGCACAGTTCCTTGATCGAACTGACGTCGACCATCCGATAGTGCAGGTAGGCGTCGAGTTCGGGCATGTCCCGGGCGATGAAGCCGCGGTCGGTGGCGATCGAGTTGCCGGCCAGCGGGACGGCACCGGGCGACGTCACGTGCTTGCGGATGTAGTCGAGCACCATCTTCTCGGCCTCGGCGAGGGTGACGGTGGACGCGCGCACCTCTTCGGTGAGACCGGAATCGGCATGCATCTTGGTCACGACGTCGGGCATCGACGCGAGAGCCGCGTCGTCGGCGTGGATGACGACGTCGACGCCGTCACCCAGGATGTTGAGGTCACCGTCGGTGACCAGGGCCGCGATCTCGATCAACTTGTCCGACTCGAGTCGGAGGCCGGTCATCTCGCAATCGATCCACACCAGTTTGTCCTGCACCCGACAACCTTAGCCAACCGTCACGACGAGCCCGCGTCAGACGGAGAACAGGGGCACCTCGCGGGCTATTGTGTCCCTCGTGACCGAAGCCCTCAGCCCTGCTCAGACCATCGCCGCCGGCTACGCCTTCACCTCCACCTCGCTCGAACTGGGGACGGTGTCGGTGGACGGTCAGGTCGACGCGACCGCCTCGGTGCGCATCCCGCTCGCGATGATGAATCGGCACGGCCTCGTCGCCGGTGCCACGGGCACCGGCAAGACCAAGACCCTGCAATTGCTGGCCGAACAGCTCTCCGCCAATGGTGTGCCGGTGGTGATGGCCGACATCAAGGGAGACCTGTCGGGGCTGAGCCGCGAGGGCGTCAGCAACGACAAGATCGTCGAACGCGCACAGCAGACCGGCGATTCCTGGCAGCCCGCCTCTCATCCTGTCGAGTTCGTCTCGCTCGGTGACACCGGCATCGGCGTGCCCATCCGCGCGACCATCACGTCCTTCGGCCCGATCCTTCTCTCCAAGGTGTTGGGCCTCAACGACACCCAGGAATCGACCCTCGGATTGATCTTCCACTGGGCGGACAAGAAGGGTCTGCCGCTGCTCGACCTGAAGGACCTACGGTCGGTGATCGCCTTCCTCACCGGCGACGAGGGCAAGGAAGAGCTCAAGAACATCGGCGGGGTCTCGCGCCAGACCGCGGGCGTGATCCTGCGTTCCCTGACCAATCTCGAGGCCGACGGCGGCGACACGTTCTTCGGTGAGCCCGAGGTCGAGCCCGCCGACCTCATCCGCCTCGCCGCCGACGGTCGCGGCATCATCACGCTCTTCGAGCTCGGCGCCCAGGCCGCCCGGCCTGCTCTGTTCTCCACTTTCCTGATGTGGATTCTGGCCGACCTCTTCGAGTTCCTGCCCGAGGTCGGCGATGTCGACAAGCCGAAGCTGGTCTTCATCTTCGACGAGTCGCATCTGCTGTTCGACGACGCGTCGAAGGCGTTCATCGACCAGGTCGTGCAGACGGTCAAGCTGATCCGCTCGAAGGGTGTGGGCGTCTTCTTCTGCTCGCAGCTGCCCACCGACATCCCCAACGAGGTGCTGTCGCAGCTCGGCGCCCGCATCCAGCATGCGTTGCGTGCCTTCACACCTGACGATCAGAAGGCGCTGAAGAAGACGGTCAAGACGTACCCGGTGTCGGAGATCTACAAGCTCGAGCAGGTCCTCACCTCGCTGGGCACCGGTGAGGCCGTGGTGACGGTGCTGTCGGAGAAGGGTGCGCCGACCCCGGTCGCCTGGACGGTCGTGCGTCCGCCGCGTTCGTCGATGGATGCCATCGGGGCGGAGGCGATCACCGCCGCCGCCAAGGCGAGTCCGCTGTATGCGAAGTACGGGCAGTCGATCGACCGCGAGTCGGCCTACGAGATGCTCGCCGCCAACACGCTGTCGCCCGGCGAATCCGCCGACACGCCCGCACCGGCTCCGGTTCCCGTCCCGGCTCCGAAACATACTCCGGCACCGAAGCCCGTCCCCGAGGAGCCGGGCATCATCACCGAGGTGCTGACCAGCAAGCCGGTGCAGAGCTTCCTGCGGTCGGCGGCCAGCGCCGCGGGACGCGAGTTCAGTCGCGCGATCTTCGGTACGGGGCGGCGTCGGAAGCGTTGAGAAGTGTTCGGCGCCGGGCCTACTCGGCGCTGAACTTTCGGTAGAACCCGCCGACGATCGGCGCGACGACGGCGCGCGGGGTGTACCCGCCGGCCACCGACATGGCTTTGGACAGGGTTCCGGGGACGACACGCATCTTGTTGTGCGCCAGGGCATCCAGACTCATCTCGGCGACCTTCGCGGATGAATGCCAGAGAAAGTCGGGGACGACCTTGTCCACGATCGACGCCTCGTCGGGCGACGGTGTGTGGGTGCGGACCGGGCCGGGAGCCAGAAGTGTGACGTGGACGCCCTGTGCCGAGACCTCGCCCCGCAGCGATTCGCTGAACGTGTTGACGAAGGCCTTCGACGCGGCATAGGTGGCGTTGTTCGGGATCGGCATGTTGCCGGCTGCCGACCCCACCATGAGGATGCCGCCGGAACCGCGCTTCACCATCTGGGGGAGGACAGCGAGGGTCAGGTCGTGAACGGCGTTGACGTTCAGCAGGACCTGGGACTTCTCGTAGTCGGCGTCGAGTTCGGCGACGGGGCCGAAGGTGGCGATGCCGGCGTTGTTACAGAGGATCGAGATCTCGCGTCCGGCGAACTCGGCGGCAAGGACCTCGACCTTGGTCGGGTCGGACAGGTCGACCGCGCGGACCTCGACCGCGACCCGATGGGCGGCCCGCAGTTCGCCGGCGAGCTCTTCGAGGAGCTCACCGCGACGGGCGACGAGGACTACCGAGTGGCCACGGGCGGCCAGCGCCCGGGCGAGCTCGCGACCGATACCGGAGGAGGCCCCGGTGACGACGGCGCGGGCGTTTTCTGAAGGCGGCGGTACCGGCATGGGAGCAATCGTAGCGGCCGCTGCGCCCCGGCCCGAGAAGAGCCGGAGCGCAGCGACAGATGGGTCGAGAGGTCAGTCGATACCGGCGGCGACCTCGGTGCCCTGCCGGATAGCGCGCTTGGCGTCGAGTTCGCCCGCGTAGTCGGCGCCGCCGATCACGTGGGTGGTGACACCGGCGAGGGTCAGCGGATCGATGAGATCGCGCACCGATTCCTGGCCCGCGCAGATGACCACGTTGTCGACCTCGAGGACCCGGGTCTCCGTCACGTTGCCCTCGTCGTCGCGGAAGCTGAGGTGCAGACCCTGATCGTCGATCTTGTCGTAGGTCGCGCCACTGATCTGCTCGACGCCCTTCATCTTCATCGTGGCGCGGTGCACCCAGCCGGTCGTCTTGCCGAGCGACTTGCCCTGCTTACCGGACTTGCGCTGCACCATGTAGACCTGACGCACCGGCGGCAGGGGGCGGGGCTTGGTGACGAAACCGGGCTTCTCCGGATCGTCGGTGACGCCCCATTCCTGTTCCCATTCCTTGAGATTCAGCGTCGGCGACTCGTCGGTGGTGAGGAACTCGCTGATGTCGAAGCCGATACCTCCGGCACCGATGACGGCGACCCGCTTGCCGATCTCGCGATGACCGAGGACGGCGTCGGCGTACGACATCGCCATCGGGTGGTCGACGCCGGGGAAGCTCGGGATGCGCGGCACCACGCCGGTGGCGACGATGACGTCGTCGAACTTCTCGGCGATGAGCGTGTCGGCGTCGACCCGGGTGTTGAGTCGGACGTCGACGCCGAGGACCTCGAGCTTGCGGGTGAAGTAGCGGATCGTCTCGTTGAACTCCTCCTTGCCCGGGATGCGGGCGGCGATGGAGAACTGGCCGCCGATGGACTTGCCACCTTCGAACAGCGTCACCTTGTGGCCGCGTTCGGCGCTCGAGACGGCAGCCGACAGGCCGGCCGGCCCGGCACCGACGACGGCGACCCGCTTGGCCTTGCGCGTCGGGCTGAGGATCAGCGTGGTCTCACGTCCCGCACGCGGGTTCACCAGGCACGACACCTTCTTACCGACGAAGGCGTGGTCGAGGCAGGCCTGGTTGCAGCCGATGCAGGTGTTGATCTCGTCGGCGCGACCCTCGCGGGCCTTGTTGGCCAGGTGGGGATCGGCGAGGAACGGACGGGCCATCTGGATGGCGTCGACGCGGCCGTTGGTGAGGATCTCCTCGGCGAACTCCGCGGTGTTGATGCGGTTGGCGGCGATCAGCGGGATCGACACCTCGTCGCGGAGACGCTCGGTGAACTTCACGAAGGCGCCGCGGGGGACCGAGGTCACGATCGTGGGGACCTGGGCCTCGTGCCAGCCGATGTCGGTGTTGATCGCATCGACGCCGTGCTCCTCGGCCTTGCGCGCCATCAGGGCGATCTCGTCCCAGGTCTGGCCCTTGCGGATCAGGTCGGCGACGGACTGACGCAGGATGATCGGGAAGTCGCGGGGAACCTGACGGCGGATCTCCTTGATGACCTCGACGAGGAAGCGCTGCCGGTTCTCGGTGTTGCCGCCCCACTTGTCGGTGCGGTCGTTGGTGTGCGGGCACAGGAACTGGTTGATCAGATACCCCTCGCCGCCCATGATCTCGATGGCGTCGTACCCGGCCTTGCGTGCCAGCTTCGCCGACTGGCCGAAGGTCTTGATGACGTGCCAGATGATCGGCTCGGTCATCCGCAGGTGCTTGAACGGATGGATCGGCGACGGATCCTTACCCGGCGCGACCTTGAACGGGGTGTACCCGTAACGGCCGGCGTGGATGAGCTGCATGGCGATCTTGCCGCCCTCGTCGTGCACGGCCTTGGTGACGCGCTGATGACGCTTCCAGTCGAGGGCGTTGGTCATCTTGCCGCCGGCGAAGGCGAGCAGGCCGGTGCGGCTGGTGCCGAAACCGCCCGTGATAATCAGTCCCGCACCGCCTTTCGCGCGCTCGGCGAAGTACGCGGCGAGCTTGTCGGTGTCCCAGAGGCGATCCTCGAGACCCGTGTGCATCGACCCCATCACCAGACGGTTCTCGATGGTCATGCCGCCGATCTGCAGCGGCGTGAACAGGTGCGGGTAATGCGGGTTGGGTTGTGCCGTGTGGGCTGACATGGCGCGACCTTTCATCTCGGTGTCGTGGTGACGCTGTGTGCGTGCAATGCTCTGTCTGGGTGGTGGTTCCGTGCCGTCACGGGTGTCGCTGGTTCATCCCGGCGAGTTCGCGTTCGAGTGCGGGAATGACCTCGTCGCACCACTCGATGTAGCCCTCCTCCTGCCGGATGCCGCCGCGCAGCACGAGGTACTGGTGGAGCTTGCGGCCGGTCAGGGTGTCGGGCTCGGGGTAGTAGTCCGCCTGGAATCCCTTGAACAACGTCAGTTGTGCGACGTGCTCGTCGCGGTGGGCCTTGAGCTCGCCGATGATGGCGGCGAGGTCGCCGAACTCGGCGGCGCGGAGTTTGACGCCGATGTCGCTGCGGAGTGACTGCCGTGGTGTGGGGCTCATCGCCCACTGCGCCAGCGCATCTCGGCCCGAGTCGGAGATGGTGTAGACCTTCTTGTCCGGGCGGCCGTCCTGGCTGATCGACTCGACACTCACCAGGCCGTCGTCGAGGAGCTTCTTGAGCGTCCGATAGATCTGCTGGTGGGTGGCCGACCAGAAGTAACCGATCGACCGGTCGAATTGCTGACCGATCTCGTAACCCGTGCCGGGTCGCTCCGCCAGCGACACCAGAATCGCATGTTCGAGCGCCATGTGAGCACGCTAACACCGCAACAGTGCACTATGCAACAAGGTGCTTATGAGTCTTGTTGCATATGCGCCGTGCAAGCACCGGGGTAAGGGGAGCGGGCAAGCCGTGAGTGCCGCAAACTGTTGCGCATGACTGAACCGGGGACGAGATCCCAGAACCTGCTGTCGTGGAAGCTCACGACGAACACCGTGGTGGCACCGGAGGAACGGCTGACCTGGCCGCGGACTGTGAGCATCGGTTTGCAGCATGTGGTCGCGATGTTCGGCGCGACCTTCCTGGTGCCGGTCCTCACCGGGTTCCCGCCGTCGACGACCCTGCTGTTCTCGGGTATCGGCACCATCCTGTTCCTGCTGATCACCCGTAACCGTCTCCCCAGCTATCTGGGCTCGAGTTTCGCGATCATCGCGCCGGTGACGGCGGCGGTCGCCTCCGACGGGGCATCGTCGGCGCTCGGTGGCCTGGTCGCGGTCGGTGCGCTGCTCGTCATCATCGGTCTGATCAGTCATTTCGCCGGCGTGAAGTGGATCGAGACGCTGATGCCGCCGGTCGTGACCGGTGCGATCGTGGCACTGATCGGCCTGAACCTGGCCCCGGCCGCGAAGAACAACTTCGTCGCCGACCCCGTCCTCGCGACCATTGTGCTGGTCCTGCTCGTCGCCTCGGCGGTGCTGTTCCGCGGGCTGCTCGGTCGGCTGGCGATCTTCCTCAGCGTCGCGCTCGGCTATGTGCTGGCGCTCGTCCTCGACTGGATCGACTCCGACAACGACTACATCGACACCTCCGGTATCGCCGATGCCGCGTGGGTCGGCCTGCCCGACTTCCAGACCCCGACCTTCGATCTCGGTGTCCTGCCGCTGTTTCTTCCCGTCGTCCTGGTCCTCGTCGTCGAGAACATCGGTCACGTGAAGTCGGTCGCGATGATGACCGGCAGGGACTACGACGACACGATGGGCCGCGCGCTCGCCGCGGACGGTCTGGCGACGATGCTCGCCGGCAGCGGTGGCGGTTCGGCGACGACCACGTACGCCGAGAACATCGGCGTGATGTCGGCGACCAAGGTCTACTCGACCGCGGCCTACTGGGTGGCCGGTGCGGCCGCGATCCTGCTCGGCCTGTCGCCGAAGATCGGTGCGGTGATCGCCGCCATCCCGCCGGGCGTCCTCGGCGGTGTCACGACAGCCCTCTACGGCCTCGTCGGCATCATCGGCGTGCAGATCTGGGTCAGCAACAAGGTCGACTTCTCCAAGCCGATCAACCAGTTCACCGCCGCGATCCCGCTCATCATCGGCATCGCCGACTACACCTGGCAGATAGGCGATCTCGTGTTCGCGGGCATCTCGCTGGGTTCGGTGGCCGCGCTGGTCATCTACCACTCGATGCGGATCATCGGTGGCTGGCGCGGGACGGTGGTTCCCGACAAGTCCTGACCGGCCGACCTCATTTCGACGTTGCGACCTCGATCGAAGTCGCAGCGTCGAAACGACTTCTGTCAGTGAGGCGTAGTCACCACGGGAGCTTGAGCGGGATGTCCGGGATCGGCCCCGGTAGGTCGATGTCTCCGTCGGCGCGGTCGTTGAACAGATACAGCCACCACAGCGGTGCGGGCGCGCCGAGGGGTGGGGGCGGTAGTTCGGGGACGTCGGGCTTCCGTGAGATGTAGGGGTCGGGTTGCTGTCCGGTGATGACCTTCACCATGTTCCGGAAGGCCGTCGAGTGCGGGTCGTTCCAGTAGCCGCCGTGGGTCTTGATCCCGCTGTCGTATGTGCGTTCGTCGATCTGGACCGTACCGGTGTCGAGACGCGTCACCCCGGGTGCGGAGTCGGGGTCGGAGCCATGCGGGTTCCCGGGCAGGGACTGCGCGTAGTGGATCGGGTCGCCGGGAAATGTCAGTGAATACCGTTCGACGCCGCCGGGGTGCGGTAGATCGTGCACCCCGGTGCCGGCCGACGACGCGTAGATGACGCGGTCCGGCGTCAGGCCCAGCTGCTCGGCGGTGCCGACCACCACCCCGCCATAAGAGTGGCCGATGTAGGTGGTGTTCGCGCCGGGTGCGTGGCGGGCGATCTCGGCGTCGAGTTCGGTTCCGAACAGCTCGAGCCGATGTGCCATGGCGCCGGCGAAGGACGGACTGGTGGCCGCGCGGAGATCCGAAGGCAGATCGCCGTCGAGGTAGAGGAACACCGGGCCGTTGGTCTGGTCGGCGAGCTGGGCTGCGGCGCGGCGGTTGTCGCCGCCGGCGGTGTCGAGGGTGGTCCCGGTGCCAGGGACGTACGTGGTGGCGTTCCGGGTGTCAGGACGCAGCGATCCGATCATCTCGACGACACGTCCCTGCCGTGTGTTCACGAAGGTGATGAACTGCCGTTCGCGCCCGGCATGCGGCGCCAACATGTCCCGCAACGTCCGGGCACGACGACCCTCGCTTCGGCCGGCCTGGATCTCGTCGACCAGGGCGTTGCGGATGTTGATCTCGTTGGCCTGGATGCGAAGGTCGAAGGGAACGCCCGGAAGGTTGCCCAGCACATGCGGATTCGCCTGGATGAGGCGTCGTGTGTCGTCGGGTGCCATCTGTTCGAGGATGTCGCGGACCTGGTCGGGAGTGAGTGACTCGAGCACTCGGACGGCAGCGTCGGCGTCCACGACCTGATCTCCGGGAAGCGTCACATCGGATTGTCCGTCGACCAGTGACGCGAGGTCGGTCGCGAGCCCGTCGAGTCGGGAGCCGTAGCGTTCGTCGAGACCGTCGACGGCGGCCAGACCGGACTCGATCGAGCCGCTGAACTCGGCGGCCGCCGTGACCCGGCCGGGATCGGGATGGGTGACCGTGCCGTCGTCGGCGACGCGAAAACCTGCGCCGGTTGCGGCGTCGACGAGACGCAACACGTGCTCGCGCGCATATGCGAGATCGGTCCCGGCGTCGGATGCTTCGTCGGCGACCATCTGCAGGGCGTTGCGGACCTCGCCGGCGTGGTCGTGCTCCTGCCGGATACGGTCGTGTGCGGCGGCACGGGTGCGTCCACGCCACGAGTCGGATGACTCGAATGCCGTCCGGGCGCGGTCGATTCCGGTGTCGAGAGATTCGGCCGCGGTCGATGCGGCCGATCCCGCGTCGGCGAAGGACTGCGGATTCCAGGCGCGCAGCGCCGAGATCGTGGGGCGCATCAGCGGCCCCGCAGTGCTTCGAACGTCGCGGCAGCTCGGGCGTCCGTCGAGGTCGTCGTCGCTTCGAAGGTGGCCAGGATCTCGCTCATCGCGATGAGGCGGTCGCCGATCGACTCGACGGCGCGACGGGCAGGTCCGGCGGTGTCGCGGAGTGCACGGGCCACCCGACTCGATGAGCCCCGGGCGTCGCCGAGGGTCGCGGTATCGATCGCGTGGATGGCGATGCCGTTGGCGCGCCACGATCTGACGACCGCCTCGATCTCGTCCGGCGAAATCCCGAAAACATCCTTCTCCGAGTCGTTTCTGCGATCAGATCGGGGAAACCACTGGGGGACGAGCGGAACGGGTGAGGGAATGGGGAACGGGAATGGCATGATCCTCCGTCACTCTTCGAGGACTGCGACCACCCGGAGAGGTGGTGCGATTCTTGGACGCGCCGCGCGCCTCGCCGGTTCCGAAAACCGCTTCTCCGCGACCACGCGCGGGGGCTACGTTGGGGGCACTCGACACAGGACATGGGAGCCGCCGATGCCGCAGCAGGCTTGGCGTACGAGGGCGGAACGGCCCGACGACGTCGCGTGTGTCCACGAGATCAATGCGGACGCCTTTCCCACGTCGGAGGAAGCCGAGCTGGTCGACGCGCTCCGCGCCGACCCGGCCTGGCTCGACGGGCTCTCCATCGTTTCCGTCGATGCCGACGATCGTCCGGTTGGTTTCGCGCTGCTGACACGCTGTCACGTCGACGATGCCCCCGCGTTGTGCCTCGCACCGTGTGCCGTGGCCACCTCATACCAGCGGACCGGGGCGGGTTCGGCCGCGATCATCGCCGCCCTCGACGCGGCGCGCGACATGGGGGAGAGCACCGTCGTCGTGCTGGGCCACCCCGACTACTACCCGCGCTTCGGTTTCCGACGAGCCGTCGACCATGGCATCCGGCTCAGCATCGAGGTGCCCGAAGAGGCGTTGATGGTACTCAGCCTCGACGGCACCGACGTCCCGTCCGGGACGGTGCGCTACGCGGCGCCGTTCGGCATCTGATGCTGACGGTGCGCCCTCCGGGATCTCACTCGAACTCAGTGGGCGCACACCGACCGGAGGTCGGCAGGGATGTGACGGTGCCCCCGGCAGGACTCGAACCTGCGACCTAGGGATTAGAAGGCCCTTGCTCTATCCACCTGAGCTACGGAGGCGTGCTCGGCGCGATCGTGGCGAGAGGACACGGGGCGTCGGGCACATGGAGTTTACGACATGCCCTCGAGCTCGCCGCGGATGTGCCCCAGACCACGGCGGTACCAGGTCGGAGGGTGTGGCGTCGGCCCCCGGACCTACAGTTGAGGAATGACCCGCTCGACGACGTCCGCCACGCCGGATCAGAATCGCGACGCGATGGCCGAACCGCGCGGCGTCGTCACCGCGGTCCTCTGGGCGTCGGGATGGCTCGCCGCGATCGTCGCCATCGCCGTCACCGCCATCTCCGCGTCCACCGCGCTCAAGCTGACCGGCGTCCCCGATCCCGGGCCGCTCACCACCTACGGCCTGCCGACCCTGACCGCGATCGGTGAGTTCGCGGCCGCGATCGCGCTGGGCTGCGCGGTGTTCGCCGCCTTCTTCGTGCCGCCGCAGTCCGACAACGTGCTCGACGTCGGCGGCTATCGCGCCATCCGGATCGCGGCGTCGTCGGCGCTGGTGTGGTCGGTGTGCGCGCTTCTGCTGATGCCGCTGTCGGCGTCGGAGGTCAGCGGATCACCGCTGTCGGAGGCGATCAAACCGGCCAACCTGATCAACGCATACGGTCAGGTCGCCGAGGTGCGCACCTGGTTCTGGACGGCGGTGTTCGCGCTGGTCGCCGCGATCATCGCGCGGACGATCCTCAAGTGGGGGCCGACCGTCGCGGTCATCGCGTTCACGATCTTCAGCCTGATGCCGTCGGCACTGGCCGGGCATTCGTCGTCGGGCGGCAACCACGACATCGCCACCAACAGCCTCATCCTGCACCTGATCGGGGCGACCCTGTGGCTCGGCGGGCTCGCCGCGGTGGTCGTCTACGCGCTCGCGTCCGGGCGGTGGCGGGGACTGGCGGTCCGACGCTTCTCGCGCGTCGCATTCTGGTGCATCATCGTCGTCGGCCTCAGCGGCGTGATCAACGCCGCCGTGCGCGTGCCCCTCGATCAGCTCTTCTCCGACACCTACGGGCGCCTCGTCGTGGCGAAGGTGGCGGCACTCGTCGTCCTCGGCGCGCTCGGTGCGTGGCACCGGCGAGTCACCATCGCCCAGCTCGAGTCGGAGCAGCGGCCGTCGCTGTTCGTGCGATTCGGGCTCGTCGAGCTGGCCGTGTTCGCGGCCACCTTCGGTCTGGCGGTCGGCCTGAGCCGGACCCCGCCGCCGGCCCTCGACACCGCGAACGTCTCACCGGTCGAGAACGCCATCGGCTACGACATCGACGGTCCGCCGACCTTGGTCCGGTTCCTCACCGACTGGCGATTCGACCTGATCTTCGGTCTCGCTGCCATCGTCCTGGCAGCCGTGTACATCCGCGGCGTCGTGCGACTGAAGCGACGCGGCGACGACTGGCCGATCGGCCGCACCTTCGCGTGGCTTCTCGGATGTCTGCTGCTACTCCTGGCGACCTCGTCGGGTCTGGGCCGCTACGCGCCGGCGATGTTCAGCGTCCACATGATCGCCCACATGCTGATGTCGATGATGATCCCGGTCCTGCTGGTCCTGGGTGGTCCGGTGACGCTGGCGCTGCGCGCCCTCCCGCCGGCGGGTCGCGGCAACCCTCCCGGACCCCGCGAGTGGATTCAGGCGGGTGTGCACTCGGGGCCGTCGCGCTTCCTGACGCACCCGCTGATCGCGGCCATCATGTTCGTCGGCAGCTTCTACATCCTCTACCTCGGCGGGCTGTACGAGTCGGTGGTCGAGTACCACGCGGCTCACCTGCTGATGAACCTGCACTTCCTGCTCAGCGGATACCTGTTCTACTGGCTCGTCATCGGCATCGACCCCGCACCGCGACAGGTCAAACCGGTCGCCAAACTCGGCATCGTCCTCGGGTCGCTGCCGTTCCACGCCTTCTTCGGCGTGGCACTGATGATGACCACGGCCGTCATCGCCGAGAACTACTACCGCGGACTCAATCTGCCGTGGACCTACAACCTGTTCGACGACCAGCGCGCCGGAGGCGGAATCGCCTGGGCGGCAGGCGAGATCCCGCTCGTCGTCATCATGCTGGCCCTGCTGGTCCAATGGCAGCGCAGCGACACCCGGCAGGCGAAGCGCTACGACCGCAACGCGGTCCGCGACCACGACGCCGAACTCGAGAACTACAACGACATGCTCAAGGAGCTCAACAAACGCGGCTGAGCTACAACGGAACTCAGCTCGATCCGGTCGACCCCGTGCAGACGGAGGCGCCGGCCTGGACCAGGGCGGCGACGTGGAGCGGATCGAAGCCGACGTCGGCGGCGGTCTGCGCGGTCGCCACGGCCAGCTCCGGCGGGCAGCGCAGGGTCGTAACGATGCCGCGTGAGGCCGCGAGTTCGTCGACGATCGCCACATTCAGTTCGTTGATCGCCGCCCGGACCGGACCGAGATCGGGTGTCGCGGGCGGGGCGGTCTGCCCGGGCAACTCCCACAGGGCGAACAGCCCACGCTGCACCGTCTTGCTCGCCTCGATCTGGTCGCGGAACACGCCGCGTACATAGGCGGGGTCGAGGTTCCGGTCGAGAGCCAGCTGCGACACCGTGTCGAGGACGACCTGCTCGCGAACCGGATCGTCGATGGCCGCACCGGACGCCCACTTCGTTGCGGCGACCGTGTCGGCCAGTGCGAGGCGACCGGCGACCGCCTCCGTCAGGCCCGCCATCGCAGGCGCCGGTGCCGCGGCGGACAGGGGTGGCGCGACCAGCATCGTGGCCGCCGCGATCAGACCGGTCAGGAACACTCGCATCCGCATTCCGCGATCCTATGGGCGGAACGCCAGGGGTGCCCGCGATCTGTGGGTAACCCGTGGAGAGTTCTCCACAGCCCGATCGGGTCCCCGTCTCGGACGTATGCCGGGGGAGATGCTGATGCGGCCACACTTCCCGTGGCCGACACCAGTAGGAGACGACCATGTTTGAGACGTACACGACCGTCATCGGAACCGTTGTGTCCGAGCCCCGCCGACGCCAGACCACCACCGGCGAGGACGTGATCTCGTTCCGCGTGGCCTGCACCTCGCGCCGCATCGACAAGCGCACCGGCGAGTGGACGGACGGGCCGACGCTGTATCTGACGGTGAGCTGCTGGCGCCGGCTCCTCGCCGGGGTCGGCCTCGCCATCGCGAAGGGCCGGCCCGTCATGGCGCACGGTCAGATCAAGACCAATGAGTATCCGACGGCCGACGGCTCGCGCCGCTCGGACCTCGAGATGACCGCGGTCGCCGTGGGACTCGACCTGAGTCGCTGCATCGTCACCTACCGTGGCACGCCGTCGTCGGAGCGAGACATCGCGGCCGCCTTGCCGGTCGCCGCCGCGGAGAAGGCGGAAACCCAGACGGCTGCGTGAGTTTCACGCCGTCCGGTTGCGGACCAGTCGCCAGTGGTTGCGCCCGTCGGCGCGCCGGTAGGAGAGCTCGTCGAGGATCTGGATGGCGATGGCCAGTCCGCGACCGCGCTCGGCGAAGTCGTCGGGCAGGCTCACCGCGTCGAGGTCGACGCGGGCCGGATGACCGTCGTCGCTGTAACGGCCCTCGATCCGGTCCGCCGCGACCTCGAGTTCGAGCCGCATGGCCACCCGGCTGCCGTCACGGGCGTGTTCGACGATGTTCGAGCCGATCTCGGCCAGCGCGAGCTCGAACTGCATTGCGTCCATGTCGTCGACCGGGCAGTCGCGCAACAGATCTGCGAGCAGCTCGTGAATGTGCTCGAGGGTGGCGTCCGACGTGACCTCCTCGAGAACACGCGTCCCGGTGTTCTCGGTCATGAGGGTGGCCTCTCGGATCTCACTCGGCACCGTACGCGGCGTCCGCGGACTCGTGCACCCGCAACACGCGATTGAGGTTGGTCAGTTCCAGGACGGTGACGACCTGCTCGGTGGGGGCCGCGATCCGGAGATCGCCACCCGCCTGGCGTGCGACCTTCAGTCCGGAGACGAGCGCACCCAGCCCGGACGAGTCGATGAAATCGGTGCCGGATAGGTCGACGACGATCCGGGTCGTCCCGGCCCCGACGAGTTCGTGCAACTGATCGCGCAGCCTGGGTGCGGCGATCATGTTGAGCCGTCCGTCCGGCGTGATCGCCACGGCATCACCGGCGACGGGGCGAGTCGAGTATGTCGTCATCATGGCCTTTCTGGACGGGCGGGGTTGTCGCCGGTGGGCGAGTCTTCTGCCGTGTCGTCGTGACCGCGGTAGCGGACCGCCATGATGACGACGCTCAGGATCACCAGATCGAACAGTACCCAGAACAGGTTGACGCCCACGCCCAGAACAGAGATCGCGCCCCGCCACAACTGCACGATGCCGATGACCGATGCCACGACGAGGAGGACCATCGCGGCGAGCTGCGGGCGGACGAGATGCCACGGCAGCGCGTCCTGGGACTGTTTCGTCTTCGGCGTGACCGCGAATCCGAGTGGCCGGTTCAGGTAGACGTTGCGGAACGCGGTGGTGCAGGCCCGGATCCAGACCGGGAACAATGCGAGACTGTACTGTTGGCCCCGCCAGGTCGGGGTTCCTCTCGCCACGACGAGGAACAACACCTGGTTGATCACCAGGAACGGGATGAGGCGGAGGAAGAAGTCCCAGCTGTAGGCCTGCACCGGGAGAACCCCCAGCACGAGATACACCACCGGGGCGGCGATGTAGGCGATCGCCGCGAAACCGGCCAGGTAGCTCCACATCGTCGCCCAGTACATGAGTCGCTGGGCTACGGTCAGCCCCTTCTGGACCAGCGGATTCTCGCGCAGCATCACCTGGATCGTGCCCTGGGCCCACCGGAGGCGTTGGGTCAGCATGGTTTTCAGGTCCTCGGGAGCGAGCCCGTAGGCGAGGTTCTCGTGGTGGTATGCCGAATTCCACCCCAGGGCGTGCAGCCGCATGCAGGTGGCCATGTCCTCGGTGACCGAGATCGTCGCGAGCGGCAACATCGGTTGCGCCTCATCGGATCTGCCGACATCGACCGCCGCGACCAGGGCACGGATCGACTCGATGGCGCCGAGTGGGGACCATTCGCGATCGGCCAGAACCGCCAGAGCGTCGAAGTCGAGTGCCCCGGCACCCGTTTCCTGCTCGCTGAACTCGGTGAGGGCCTCGATCGCCTCGAGGTCGGCGCGCATCGCCTCGACATCGGCGTCGACGAGTCCGCGGGCAGCCTCGTCGACCCGCGCCTGGAATCGGTAGGTGATATCGGCCAGCGGTTCCCGATCCTTCAGCTGCTTCCGTGCCTCGGTGACCGCGGCGTCCACCCGGTCGAGCGCGGCGAGTGCCGGAGGGTTGTCGCGGACACGTCGTCGGGTCTTTCGGAGCACGGTCCGCGCGGTCCGCAGGGCGCGGTCGACGCCGTCCTCAACGGCGGTGACGTACTGGGTGATCCCGAGCTGCATCAGTGCTTCACGACGCAGGACCGCGTTCGAGCCGCAGAAGAATGCGGCGTTCCAGCCGTCCTTACCCTGCTGGATCGGCCCGTAGAAGAGCGGTGCCTGCGATCCCAGCGGGTCCGAGGGTGGCACGTTGACGAAGTACTGCGGGGTCTGGACCACGGCCATCTTCTCGTCGTGGAAGTAACCGAGCGTGCGGTCGAGGATCTGCGGTTCGGGGACCTGATCGGCGTCGAGGATGAGGATGAACTCGCCCTCGGTCTGCATGAGCGCGTTGTTCAGGTTGCCGGCCTTGGCATGTCGTGGCTTGTCCAGCCAGTTCGACGACCGGGTCAGGTAACCCAGGCCGGCCTTGCGCGCGCACTCGGCGAGTTCGGCGCGGTCACCGTCGTCGAGGATCCAGGTGGTGTGCGGGTAGGTGATGGCCTTCGCGGCGAGCGCGGTCTTCATCACGAGGTCGATCGGTTCGTTGTAGGTGGTGATGAAGACATCGACCGTGGCGCCTGCGGGCGGCGGCGGGGGTTCGGGGCGGTGCTGCAGTTTCCACATGGTGAGCCCGAACAGCAGCGAGTCGATGAGGCTGTAGGTCTCGGCGACGACCAGCGGGACGGCGATCCACCACGCCTCCCAGTTCACCGATGCCAGCCAGCGCCACACGATGTAGTTGAGGCCGAGCACTGCTGCCACGACGATGAGCAGCCGTAACCACGGCGACGGGGCGGTGCGGGCGAGGGTGGCCTTCTCGATGCTCTCGCTCATCCGGCATCGTCCCGCCGGATCGCGACGAGTGTGACGTCGTCTACGGGTGGGAGACTGGCCACCAGTTCCTCGACCTTCGTCCGCACTGCGGCGGGAGTGCTTGTGCCGCAGAGCATTCGGAGGAGGTCGAGTGCGTCCCCACCGGCGACGAGGTCGAGGAGGCCGTCCGAGGCGATCACGAGCATGTCGCCGGGGCCGAGATCGATTGCGGCCGAACGCCAGGTGTCCTCCGGCAGGATTCCGATGGGGAGTCCGCCGCCGTGTAGGACGGTGCAGTGGCCGTCAGCGCGGCGCACGGTGGCCAGCCCGTGGCCACCGTCGACGTAGTCGACGTGACCGTCCCGGGTGCGCAGCCGGGCGTGGAACAGGGTCGCGAAGGTTTCCGTGCCGGCGAAGTCCTCGGCGAGCTGACCGGCCACCGTACCCACGACCTCGCCGAGATCATGGTCTGCGCTCTCACCACCGGTGGCGTCGAAAGCCCGTGAGGCAGCACGCATCGCCGACCGCACGGTGGCGGTGAGGATCGCCGCCCCCAGACCTTTGCCCATGACGTCGGCGACGGTGAACACCAGTCCGTCGTGGCAGGGGTAGTGGTCGTAGAAGTCGCCGCCCACGGCGAACGCGGGGAGGCACATCGTCTCGATGGAGTAGCCGGGCACGATACCGAGCGGTGGGGGGAGCAACTGGCGTTGCACCTTCGCGGCGCGTTCGAGATCGTCGGAGTTCTCGATCTCGCGTTGCGCCCAGGCCGCCAGCTCGCGGAACGCGGCCAACTGGTCGGCGGTCAGCTGCCGCGGCCGGGTGTCGTAGACGCAGAAGGTGCCCACCGGGTGACCGCCCGGACCGTACAACGGATACCCGGCGTAGAAACGGATTCCGCCCTCCCCGCTGATCTGAGGTATCTCGGCGAAGAACGGGATCGTCGACACGTCCTCGATGACGAGCGCCGGGTCGGCAGGGCGCGTGTAGGCCCGCGCGACCGTCACCTGGCACACGGTCTGCTCGCGTGGCTGGTTCTGCAGTTCGATGCCGTCGACCGCCTTGAACCATTGCCGATCCCGGTCGAGGAGGGACACCGTCGACATCGGTACGCCGAACACCGCTTTGGCCATGCGGGTGATCTGCGCGAACCGGTCCTCGGGGGCGGAGTCGAGCAGGTTGAGCTGCTCCACCGCTCGGAGACGTGCTTCCTCGACGTCGGGGGCGATCAGCGCTTGCGTCTCATCCACCGTGACCCGACCCGGACGTTCCGACTCGGCTTCCGTCACCGCTCGACTCCTATCACCGCAACCCCACTTCTTCGAGTGCACGTGCCATCGCCCGGCCTGCCTCCGGCGAGCTGTTCAGACCCCAGTCCGATTCCTTGTCGTGGTCGAACCAGACGAAACCCGTGACCCCGTCGGCCTTGTCGAGGTAGTCGACGAGATCTGCGATCCAGTCGGCCTTGGACCCGCCCGCCTCGGCCGAACCGACCTCGGTGACGAGAATCGGCTTGTCCGGCGCGAGTTCGCGCAGCTGGTCGAGGGAGGACCCGAAGAGCTCGTTCGGCGACGTCCATCGGTGGCCGGGTACCGAGCCCCAGTTGTAACCGTCGATGCCGAGGACATCGACGTAGTCGGCGCCGGGGTACCAGCGGGACAGCGGAACGTCCGAGATCGGGACGTTCGGCGCCCACACCCACTTCACGTTCACCGCGTTCTTCGACGCAAAAAGGTCGTGGACGTGCCGCCACGCCGCGACGTACAGCTCGGGCGGCGTCCCACCCGCGGGACTCCACGGGTACCAGTCGCCGTTGGGTTCGTGGGCGAACCTCAGATAGACGGTCGAACCCCAGGCGACGAGCTCGTCGGCCCAGCGGTACAGGTAGTCGTCGTGCGTTCCGGCAACGATCGAGGACATCGAGAAGGCGGCGCGATCGTAGGTGCCGTCGCCGAGATGCCGCCAGGGTTCCCAGGTGACGATCGGCTCGGCCCCCGCGCCGATCACCGCGTTCAGCGCCGCGATCGGTGGGATGGCGGTGAAGTCCTCGAAGAACAGATTGATGGTCGGAGAGACCCCGGTCAGCGCGGTGACGCCGGCGACCTCCGCGGGCTCGAGCGGGCCGCTCGGTGTCGTGACCCCGAATCTCAAACATGGGCCGGCCGGACCGTACAGCGGTGAGATGGTTGGAGGACAATGCCGGGGCTCGGCCGCACAGGCGCCGACAGCACCCATCGACGTGACGATCACGCCCACGACCACCGTCACCACTGTCCACCTACCCACCGAGCGCATGACACTCCCATCGCGCCAACCCAGCGCCGCACTTGTGCTCGCCCGGCGCCGCAACTCACACCCCGTCGTCGGCCCTCGCCGACGCGAACCATTCTCGCGACAAACCGCGCGTCGCGCGCGGCATCCGCCCAATTGCGTGGCCGGTACCGGGCGGACCGGGTCACCGGGCGACGGGCCCGCCGGGGCCGACCACTAGGCTGGGACCCATGTATGCGCACCGACCGTGCGTGCGCCAGAGCATCTGAATTGCTGACATCCACCCGGCATCGAGCAGGTCCGAAGGAGTTTTCACGTGGCTGAGTTCATCTACACCATGAAAAAGGTGCGCAAGGCGCACGGCGACAAGGTCATCCTCGACGACGTCA
The DNA here is from genome assembly GCF_001942325.1 of Gordonia sp. CNJ-863. Lineage (NCBI taxonomy): Bacteria > Bacillati > Actinomycetota > Actinomycetes > Mycobacteriales > Gordoniaceae > Gordonia > Gordonia sp. CNJ-863. The sequence goes on from NZ_MKKG01000005.1 coordinate 28,869, forward strand.
CCATGTCCTTCTATCCGGGCGCCAAGATCGGCGTCGTCGGCCCCAACGGTGCCGGTAAGTCGTCGATCCTGAAGATCATGGCCGGCCTCGACCAGCCGTCGAACGGCGAAGCCTTCCTCGACCCCGAGGCGACCGTCGGCATCCTGCTCCAGGAGCCGCCCCTCAACGAGGAGAAGACGGTCAAGGAGAACGTCGAAGAGGGCATGGGCGAGATCAAGGTGAAGCTCGACCGCTTCAACGAGATCGCCGAACTGCTCGCCACCGACTACTCCGACGAGCTGATGGAGGAGATGGGCAAGCTCCAGGAAGACCTGGACAACGCCGACGCCTGGGACCTCGACTCGCAGCTCGAGCAGGCCATGGACGCGCTGCGCTGCCCGCCCGCCGACTCACCGGTCACGCACCTCTCCGGTGGTGAGCGCCGCCGCGTCGCACTGTGCAAGCTGCTGCTGCAGAAGCCCGACCTGCTGCTCCTCGACGAGCCCACCAACCACCTCGACGCCGAGTCGGTGCTGTGGCTCGAGCAGTTCCTCGCGAGCTACCCGGGCGCCGTCCTGGCCGTGACCCACGACCGGTACTTCCTCGATCACGTCGCGCAGTGGATCTGTGAGGTCGACCGCGGCAAGCTGCACCCCTACGAGGGCAACTACTCCACCTACCTGGAGAAGAAGGCCGAGCGTCTCGAGGTCCAGGGCAAGAAGGACCAGAAGCTGCAGCGCCGCCTGAAGGAAGAGCTCGCGTGGGTTCGTTCCGGTTCCAAGGCCCGTCAGACCAAGAACAAGGCTCGCCTGTCCCGTTACGAGGAGATGGTGGCCGAGGCCGAGAAGACGCGGAAGCTCGATTTCGAGGAGATCCAGATCCCGACGCCACCGCGCCTCGGCGATGTGGTGGTCGAGGTCTCCCACCTCGACAAGGGCTTCGAGGGCCGCGTCCTCATCAAGGACCTGTCCTTCACGCTGCCGCGTAACGGCATCGTCGGTGTCATCGGCCCCAACGGTGTCGGTAAGACGACGCTGTTCAAGACCATCGTCGGCCTCGAGGCACCCGATTCGGGCACCGTGAAGGTCGGCGAGACGGTCAAGCTGAGCTACGTCGACCAGACGCGCGCCAACATCGACCCCAAGAAGAACGTCTGGGAGGTCGTCTCCGACGGACTCGACTTCATCGAGGTCGGCCAGAACGAGATGCCGTCGCGCGCCTACGTCAGTGCCTTCGGCTTCAAGGGGCCGGATCAGCAGAAGAAGGCGGAGGTCCTCTCCGGTGGTGAGCGCAACCGCCTGAACCTCGCGCTCACATTGAAGGAGGGCGGCAACCTCATCCTGCTCGACGAGCCGACCAACGACCTCGACGTCGAGACCCTGGGATCGCTGGAGAACGCGCTCGAGAACTTCCCCGGCTGTGCCGTGGTCATCAGCCACGACCGCTGGTTCCTCGACCGCACCTGTACCCACATCCTGGCGTGGGAGGGCAACGTCGAAGAGGGCAAGTGGTTCTGGTTCGAGGGCAACTTCGAGGCGTATGAGGCGAACAAGGTCGAGCGTCTCGGCGCCGACGCGGCACGTCCGCACCGGGTGACCCACCGCAAACTCACCCGCGATTAATACCGACCCCGTCCGGCGCGGGTGACTAGCATCGGCGATGTGACGTCACTCGTGCCGGACGCGGTGAACCACTACTTCAGGTCCCGGGCCGAAGGCTCGGGGACGGACAGCGCCGCCGAGCAGGTGGTGCGTCATCTTGACGTCGCGACCCGGCGGGATCCCGGACAGGCACTGGTCGAGGTCGTCGACGACGACGGCGGCGCGGTCGAGATCGTCGTCGTCAACGACGACATGCCGATGCTCGTGGAGGCGGTTCTGGCGACCGTTGAGGCACACGACCTATCCATCGAGCGCATGGACCATCCGGTCATGCCGGTGCAACGCGACACCGACGGCGGGCTCGAGGCGATCGACGACGTCCCCGGTGCCGCCTGGGAGTCCTGGATCTTCGTCGGCGGGCTCGCCGGACATCCCGGCGTCGATCCAGAGGCGCTCCGATCGGACCTCCTCGAGGTCGTGTTCCGGGTGGGCGACGTCGACCACGACGCCGCCCGGATGCGGTCGCTGATGACGTCGTGTGCGGCCGACCTGGCGGTAATGCCGGTGCGTGAGTCGACAGGCATGCGCAACACCGACCGGCACGAGTACGCCGAACTCCTCGAATGGTTCGCCGGGAACCACTTCCATCCCCTCGGATACACCCGGGTGGGTACCGACGGCGCCGGTGACGGTGACGAGCGGCTGGGGGTCTGGCGCACCGGCTCCATCACCCGGGACTTCCCGTCGGTGACCACGCAGCCACTGCTCCCGCGAGCGAGTCGGGTCTTCGTCGCCACCGGCATCCAGCGGTCGAATTTCCCGGTGCTGCTGCAGGTTCCCGCCTTCGACGCGCACGGCAACCACGACGGTGAGCACCGGTTCCTCGGCACCATGACCTCTTCCGGTCTGCACCAGACAGTGCTCGACGTCCCGGTGTTGCGCACCAAGGTGCACGACGTGCTCGCGCGCGTCGGCGTCGACGAGGACTCCTTCGCCGGACAGTCCATGATCGAGCTGCTGCAGAACTATCCGGTGGTGGAGATGTTCGCCTCCACCACCGACGAGCTCGCCCGTCGTGTCACCGAGATGCTCGACGCGGTCGCGACCCGGTCGTTGCGCCTGTTCGTGCGTACCAGTCTCGACGGCAAGACCGCGGTCGCCCTCATCTACCTGCCCCGGGACCGCTACAACACCCAGAATCGACTCGCCCTCGAACGTGCCTTGATGGATGAATTGAAGGGCAGCGCACTGGAATACACGGCCCGTGTGAGTGAGATGCCGCTCGCGCTCCTGCAGGTGCTGGTGTGTATCGAGCCGGGCGCCGCATCCGAACTCGGCTCGGTGGACACCGGATCACCCGCGCACGCACGGATGCAGGCGGCGCTCGCGGCGGCGATCCGAGGATGGGACGAGCGTGTCCGGGAACTCGCCGTGAACCTCGGCGACCGTTCCGGATCGGTCTCGGGTGGACCGGAACTCCTTCTGCGGCAACTGCCCTCACTCTCCGACGACTACAAGGAACTCCGCGAACCCCAGGACGCCCTCGCGGACCTGATCCACGTCGTCTCCCTCGAGCCGGGCGCGTTGGCGGTGACCCTCGACGCCATCGAGCAGCGCGGGCCGGGCGACCACCACAGCTGGCGGTTCACCCTCTACCTGTGCGGGGAGTCGGCGACCCTCACCGATGTCCTGCCGGTGCTGCACAGTCTCGGCCTCGATGTTCTCGAAGAACATCCGTACGAGATCCGGCGGTCCGACGACACCGTCTGCTGGGCCTACGAGTTCATCGTGCAGCTCGCCGCCGGGATGTCGGTGGACCTCGACCATGCCGACGACCTCGAGGAGCGCTTCACCGAGGCGTTCCGTCAGATCTGGCTCGCCGCAGCGGAAGTCGACGACTACAACGAGCTGATCATCCGGTGCGGACTGGACTGGCGGTCGGCGGCGATGCTGCGCGCCTACGGGCAGTACCTGAGGCAGTGCGGATTCTCTTACAGCACCGCCCATGTCGCGAATGTGCTGGGCCGTCATCTGCAGATCACGCGCGGGCTGGTCGAACTGTTCGTGACCTCCTTCGACCCGGCCGCCTCCGACCCCGAACGGCGCGAGCGGGTGAGCGCACAACTCCGGGCCGACATCGGCACGGTGCTGAGTCTCGACGCCGATCGCATCGTGTCGGCCTTCGCCGCGGTCATGACCGCGACGTCACGGACCAACTACTTCGTCACGACCGGTGAACGGGATCTCGAGCACCGCCCGGTCATCTCGTTCAAGCTCCGGCCTCGCGATATCCCGCAGACCCCCGAACCCCGTCCGTTGCACGAGATCTTCGTGTACTCGCCCCGTGTGGAGGGCGTCCATCTGCGGTTCGGCGCAGTGGCACGCGGCGGGCTGCGCTGGTCGGACCGCAAGGAGGATTTCCGCACCGAGGTCCTCGGTCTGGTGAAGGCACAGGCCGTCAAGAACGCCGTCATCGTCCCCCTCGGCGCGAAGGGCGGCTTCGTCGTCAAGCGTCCGCCGGCGCCGACCGGGGACACCGCTGCCGACCGGGATGCGCAGCGCGAGGAGGGGATCGCCTGCTACCGGCAGTTCATCTCCGGTCTGCTGGACATCACCGACAACATCGACCGCTCGACCGGGGAGGTCATCCCGGCGCGGGGTGTGGTCCGGCTCGACGAGGACGACACCTACCTGGTCGTGGCGGCCGACAAGGGCACCGCGGCGTTCTCCGACATCGCCAACGAGGTGTCACAGTCCTACGGTTTCTGGCTCGGTGACGCGTTCGCCTCGGGCGGCTCGGCCGGATACGACCACAAGGCCATGGGCATCACCGCACGCGGTGCCTGGGAGTCGGTCAAACGGCATTTCCGGGAGATGGGCGTCGACACCCAGTCGCAGGACTTCACCGTCGTCGGGATCGGCGACATGAGCGGGGACGTGTTCGGCAACGGGATGCTGCTCAGCGAGCACATCCGGCTCGTCGCCGCCTTCGACCACCGGCACATCTTCGTCGACCCGGACCCCGTCGCCGACCGGTCCTACCTCGAACGCCGCCGCCTGTTCGAGGTGCCGCGATCGTCGTGGGCCGACTACGACACCGATCTGATCGGTGAGGGCGGAGGGGTGTGGTCGCGGGACCGCAAGTCGATCCCCGTCAGCGCGGAGATGGCGGCAGCGCTCGGTATCGCGGAGGGCGTCGACGAACTCTCGCCGCCCGAACTGATCCGAGCGATCTTGCTCGCGCCCGTCGACCTGCTCTGGAACGGCGGCATCGGAACATACATCAAGGCGTCGACGGAGAACCACGGGGACGTCGGCGACAAGTCGAATGACGCGATCCGCGTCGACGGTGATCAGGTGCGTGCCAAGGTGATCGGGGAGGGCGGCAACCTCGGCGTCACCGAACGGGGGCGGATCGAGTTCGATCTCGCGGGTGGCCGGATCAACACCGACGCACTCGACAACTCGGCCGGAGTCGACTGTTCCGACCACGAGGTCAACATCAAGATCCTGCTCGACTCCGCGGTGTCGGGCGGTGCGCTGGAGACCGACGACCGGGACCCGTTGCTCGAGTCGATGACCGATGACGTCGCCGATCTCGTTCTCGCCGACAACATCTCACAGAACTCCGAGTTGGGCTTCTGCCGCACCTTCGAACTCACGCGCGTGGAGGTCCACGCCCGGATGCTCGACCAGCTGTCACGCGAACGCGGCGTCGACCTCAGACTGGAAGCCCTCCCGCAGGCACGCGAACTCCGCAAGCGGTTCGACGGTGAGTTGCAGCGCGGGCTGACCTCACCGGAGTTCGCGACCCTGATGGCGCACGTCAAACTCGAGGCGAAGTCGGACCTGCTGGCCAGTGACCTCCCCGACAACGACGTGTTCGCCGCACGCGTGGCCCGCTACTTCCCGGAGGCCCTGCGCGAGACGTACCGCGAGCAGATCAACTCCCACCGGCTACGCCGCCAGATCGTCACGACGACCCTCGTCAACGACGTCATCGATCACGCCGGGATGACGCATCTGTTCCGGTTGAGCGAGGGCACCGGGTGCACCACCGAAGAAGGTGTCCGCGCCTACGTCGTGTCCAACGAGATCTTCGGCATGAGCGACGTCTTCGAGAGCATCCGGCACGCACCGGCACCGGCCGAGGTCGTCGACGGAATGATGCTCTATGCCCGACGCCTGCTGTTCCGGGCGTCGCGGTGGCTGCTCGCGTTCCGTCCCCAGCCACTCGCCATGGCCGCCGAGATCACCCGCTACTCCGATCGGGTCACCCGGCTGTCCGCGGCCGTCGACGGCTGGCTGGGGGAGAGCTCCGCGAAAGACATCTCCGACCGGGTACACGCGTACGTCGACGAGGGGGTCCCCGACGACCTCGCCCGGACGGTGGCCGTCAGCCTCCACCGGTTCTGCCTGCTCGACATCATCGATGCCGCCGAGATCTCCGACCGCGACCCCGAGGAGGTCGGCGACCTCTACTTCGCGGTGATGGAGCACTTCGGACTCGAGGAACTGCTGACGGCGGTGTCGAACCTGGACTACGGCGACCGCTGGCACGCGCTCGCCCGGCTGGCGCTGCGCGACGACATGCACGGCGCGCTACGGGCGCTCACCCTCAAGATCCTCGAGGTCAGCGAACCCGACGAGTCGAGCGACGAGAAGATCGCCGAATGGGAGTCCTCCCAGTCGAACCGGCTCAGCCGCGTGCGCAGCGTCCTCGGAGAGATCGAGGAGACCGGGACCCTCGACCTCGCGACGCTGTCGGTCGCCGCGCGACAGCTCCGCAGTGTCATCCGCTGAATCCCTTTCGGCCCCTGATCCGTTTCGGCCCCTGATCCGTTTCGGCCACGCCGACCCGATGCCCGGGCCTAGCCTGGGCACATGACGCGCACGGCACCGCGAATCTGCCCACTCTGCGAGGCAACCTGCGGGTTGTCCCTCGTCGTCGACACCCACGGCGGCCCGATCGAGGAACACGCCGAGGCGGACGGGCATTTGCGTGAACACGTGACCGGTGCCCGCGGCGACGCCGACGACGTGTTCAGCCACGGCTACATCTGTCCGAAGGGGGCGAGCTTCCCTCAGCTCGACAACGATCCCGACCGTCTCGAACGTCCACTGGTCACACGGGACGGACGGTTCGTCGAGGTCGGCTGGGACGAGGCGCTCGACGAAGCCGTCACCCGTCTGCGCGCGGTCATCGACACCCACGGCGGATCGTCGGTCGGTTTCTATCTCGGCAACCCGTCGGCGCACACCATCGCGGGCACCATGTACGCGCCGCTGCTCGCGCGTGCGATCGGAACCCGCAACGTGTTCAGCGCCGGCACCCTCGACCAGATGCCCAAGCAGGCGGCGTCGGGATACCTCTTCGGTCACGCCGGGACCTTTGCCGTCCCCGACCTCGACCGCACCGATCACCTGGTGATCATCGGCGCGAATCCCGTTGTCTCCAACGGGAGCATGGCCACCGCCGCTAACTTCCCCGGCAAGCTGAACGCCCTCCGGCATCGCGGCGGGCGGCTCACGGTCATCGACCCGGCGCGTACCCGCACCGCCCGGCTCGCCGACACCCACCTCGCGCCACGGCCGGGAACCGATGCCGCGTTGCTGGCCGCCATCGTCACCTGCCTGTTCGACGAGGGACTGGTCGCCGACGACCTCGGCGGTATCGCGACCCACGTGCAGGGCGTCGACGAATTGCGCAGGGAGATAGGTGATCTCACGCCCGAGCGGGTGGCGCCGTACTGCGATGTCCCGGCCGAGGACATCCGCGGGCTCGCCCGTGCGATCGCGTCGGCACCGTCGGCGGCGGTCTACGGCCGTCTGGGTACCACCGTCGTCGAGTTCGGCACCCTCGGTAGCTGGCTCATCGACGTCGTGAACGTCCTCACCGGCAACCTCGATCGGCCGGGCGGAGTGATGTTCCCGACGGCGCCGACCGCCCCCGCACCGCGTCCGGCACGCCCGGGCCGGGGTTTCCGGACCGGCCGCTGGCGCAGCCGGGTGTCGGGACATCCGGAGGTCGCGGGGGAGTTGCCCGCCGTCGCGATGGCCGAAGAGTTCGAGACACCCGGCGAGGGGCAGTTGCGGGCACTGGTCACGGTCGCGGGCAACCCCGTCCTGTCGGCACCCAACGGCGGCCGCCTGGCCGCCGCACTCGACGCCGCCGACGTCGTCGTGTGCGTCGACCCGTATCTGAACGAGACCACCCGGCACGCCGATGTCATCCTGCCGCCCCCACGTCCGTCCCAGAGTCCGCACTTCGACGCGATCCTCAACAACCTCGCCGTGCGGGCGAACGCCCGCTATTCGCCGCGGGTGCTGCCGCTTCCCGACGGTCGGCCCGACGAGATCGACATCGTGTGTCGCCTGATCCTCGGTCTGTCCGGGGCGGGCATCGACGCCGATACGGGCCTGGTCGACGAGCAGGTCATCGCCGCGACCTTGTCCAAGGAGGTGACCGACCCGCATTCGTCTGTCGCCGGCCGGGACGTCGAGACGCTGGTGGCGATGCTGCCCGATGCGCCGGGCCATCAGCGCCGCCTGGACATGATGCTGCGTCTCGGCGCCTACGGTGACGGTTTCGGTGCGCGGGAGGGCCTCACGTTCGCCGATGTCCTGGCAGCCCCGCACGGCATCGACCTGGGTCCGATGTGCCCGCGTCTGCCCGGCGTGCTCCGTACCGCGTCGGGGAAGGTCGAGTTGGCGCCGGATCCGCTGATCGGGGACCTCGCCCGGCTGCGCGCCGCGGTCCACGCCGAACATGCGACAGGCGATCCGTCGCTCCTCCTCGTGGGGCGCCGGCACCTGCGGTCCAACAACAGCTGGATGCACAACCTGCCCGCACTCACCGGCGGCACCAATCGGTGCACCCTGCAGATGCACCCGGACGACGCCGCGCGGCTCGGCATCGACGGCGTCGCGACGATCCGCGGAGCGGGCGGGTCACTGACCGTCCCCGTGGAGATCACCTCCGACATCAAGCCGGGCGTCGCGTCGGTGCCGCACGGCTGGGGTCACGACGACGCGGAGACCCGACTCTCCGTGGCGGCCGCCGAACCCGGGGTCAACGTGAACATCCTCAACGACGGGACACGGATCGACCCGCTCTCGGGGACAGTCGTCCTCAACGGCCTGCGGGTCGTGGTCGGCCCCGCCTGAGCCCGTGCGGTCGTCGCCCGTCCGGAGCGCCGGGGCCCGTCGTGCGTAGGGTTGACTCCGCGGCGCCCGGCGTCGTACCAGCAGATCCGTATCGACAGGGGATGGAACGCACGTGCTCAACGAGGACTCGGGGACCGCGACGGCCGACGGCTACGTGGTGAAGGTCCCGGTGCGATGGTCGGACATGGACGTCTATCAGCACATCAACCACGCCCGGATGGTCACGCTGCTCGAAGAGGCGCGCATCCCGTGGCTGTTCCTCGACGGCCGGCCCACCGCGCCGCTGCGGGACGGCTGCCTGGTGGCCGACCTGCACGTGAAATACCAGGCCCAGCTGCGGCACTCGGAGGGCCCGATCGAGGTCACCATGTACGTCCAGCGGCTGCGTGCCGTCGACTTCACCGTCGGGTACGAGGTCCGCGCGGCCGGGACGGATCCCGCGGCGAAACCGGCGGTCGTCGCCAGCACCCAGCTCGTCGCCTTCGACGTCGCCGGGCAGCGCATCGCACGACTCACCCCGGAGCAGAAGGACTACCTGAACTCCTTCCGCCGCGGCGACGAGACGTCGACGAAGCAGCGCTGATGGAACGGTTCATCCAGATCGCGGAGTCCGATCGCTCCAACGCGTCGGCGTTTCTCGCCCATGCCCAGCGGCTCGACGACGCCGCGGTCGTGCGCGTCGTGGCGCGTCCCGACGGACTCGTCGCGCTCTGGACCCACACAGGGTTCGAGGTGCTCGCGACCCGCGCGGTCTCCGGACGGGTGGCGCCTGCCGACATCGTCTGCGACGCCGCGTCGCTGCACTCCGCGCTGGCCGCGTCTTCCGCAGGCGCACAGATCGATCCCGGGTTCTCCCTCGACTCTGCCTGGCGCGGTGCACTTCCCGCATCCGCCGGTTATCGCCACGTCGACGACGTGCCCGCGCGCAGCATCGTCGGCCTGGCGCGCAACGGTGCCCGCGTGGCGCGCGAGGAGGGAAGTGCTCACGGACCGGCCACCGGCGTGCTCGACCAGGACGTGCTGGAGGTCTCGACCGAGGACGGCGCGCTGCGCGCGGCCGTCACCATGCGGTCGCTCTTCGCCCTCACCGGAATGGGTTTCATCCGCGACCGCGACGGGCGCGCGGTCACCGAGAGCTCACCGGTCGAGGACATCGACGCTGCCGAACCCGTCCGGATCCGCTTGTCGGCGGCCTGGATTCGGGTCGACGCCCGGTACGGCTCGGTGTACCAGCGGCGTCACCGCGATCTGTCGGTGACGGTTCTCTAGACCAGCCAGGCGGCGGCGTCGGGCGGCAGCATGCCGTCGGCCAGCGGCGAGCTGATCAGCAGGAGTTCGCCCGGCGGCAGCGGAACCGGGACCTCGCCCGCGTTCAGCGCGCAGATCAAGAAGCCCTCCGACCGCCGGAATGCCAGGCAGCCCTCGGGTGCTTCGTACCAGTCGATCGAGTCACCGGCGAATTCCGGGCGGTCGTAACGCAATTCGATGGCCGCCCGGTACAGCGACAGCATCGAGCCCACGTCCTCGAGTTGCGCCTCGGCGGTCAGCGATCGCCACGACTCCGGCATCGGCAACCAGGTGTCGGCCGACGTGCTGAAACCGAACGGCGGCTCGGTGCCCTGCCAGGGCAGCGGAACCCGGCATCCGTCGCGGCCGCGTTCGGTGTGACCCGACCGCTCCCACACCGGATCCTGGAGGACCTCCTCGGGCAGGTCGTCGACGTTGGGCAGGCCGAGTTCGGAACCGTTGTAGAGAAAGATCGAACCAGGCAGGGCCATTTCGACGACGAGCATCGCCCGCGCACGGCGCGTCCCGCGTGCGAGGTCGAGATCACCGGTCGCGGGGTCGACGGGGGCGTACCGCGTCACCTCTCGTTCGACGTCATGGTTAGACAGCGTCCACGTGGGCGTCCCGGACACCGACAGGACCGCGTCGAGAGAGTTCTCGATGGCCTCCCGGATCGCCTCGGGTTTGAAGGGAGCCTTGGCGAGTCGGAAGTTGAAACCCAGATGCAGTTCGTCGGGGCGCAGGTACTCGGCGAACCTCTCGTTGTCGTTCACCCAGATCTCGCCGACGTTCGCGGCGCCCGGGTACTCGTCGAGGACCTTGCGGATCTTGCGGTGGATGTCGTGCACCGCATAGTTGTTGAACCGCGGATCGTCGTCGTCGTTGGAGAGCAGCGCGGTGTTGGTCAGGTCCATGTCGGGCAGGTCGGCGGGCTTGGCCATCCCGTGCGCGACGTCGATCCGGAAACCGTCGACGCCGCGATCCAGCCAGAACCGCAGTGTCTTCTCGAGATCGTCGAAGACCTCGGGGTTCTCCCAGTTCAGGTCGGGCTGCTCGGCGGCGAAGATGTGGAGGTACCACTGGCCGGGGCTGCCGTCGGCCTCGGTGACACGGGTCCACGACGGTCCGCCGAAGATGCTGTGCCAGTTGTTCGGTGGCTCGTCGCCGTTCTCGCCGCGCCCGTCCCGGAAGATGTACCGTTCGCGCTCCGGACTACCCGGGCCCGCGGCGAGAGCGGCCCGGAACCACTCGTGCTGATCGCTGGTGTGATTGGGGACGAGGTCCATCGTCACCCGGATGTCGCGTGCGTGGGCCTCGGCGATGAGGGCGTCGAAGGTGGCGAGATCGCCGAAGAGCGGGTCGATGTCGCGCGGATCGGCGACGTCGTAACCGTGGTCGGCCATCGGGGAGGTCATGATCGGGCTGAGCCAGATCGCGTCGATGCCCAGCAGTTCGAGATATCCGAGCTTGCCGATGACACCGGCGAGATCGCCGACGCCGTCGCCGTTCGCGTCGCAGAACGACCGCGGGTAGATCTGGTAGAAGACCGCGGACTTCCACCAGGTGGTGTCGGTCGGGTCCAGCTGCGGCACCACGACGGACGCCGGTTCGTCTCGTGCGGCGGCGGTTTCGGCGCCCGGATCGTATTCGGCGCCCGGATCGAGTTCGGCATCTGCCTCGGCCTCGATGGCCTCGTCGTCGAGGGCATCCGGATCGGTTGTCGCGGATTCGATCTCGGGGGTGTCTCCCGACAAGTCACTCACGTTGCCCTCGGTACCCGTGGTCTCCGGTACGTCGGTGTGTGCGCCGTCGGTCTGACCCCCGTCAGATGGCTCGGCGGGGACAACACCTGGTGTCTCATCGCTCACCGTGGTCATTCTGCCCTACCTGAGTTTTCGGCGAGAAATCCTGGTCAATCGGCGAGTCGTGGGCGTGTCGAAACTGCGGGTGGCGAAAGGCGGAAGGTTTGCGCGGCTCTCAGATCGGCGAGTTCATCATCGACTGCGCGGCCATCTCCATGTAGTCGACGAGTGCCTGGCGGTGTGGCGGGTCCAGGGTCTCGTCGTCGATCGAGGCGATCGCGGTGTGCATGCAGCGCAGCCAGGCGTCGCGCTCGATCGGGCCGACGCGGTAGGGGTTGTGGCGCATGCGCAGTCTCGGATGGCCGCGCTCGTCGGAGTAGGTCCGCGGACCGCCCCAGTACTGCTCGAGGAACATCCGCAGCCGTCGCTCGGCGGGGCCGAGATCCTCCTCGGGGTACAGCGGGCGGAGCACCTCGTCCTTCGCCACCTCGGTGTAGAAGACCTCGGTGAGCCGTCGGAACGTCTCCGCGCCGCCGATCTCCTCGTAGAAGCTCCGCGGGGCCGGGTCTGGGGAGTTGCCGGATTCGCCAGTCACAGCCGCCATTGTCCCTACGACCGAGGGGCGCCTCAACGTCGCGTGCCGCCGGCGGGGCCCGGCCGAGGTGCCGTGCAGCGGGTTTTCCCTGCACGAGGTCGGCGTCCGTGGTGAACTTGTGCAGGTCAACCAGTTCGAGCAGGGCCGGCGGGAGGTCGAATGACGCACCGGTCACACCACCAGACGGGCGAGGTGACGAGACTGCACGGCGGTGCGGCCTCGCCGGCGGCCGGGTCGCGGTCGTGGACACGCCGCCGGGTGCTGCTGCTCAATGCCACCTACGAGCCGCTGAGCGCGGTCACCATCCGCCGCGCCGTCGTCCTGATCCTGCGTGGACGCGCCGACATGGTCCACGCCGACGAGTCCGGGGGAGCGTTCCACTCGGCCGCGACGGCGGTGCCGGTGCCGACGGTGATCCGGCTGCGGAACTACGTGCGGGTCCCGTACCGCGCGTCCGTGCCGATGACCCGGGCGGCGCTGATGCACCGCGACCGGTTCCGCTGCGGGTACTGCCGCAAGCCCGCCACCACCATCGACCACGTCGTGCCGCGCAGCCGGGGCGGGGCCCACAACTGGGAGAACTGCGTCGCCTGCTGCGCGTCGTGCAATCACCGCAAGGCCGACCGGCTGATCACCGAGTTGGGTTGGACGCTGCGGAACCGGCCGGTCGCCCCGAAAGGCCGGCACTGGGGGCTCATCGCCGCCGTCAAGGACATCGATCCGGCCTGGATGCAGTACATCGACGCGGGCGCCGCGTGAGGCGCCGGAAGGCGCCGCGAAATGTCCTTCGGAAGGCCGCTCGGCGACCGTCTACGACGCGCTGTAGGGGTCGCTGCACCGGTCGGTGTGATGTGGGCTAGATTGATCAACGATGACCTGTGCCGACAACCGGCCTGGTCCGGCGCGACCATCGAAAGGGTGACATGGACAGCCTGATCGTCCCCATCGGAGTGCCAGTCACGATCGTGACGGTGCTCTTTGTCGTGCTCTGCGTTGTCGCGATGGTGTTCTCCGGCGGGGTCAAGTACCCGGAGGTCAAGGAGTACACCCTCGATCAGCAATGGGAGCATGCTCCGCTTCTCTTCAGTGCCACCGACATCGAACCGATGGCACTTCCGCGGCACGCGGAACCCGGCGACGTTGATGGGAGCTCGGCAAGTGGCAAGTGGTGAGGTTTCGCACGCGAACGTGAGTGCAGAGGTCGCGGCCCGCTCGGCCGCCGAACTTCCGCTGGGCACCGTGATCACCAACAGCGGACGCATCTCGGCGGCCCGCTACCCTGGTGACGCCCCGACGACGCCGCCCTTCAGCAAGAAGGATCTGATCGCTCTCGACGACACCCTGAAGGCCGCGAGCGAGAAGGCTCTCGTGCGTTTCTCGGTCTACATCGGCGATCTCGACGGTGACCTCGACGCGAGCGCCCGTGCCGTCCTGGCGAAGGCTCCCGAGCCTGCCCACGGCACCCTGATCGCGGTGTCGCCGAACACGCGCGACGTCGTCATCGTCTCCGGCAGCGAGGTGTCGAGTCGTGTCAACGACCGTGTCGCCGCACTCGGTGTGACCGCCGCGGTCACCGGCTTCCGTCAGGGCAACCTGATCGACGGCCTCATCGCGTCGCTGCGCGTGATGGCGACCGCTGCCGCCGCGGGCTAGTCCCGCAGACCACGAAGAAGGCCGCCCCACCTGTCGGTGGGGCGGCCTCTTTCGTGTTCGCGGCCGGCCGTTTCTGCTCAGGACCGCGGGGCAGAGCCCTCGAGCACCTTCTCGTGTGCCCCGGTCCCGGCCGACTCGAGCTCGTCGTCGACCATGTTGGACTCGTCGAACGGAATGCGACCCGCCAGCACCTCGTCGACCTGGTGCTTGTCCACCGTCTTGGTCCAGGAACCGACCAGCAGCGTCGCCACCGCATTGCCGGAGAAGTTGGTGACCGCACGCGCCTCGGACATGAACCGGTCGATACCGACGATCACGCCCACACCCTCGAGCATGTCCGGCCGGTGCGCCTGGAGACCGGCGGCGAGGGTCGCCAGTCCGGCGCCGCTGACGCCGGCGGCGCCCTTCGACGCGATGATCATGAACGCGAGCAGACCGATCTGCTCGCCGACCGAGAGCGGGTCGCCCATCGCATCGGCGATGAAGATCGACGCCATCGTCAGGTAGATGGCGGTGCCGTCGAGGTTGAACGAGTACCCGGTCGGCACCACGACACCGACGGTCGTCTTCTCGACGCCGAGGTGTTCCATCTTGGCGATGAGCCGCGGCAGGGCCGACTCCGACGACGACGTCGCGAAGATCAGCAGGTACTCGCGGGCCAGATACCGCACGAGCTGGAATATCGAGACCCCGGCGATCGTTCGGAGCAGGACCCCGAGCACACCGAACACGAAGACCAGGCAGGTGAGGTAGAAGGCGAGCATCAGGGTCAGAAGCTGTTGCACGGCAGCCCAACCGGTCTGGCCGACGACGTTCGCGATGGCGCCGAACGCGCCGATCGGCGCGACCCACAGGACCATGGTCAGGACCTTGAAGACCAGCTTCTGGAAGTAGGAGACCGCGGTCAGGATCGGCTCGCCGGTGCGTCCCATCGCCTGGATCGCGAAGCCGACCAGGAGTGCGACGAACAACGCCTGCAGCACACTGCCGTCGGTGAGGGCCGAGAGCATCGACTCCGGGATGATCCCCTGGATGAAGTCGATGGTTCCGCCCGACTCGTGGGCCTCCTTCGCGAGTTCCTCACCCTTACCCGACATCGACGAGATGTTCAGCCCCTCGCCGGGCTGGATGAGGTTGCCGACGACCAGACCGATTGCCAGCGCGACCGTCGACATGATGAGGAAGTAGACGAACGCGAGACCGCCGACCTTGCCGACCGTCGCGGCCTTGCGGACCGATCCGATGCCCAGCACGATCGTGCAGAAGATGACCGGGGCGATCATCATCTTGATGAGGCTGACGAACATGGTGCCCAGGACACCGAGTTGCTTGCCGACCTCGGGTGCCACGAGACCGACGACCACGCCGGCGACCACCGCGATGATGACCGCGATGTACAGCCAGTGCGTGCGGTCGCGCTTGGCCCGTGGGGCCTCGACCGCCTCGTCACCGGCCTTGGGATCTGCGTTCATCGGCGGTTCTCTCCTCGTGTACCGGGAACATGGGTGGTTAGGATTGTGAACCGACGTGGTGATGACCGTCACGATTCTGTTCATTACGTTCACCGATGCCGGGGGAATAACCCGATATGGGGCTTTGCCGAACCCGAACGTCGGAAGACGAAGCTCGACAGACAGATGAGGGGCCGAGCATGCGGTGGTATCCGCGGACGCTGGCCGGCCAGGTGGCGGCGCTCGCGCTGGCCGTCGTGGCGGTGGTGGTCGTGGCGGGCAGTGTGCTCGCGGCGATCGACGCCCGGGTCGACGGGGACCGGGCCGCCCGCGACGAGGTCACCGCGGTGGCGGTCAGCCTCGCGCAGGCGCCCTCGACGGTGTCCGCACTCACCTCGCCGGACCCGAGCGCGATTCTTCAGCCGGTCACCGACCGGATCCGGCGGGAGACGGGCATCGCCTTCATCACCGTGCTGGGTCCCGACCGGACGCGCTATACCCACACCGACCCGTACCTGATCGGGGCGCCCTACATCGGCAGCATCGATGCGGCCCTCCGTGGCGAGACGATCACCGAGACCTACACGGGCACCCTCGGTCCGTCCATCCGGACGATCACGCCGGTCCGGCGACCCGACGGCCGGATCATCGGCATGGTGGCAGCCGGTATCACCCAGCGGTCCTTGACGTCGGCCTGGCGCGGGGAGCTCCCTCGGATCGCCGTCACCGCCGTCGCGGCCCTGTTGACCGCGGCCGCCGGGGTCTGGTGGATCCGGCGACGGCTGTTGCGGCAGACCGGCGGACTGGCCCCGGGCGACCTGCGACTGATGTACGACCACCACGACGCGGTGCTGCGCGCGATCCGCGAGGGACTGATCGTCGTCGAGGCCGGCCGGCCGGCGCTGGTCAATGCCGAGGCGCAACGTCTGCTCGGCATCGGAACAGACACGCCCGCAGGCGATCTGCCGGACTTCCTGACCCGCGGCGACGGGGTGTCCGACGAGTTGCACGCCGAGGGCGGACGGGTGTTGCTGGTCAGTCGGTCGCCGGTGTCCGGACGACGCGGCTCGTCGGTCGTCACGATCCGCGACCGGACCGAACTGGCCGAGGCGATGGGAGAGTTGGATTCGATGACCCGATTCGCCGAGGCGCTCCGCTCCCAGGCGCACGAGTCGGCGAACCGGCTCCACACCCTGGTCGCACTGGTCGAGATGGGGCGGTCGGAAGAGGCGGTCCGACTGGCGACCACCGAACTCGAACTGTCCCAACACCTCATCGACCGGATGACCCAGGCGGTCGCCGAACCGGCGCTGGTCGCGTTGCTCCTGGGTAAGAGTGCGCAGGCGGCCGAACGGGGAATCGCATTCTCGCTCACCGAGGATTCGCAGTTGAGTGACGACGCCACCCAGATCCTGTCACCGCGCGAGCTGATCACCGTCGTGGGGAACCTCGTCGACAACGCCCTCGATGCCTGCGATCCGGGCGACCCGTGGGTGGAGGTCGGGGTCGTCGGGGACCACGAGGCGCTCGAGATCGTCGTCGCCGACAGCGGACCAGGGATGGACGACGAACTGTTCGGCCGCGCGACTGCGCGCGGTTACTCCACCAAATTCGGTGGCGACGACGCCGGACGCGGACTGGGTCTGGCCCTCGTCGCGCAAGTGGTCTCCCGGCACCACGGGTCGTTGATCGCCCAGAACACCTACGGTTCGGTGGTCACTGTGCGCATCCGGGCGGTGTCGTCAGAGGCGGGGGAGACCCGATGATCCGCGTACTGATCGTCGAGGACGAACCGGTGATCGCCGAGGCGCACCGCGACTACCTCGCGCGCATCGGCGGATTCGAGATCGTGGGCGCGGTCACCACCGCGCAGGAGGCGTTACGCGCCGCGCGGGCACACGGCGTCGACCTGGTGCTGCTCGACCTCGGTCTGCCCGACGCCCGCGGCACCGACCTCGCCTCCGCGCTCTCCGGGGTGCGCCCGGCCCCTGACGTCATCGCCATCACCGCGCAACGCGACCTGCCGACCGTGCGCGACGCGATGTCGCGCGGGGTGCTGCTCTACTTGCTCAAACCGTTCACGTTCGCGGCCTTCCGCGAGAAGATCGAGCAGTACCTGCGGTACCGGGAGGCGTTGACCGGCGAGGCGGAGGCGGTCAGTCAGCGCGACGTCGACCGAGCACTGGCCGAGTTGCGTTCCGGCGACTTCCGGCGGTCGGCGAAGAAGGGTTCCGCACCGCAGACCGAGGATGCGGTGTGCCGGGCCGTGCGGGACAGCGCCGACGGGCTCACCGCGTCGGAAGTCGCTCGCGCACTGGGATCTTCGCGGGTCACCGCATGGCGCTACCTGGAACGACTCGCCGACGACGGCGTCCTCGACCGCGACACCCAGTACGGTTCGGCGGGACGGCCACAGGTGCGGTATCGGGGAGGCGGGCCCGTCGGTGACCGCCATCGGTACGCGGAGATGGCGCTGGTACTGGACAGACGGCGTAGACTGAAACTCATCGGGCTGCACGCCGAGGGAATCACCGTTGGCGGCCCCGGTCACTTCGGCCGCATCCAGACGGCGACCGAGTCAGGCGAATGCCATGATCACCACCACTCGAATTCTCGACTCGCTTCCGCGCAGCCGCCTCTTCGGGCACATACGCGACTATCACCGCGCCCGACCGGGTCACTCATCGAGGCCTCAGACCATCGTGAGCGGAATCCAAGAGCAGGATTCGCGCGATGTGCCGGGCGACCTCCTCGCCGAATGGGATGTCCAGTTCCATCCCGCGACCAGCGCCGAAACGAACGAAGCGAACGAAGTCGTCGGTGACGTCCTCGCTTGCCGGACCCTCCGGCGGGCCCGCCATTCACGGACCGAGGTTCTCGATGCCGACTCGCACCCGGTGATTCTGCTCGCCACAGATGTTCTCAAGGTCCGTGCCGGGGACGTCTGGGAAAAGGTGACGAGCACTGTCGAGGGTGGCGGAACCCTGTCAGATGTCCTGTTCGAAAACCAGAGACGGGAACCCTGATGTCCACACGCCTCGATCTGCCTCCCATTGCCCGCCGGCTCAACGAGCGACTTCTCGCGCGCTCCCGGGCCGGCCGAACCGATGACGACACCGCGGCCATGGTCGGTGACCTGCGTTCTCTGATCGTCGACGCGGTGACCGAGCTGGAGAATGACATGATCATCAGCAATAACCGATCTCGCAGTGCCGCAACGCAATCGACTGATTCTGCGGTCCCCTCCGACTCGTCGGGAGCCGGAACAACCCGGCGGTCCCGGAACCGAGAAGAGAGCTGATGTCGTGACAGTCATCATCGGAGTCATCATCCTGGTCGCCGCGGTGATCGCGACGGCGGCCGGATTTCTCGCCAACAACGGCAGCGCGAACGGCCTCGCACCTGACAGCTTCGCCGTCTTCGGCTACCACGTGAGTAGCAGGGCATGAACGCGCCGACCACGCACCCGCCTCGCCAGTTGCGGTTGCGGCTCAAGCCGGCCGATTCGGTCCGGGGGTCGGTCGATGGCGCGTGGTGGCCGCGATCCCGGGACCTGGCAACGGAACTCCCGGATATCGCGCAAGCACTCGACACCCGGTTGCCGCGGCTCGAACGGGTGGGCTACCGGATCGCCGACTGGGATGCCGCGCCGGACCGGAAGATTGCGGTCGACGGCCGGTCGGTGCACTTGGAGGGCTTCACCACGTGGCCGCCCGGGGTCGTTCGATTCTCTTGTCCGAGTGGGACACTCACGCTTGCCGTACTTGGTCCTGACACTGACTCGGATGCAGCGCACGAGACGATGATGCGTGCCGCCGAGCGGACCAACACCCAGTCGGCGGAGACTCTCATCGCGTCGGCGGCCGCTGTCGACGGACACCGGACCGGTCACGCCCCAGCGGCGTGGGACACCCACGAGAAGCCTGCACCGATCGGCTGATCGGGCGCAGACTCGAGGTGAGCCGATGGGGCGGAGCCGGTCGCTAGATCTCAGCCCTGCGCGTCGAACTCGCGTGCCCGCAGCGAACGTGCCACGCCGTCACGGCCTTCGGAGATCAGCCGCTTGAGGGCAGGCGGATGATCACCCGCGACGAACTCCTCGGCGAGGTCGAGGGCCTGCTGCGTCATCGCCCAGCTCGGGTAGAGGCCGATGACGACGGTCTGGGCGACCTCGCTCGAACGGCGTGCCCACACCTCGGGGATCGCCTCGAAGTACTTCTCGACGTAGGGCTCGAGCAGCTCGCCCTGGCCGGGACGCGCAAAGCCCTCGATCATGGTGCGGGTGTAGATGTTCGACAGCGAATCGTCGTCGATCGCCTGCGACCACGTGTCGGCCTTGGCCTCGGGGAGCGGTCGCGACGAACGTGCCGCGGCGGCCTGCCGGGTGCCGGTGGCGGTGTTGTCGCGCTGGGCCTCGGCGTCGATGGTCGGGGTCGAACCCGCGTCGGCATCTATCGCACCGGCGGTCGCCAACGCGCGCACCAGCTTCCAGCGCAGGTCGGTGTCGACGGCCAGGCCGCCCAGACCCTGCTCGGCCGGGTCCCCTCCATCGAGAAGTGCCCGTGCCACGTCGATCTGGTCGTCGTTGAGCTTGCCGGCCAGCCAGGTGTTGACGAAGGCGAGCTGGTGGTCGGAGCCCGCATCGGCGCCCCGGGCGAGTTCCAGCAGGCGCGCGCTGAACGCGGGCCCGCCGGTCGAGGACACCCAGGTGGGGTCGGCGTAGGACTCGATCGCGGTGGTCGCCTGCATCAGAACACGCTGCACCACACCGATCTCGGTCTCCGACGCGATCCCGCGCTGCACGAGTTCGACGAAGTCGCGGGCACGCATCTCGGCCTGACGGGTCATCTCCCAGGCCGCCGACCACACGAGGGTGCGCGGCATGGAGTCGGTGATGTCGCCGATGCGGGCGGTCGCGGTCGCCAGCGACTCGGGGTCGATGCGGATCGACGCGTAGGTGAGGTCACCGTCGTTGAGCAGCACCAGGTCTCCGCGGTGCACGCCGACGAGTCCGGGCACGTCGGTGCGCTCACCCTCGACGTCGAGTTCCACGCTGTGGGTCTGTTCGATGGCGCCGGAACCGTTGTCGGCGTAGATGCCGACGCGGAGCCGGTGCACGCGGGTCTCGCCGGCGCCCGGCGCGGCGCCGTCCTGGACGATGGTGAACCGGGTGAACGCCCCGGACTCGTCGACCTCGAAGTCGGGGCGCATGACGTTGATGCCGGTGGTGCGCAGCCACTGGTCGCCCCAGTCCGACAGATCACGACCGGACGACTTCTCCAGTGCGCCCAGCAGATCGGAGAACGTCGCGTTGCCGAACTTGTGGGCGGCGAAGTAGTCGCGCAGACCCGCGAGGAAATCGTCCACACCGACATAGGCGACGAGCTGTTTGAGCACCGAGGCGCCCTTGGCGTAGGTGATGCCGTCGAAGTTGACCTCGACGGCGGCGATGTCGGGGATGTCCGCGGCGACCGGGTGGGTCGAGGGCAGCTGATCCTGCCGGTACGCCCAGGACTTCTCGACGTTGGCGAACGTCGTCCAGGCGTTGGTGTACTCGGTGGCCTCGGACTGGCAGAGAACCGAGGCGAAGGTGGCGAAGGACTCGTTGAGCCACAGGTCATCCCACCACTGCATGGTGACGAGGTCGCCGAACCACATGTGCGCCATCTCGTGCAGCACGGTCTCGGCGCGACGCTCGTAGAGGTACTTGGTGACGCGCGACCGGAAGACATAGTCCTCCAGGAAGGTCACCGCGCCGGCGTTCTCCATCGCGCCCGCGTTGAACTCGGGCACGAACAGCTGGTCGTACTTACCGAAGGCGTAGGGGATGCCGAAGTTCTTGTGGTAGAAGGCAAATCCCTGCTTGGTCTCGGTGAAGAGCCGATCGGCGTCCATGTGCTCGGCCAGCGAGGCGCGGCAGTAGATGCCCAGGGGGATGTCGCCGTGGTCGTCGGAGTAGACGTCGGTCCACTCGGCGTACGGCCCGGCGATCAGCGCGACGAGATAGGTGCTCATCGGCGCGGTCTCGCGGAAGCGATGGACACCCGGCTCGGCGGCGGCGGTCTCGACGTGTGCCGCGTTGGAGATGACCTTCCAGTCCTCCGGCGCCGTGACCGTGAGCGTGTAGGTGGCCTTGAGGTCGGGCTGGTCGAAGCAGGCGAACATGCGCTTGGCGTCGGCGGTTTCGAACTGCGAGTACAGGTACACCGATTCGTCGGACTGGTCGACGAAACGGTGCAGTCCCTCACCGGTGTTCGAATAGGCGCAGTCGGCCACCACGGTGAGGGTGTTCTCCGCTGCCAGCCCGGGCAGGGTGATGCCGACGGATTCGTCGAAGCCGGAGACGTCGAGGTCGACGCCGTTGAGCGTCGCCGAGTGCAGCGTCGGCGCGACGAGGTCGATGAAGGTCTCGGCGCCCTCGGTCGCGGTGAACGTGACCGTCGTGGTGGATCGGAACGTCTCGGTGCCGGAGGCGCCCTTCCCGGCGGTGCCGGGCGCACCGTTCCCGTCGGTGAGGTCGAGTTCGATCTGGTAGTTCGACACGTCGACGATCGCGGCGCGTTCGCGGGCCTGGTCTCTGGTGAGGTTCGGGGCAGTCACGCAGGCCAGCTTATCGAGAAGGGCGGTGCTCAGCCGTCCGACAGCAGATCGGCGGGCTGCAGGATCGCTGTCGCGAGGGCGGCGAGCGCTGCGGAGATCCCCGGTCGTGCGCGCAGTTCCGGCACTTGCACGACGTCGCCGGACACCCCGATGAACGCGCGGGTGAGACCTGCGGCGTCGCTCTCGGACAGCTCGGGCGACCGGGCGCGGATGGCGACGGCCCATTCGGCGATGTACGCGCGCTGGGCGGCACGCAGCGCATTCTGGTCGGCCTCGGGCAGGTAGACGAGGTCGCGGGTGAAGATGGGGATGATCCGTCCGTGCACACCCAGCGATTGCCGCACGTGCAGGGAGATGAGCACGTCGAGGGCATCGCGGGGCTCGACGCCGTCGAGGGCGTGGGTCGTGAGGAAGAGAATGCCTTCGAAGGCGCGGACCAGGATCGCTCGCAAGACCTCGGTCTTGCCGGGGATCTGTTGGTAGAAGGTGGCCACCGAGATGTCGGCCGCCCGCGCGATGTCGTCGATCCGGACGTCGTGGAATCCCCGCTCGGCGAACAGGTCGGTGGCCGCGTCGAGGATGCGCTCGTGCCGATCGGCGGGGCGCCGGGTGGCCGGCGCCGGCGGTGAGGCATCGGGTCCGGGCGCTGGCAGTTCGCCGTCGACGATCGACCGGGCGACGGCCCGCTGGATCTGCATCACGTGCGCCGGCGGCATCGTCCCGCGGATCACCGAGGTGTTGGAGTACAGGCTCAGGACGGCGAATCCGAGCAGACGGGCGTCGACGGCGGGCAGGTCGGGTCTCACAGCGGCGACCTTGTCGGCGATGTAGTCGCTGAACTTCGCGAAATAGACCCGCATGTCGGCGAGCTGGGCGGGGTGCAGGTGCCGTTGCTCGCGGCGCCAGAGGATCGACACGTCGTGGTTGGCGGTCTGGTCGCCGAGGCGATCGAGGAACCGCCACAGCTGGGCCTGCGGCGTCTCGCCGTACTCGTCGGCCTCGCGGACGAGTTCGTCCACCAGGTCGACCTGGGTCAGCAGCGCCTGTACGAGGATGTCGTGCTTGCCGGGGAAGTGGCGGTACACCGCGGGCCCGGTGAGACCGACCGCGGCACCGATCTGTTCGATGCTGACGTTGCGGTACCCGGCCTCCTGGAACAGGGTCGTCGCCGCCCGGACGATCTGCTCGGCCCGGAGGCCCCTGGGGTTCGCCCGCCCGCCCGCCGGACCGGGACCGGAGTCCGGATCGTGCGGCGTCGACGGCATGGACGTTTCCTTCCCGGGAACGGTGGCGGATCCGAGCGGTGACCCTTCCAACGAACGGTAACCGGATCCGGCGCAGAATTTCGCCGCTCACATGACAAACCGGGAACAGGCAGGCCCGTGCCGATGTCGAGCACGGTTGACAGTGCCGCCGGTACGGTCGAGATCGATCACCACTTCTGAGAGGACGTCGACGATGTCAGAGCAGGGCCAGTCCACCACCGATCGGGTCGACTTCTGGTTCGATCCGCTCTGCCCGTGGTGCTGGATCACCTCCCGGTGGATCCTCGAGGCCGAGAAGGTCCGGCCGATCGAAGTCAACTTCCACGTCATGAGCCTGGCTGTCCTCAACGAGGGCAAGGACATCCCCGACGAGTACCGCGAGGCACTGAAGAACGCGTGGCGTCCGGTCCGGGTGATCGCCGCCGCGGCTGCGGAGAAGGGCGACGAGATCCTCGCACCGCTCTACGCCGCGATGGGCACCCGCATCCACAACGAGGGGATCGAGGACTTCGACGCGGTCATCGCGGGCGCGCTCGCCGAACTCGGGCTCGACGCCTCGCTGGCGGAGGCCGCCGACTCCGAGGAGTTCGACGAGGCCGTCCGAAAGAGCCACCACGAGGGCATGGACAAGGTCGGCGACGACGTCGGCACCCCGACGATCCACGTGAACGGTGTCGCCTTCTTCGGCCCGGTGCTGTCGCGCATCCCGCGCGGCGAGGACGCCGGCAAGGTCTGGGACGGCGCGCTCGCACTCGCGTCCTACCCGCACTTCTACGAGCTCAAGCGCAGCCGCACCGAGGAACCCCAGTTCGACTGAACCACAGTCTGATTCGCCTCCCGCGAAGCCGCTGCGTCGAACCTCCGCTCAGAACCTGGGCGGGGGTTCGATGCCGTTCGGGAGCGAACCGGGCGGGACCGTCGCCGGGTGCGCCGGTGGTGGCACGGCCACGACGTTGCCGCTGCCGATGTCGCGCACGATCTGGCGCGGCCGCAGCAGCATCGCGCCGGCCCGGGTCCGGTTGCGGAGCGCGGCCGCGCGCCAGGTGAGGACCGGGTGGGTCGAGATCGCGTTCACCAGGTGCACGAAGAACCCGCGTTCGTGGGTGGCGCGGTCGGCGAACTCGTCGAAGTCGACCGCGGACAGCATGTACTTGCCGGCGGCCAGGACGCCGATCGCGCCCGGAGCACCCGCCGGCTTCGCGTAGTAGCCGTAGTTGTCGGCGGTGTACTCCTGAGCTCGTGAGAGTGCGCTGCCGAGCAGGGGGATGCTGGTACCGAGGACCGTCGCCAGCTGACGCCAGTACGACGTGTGACCGGCCGCGATGTGCCCGACCTCGTGGCCGATGATGAACTCCAGGGCCTCGGGACTGCGAGCGGCGCCGCCGACCTCGAACAGGTCGGAGTAGACGACGACGAACCGCCGGAATCCGTGGCCGGAGGCGAAGGCATTGATCTGCCCGTTCCCGAGTACGACGTAGGCGTCGGGTACGTACTCCAGTCCGTAGCGGGCGGCGGCCTCGACCAGCATCCGGTAACCGTCCGGGAACTGGGTGGGCGTCATCTGCACGCCGTTCACGCGCGGCGTCGCATAGGTGAGACCGCGGATCACGAACAACACCAACGGAAATGCCAAGGCGGCCAACAGGATCTGGTCCAACATGCCGAGGGCGACGAGGACCACGATCGCCGCGTATCCCACCGTCGTGGTGAGGATGACGAGGACGAGGACGGGGATCTCCCACGGATGCAGCTGCGGGCGTGCGGCGAAACGAGCAGCGCGAAGCCAGCGTCGTGACGGGTCGGGAGGTGTCTCCGGGAGCGGGTCGGCGACCCCGGGCACGTTCGGGATCGGGTTCGGCAACGCTCGGGGGATGGGCGCAGGCGTGTCCACGCCCTCAATCTATAGTGGCGCCATGCGTGTCTATCTCGGTGCCGACCATGCCGGATTCGAACTCAAGAACCAGATCGCCGACCATCTGACGGCGAACGGACACGAGGTGGTGGACTGTGGCGCCCACGTCTACGACGCCCTCGACGACTATCCGGCATTCTGCATCGACGCCGCGGCCCGGACCGTCGCGGATCCCGGCAGCCTGGGCATCGTCCTCGGCGGCAGCGGCAACGGCGAGCAGATCGCCGCGAACAAGGTGCCCGGTGCCCGCTGCGCCCTGGCCTGGAGCGTCGAGACCGCGCAGCTCGCGCGCCAGCACAACAACGCACAACTGATCGGCATCGGCGGCCGCATGCACTCCACCGAGGAAGCCCTGGCCATCGTCGACGCCTTCCTGGCCACCGAGTGGTCGGATGAGCCGCGCCACCAGCGCCGCATCGACATCCTCGCCGAGTACGAGCGCACCGGCGTGGCCCCCGAGGTCCCGCAGCCGCCGGCCTGATCGGTGCCCGAAGGTCACACACTGCACCGGCTCGCCCGCCGGCAACAGCGACTCTTCGGCGGCCGCCGGGTCCGGGTGACCAGCCCCCAGGGGCGGTTCGCCGACGGTGCGGCCGCCGTGGACGGGATGACCTTCCACGCCGCGGAGGCGTGGGGTAAACATCTGCTTCACCGCTATCGCGACGGTCGTACCGAGCAGATGGTGCACATCCACCTCGGCCTCTACGGCGCCTTCACCGAACTGACGGCGCCGCTGCCCGAGCCCGTCGGACAGGTCAGGCTGCGTATCGAGACCGAGGACACCGGCACTGACCTGCGCGGACCGACGGCGTGTGAGATCTACCACCCCGTCGACCTCGACGCGCTGATCGCCCGTCTGGGTCCCGACCCCCTCCGCCGCGACGCCGACCCGGAGCGCGCCTGGGCGGCGATGTCCCGGTCCTCGCGTCCGATCGGCGCGCTGCTGATGGACCAGAAGGTCATCGCGGGCATCGGGAACGTGTATCGCGCCGAGGTCCTCTTCCGTGCCGGAATCGACCCCATGCGGCCCGGAAAACGCCTTCTCCGAACCGAATTCGACGAGATGTGGCTCGACCTGGTGGCACTGATGAAGGTCGGTGTGCGCCGCGGACGGATCCATGTGATCCGTCCCGAGGACGACCACGGGGCGCCGGCGTATGCCGCGAACCGTCCGCGGACCTATGTCTACCGCCGGGCGGGAGAACCGTGTCGGATCTGTGGCACCCCGGTCCTGCTCGCCGAACTCGAGGCCCGGAAGCTCTACTGGTGTCCGGTTTGCCAGGAGTGACGATCCCCTCAATTGATGTATGGATAGGCGAACCTCAGTAACATCGCGGTAGTTCTGGATGCATGGCATCCGCGTCGCAATCTGTGGGGGTAAGCGTGTCGATCGCCGAGGAAGCCAGTGTCCATGCCGGTCTGATCTCGCGCGGGGAGGTGTCGCCGCTGAAGGACGTGCCGTTCCACGGTGCATCCGACGCGCCGATCACCCGACGCGTCCTCACCGGCGGTGATCTGTTCCCCGAGGCCGAGAAGCGCGTCGTCGCCCACGAGATGCGAGCCGTCTCGGCCGCGACCCGGGACTACTGCGAACCCCACGTGCACGACTGCCCCGAGATCAACATCCTGCTCTCGCTCGACCACCTGGTCTATGAGATCACCCTGGGCGACGAGTCGTACGTGGTGGAGGCGCCGGCGAGCATCTACATCCCGGCCGGCCTGACCCACAGCGCGAACGTGATCGAGGGGAGCGGGTTCTTCATCGCGATCATCGAAACCGCGGACTACGTCGCCAAGCCGCCGCCCGGCGCCACCTTCTGACGTCCGTTCGTCGCGAGCTCCCGCCGCCGATCTCAGCGAACCCACAGCGTCGTCTGACGTCCGCTCACATGTGCGGTCGTCACGATGGATGAGGTGTACAGCGACGAGCAGACCCTGCACGACGTCCTCGGCGACGCCGACCAGCCGGAGATCACTGTCCTCGTGGTCGGCGGAACCGGTGAGTCGTACCCGGGTGATGTCCGCACCGAGGTGACCGGACTCCTCGCGGGGGTGACCGACGAACTCGACGATCGATTCTCCAGTCGCTGGGTCGCCTATCCGGCCAGTTACGGCCCGGCGCCCCGTCCCGGTGGCATGAGCTTCGCCGACAGTGTGGCGATCGGCGCCCGGCGGTTGTCCGAACTGCTCGAGCGGACCACGGGGCCGGTGGCGCTGCTGGGATACTCGCAAGGGGCCGTGGTGATCCGGGCGGCGCTCGCCGAGCTGGGGACACGCCGTCATCACGTCGTCGGGCGAGTGATGGGCGTCGGACTCGTCGCGGACCCGCACCAGCCGCCGGGCGTCGTACCCGGTTGTGACGGATGGGGTGTCGCGGGTCCCGGTGAACAGCTACCGACGGGCCTGCCCGTGGTGTGGGTGGGCGCCCCCGACGACATGATCTGCAACGCGCGTGCCGATTCCCTCGTCCGCGACATCGCCGACCTGACACGGGCGATGACCTTCGCCGCGCTGGGGCGTTGGGGACGCAGCGCATTCGAGGTGCTGCGCCGCAACGCCTTCCAGAACGCCCGCCGCACCGCGGTGCGCCCGTCGCAGTGGCGGCGAGACGTCCACCGACTCGCATCGGCGTGGTGGGAGATCCGCTGCTACCTGCCGTCGATGATGCGGTTCCTCGGTGTCGCGTGGACGAATTCGCCGGGCGGACGCCACACCTCGTACCGGCACGAGCCGTACCGGCGCGGTTCCGTGACCGATCCCGCATCGACCGCATGCCAGGTGATCGCGGGCTGGTTGCAGGTGCAGGCGACGTTCACAACAGCCGCTGCTGATCCCGCGGACGACATCCGCGCTGCGTGACGAGTCACCGCTTCGACGACGAAGGCCGGTCACCGTGACGGTGACCGGCCTTCGAGGTCGGATGTCGCGGAGGTCAGTCGCCCTGGAACTGGCCGCCGATGGTGTTACGGACCACGATCGGGGTTCCGCGCGGGACGTTGTCGTAGACCCACTTGCCGAACTCGGTGGTGACGTTGATGCAGCCGTGGCTCACATTGCTGTTGCCCTGCTGCGCGACGGACCACGGTGCCGCATGGATGAAGATGCCGTCCCACGACATGCGGGTCGCGTACTCGACGTAGGTGCGGTAACCCTCGGCGGAGTCGACCGGCACACCGTACGTGGACGAGTCCATGTACATGTCGCGGTACTTCTCCTTGGTGTAGTAGACACCGTTCGGGGTCGGGTGCTTGTCCGAACCCATCGAGATCGGCATGGTCTTGACGACCTCGCCGTTCTTCCACCAGGTGATGGTGTGGGTGTTGTCGTCGGCCAGGGCGATGTACCCGGTCGGGGTCTTCACGTTCGGGATGGCCGGACCCGCGGGCTTCTCCGGGGTGGTGCTGCTCGACGGCGGCTCCGGGGCCTTCGGGGTGCTCGGTGCCGGCGGCGTCGGCAGGCCGGGGATCACGGGGATCTCGACCGGCGGCAGGCCCGGGATCACGGTGACGGGTGCAGCGTTCGCAACGCCGGGGAGGGCGAGAGCCATGGCCAGGACGCCGA
This sequence comes from Gordonia sp. CNJ-863, assembly GCF_001942325.1. NCBI lineage: Bacteria > Bacillati > Actinomycetota > Actinomycetes > Mycobacteriales > Gordoniaceae > Gordonia > Gordonia sp. CNJ-863. Next base: position 57,742 of record NZ_MKKG01000005.1, read on the forward strand.
CGACGATCCCGCTGAGGCGTCGAGTGGAGCGTCGACGAGACCGCGAGGTCGGCACTTTGTTGGTCTGCACTAGTCGTACCTTCGGTTCGATGAATATCTCGCGCATTACATCTGAAAGCGCTAATCCATCGTTACACAACCGTTGTCTAGCGGCCAAGGAGTGCGGACGTCTCATCGGCGCCACGATCGCGAACGGTGGGTGCGAGCTGGCAAAAAGCCGTGGTGAACGCATCGACCATAGCTCGTGTGACGGTAGTCACACTCGGATGACATACTGCGCCGATCATCTCATTGGCGTACATCATCGCCCCAGTTGTGGCGATGTCAACAGGATCGGTTGTCCACTGGGGCGTCGGGGATCAGGCAGGTTGCGGGTGCTCCGTGCGCACGTGTCGCACGGGCTGCGCACATGCCTCGTCGCGACAGACGAGCATGACGTCGACGCGTTCGAGTCCCGTCTCGGATTCGGTGACGTCCCTGCGTATATAGAGCGGCGCGCCGCAGGTCTGACACTTTCGCTGGGTTTTCGTGTGTGAAGAGGGCATGCACCCACCCTACGCGAGTGTGTCGTGGGTCACAGCTAGGTTTCGGCTTCGCGAACTGCTCAAACATGGCTGCCGGGCGGAGGAACGTATATGTCGGCACCCGGGAAGGAGAGGGCGCGTGCACGAGAGTGCACGCAGGTCGGGAGACATTTCCGCGCGGAGGGGGGTGCTGACGTCTGCGAATGGAAGACCGAGAGCAATGAACCGACCCTTGACCACCTTGACGTTCGCTGTCGCCACCGCCACCGCCGGGCTTTTCGGTGGCGCGGCACTTGCGAGCGCCGACGCACCATGCACGATGCCCATCGCCAACGGGCAGACAGCTCCGTGTCCGCCACCCGTCATCTCGACGGGTCCGGGGGAGAACGGTCCGCTGAAGGAAACCCCGACGACACCGCCACTGCCGGAACTCCCGCCGTTCTACGACTATCCGTACGACTTCTACGAGTTCGGCGACGGCTTCCCGTTCTTCGAATTCTGAGGTCTGCCGTGATCCGCGGTAGCTGACCGGCCGGAGAAACGAAACGACCCTGGTCCGTTCGTCTTTCGACGGACCAGGGTCGGGTCGTGTCCTCGACCGGATTCGAGGACTGTGGTGGAGCGGGTGACGGGAATCGAACCCGCGTAGCTAGTTTGGAAGACTAGGGCTCTACCATTGAGCTACACCCGCGTGCGATGAGTGACTGTACATGGCGGCGCGCCGGATTTCTAAATCGGGATGGGTGGCGCTGCGTCCGGCACCCGTTGGTCGCGTCGCAACAGGCGCCACGTACTATCTTCTGTTGGCCCTGATGCGCGGTCGGCCGTGAGGCCTCCACCGCGTGCGCAGGACCGCGGGATGTGGCGCAGCTTGGTAGCGCATCCGCTTTGGGAGCGGAGGGTCGCAGGTTCAAATCCTGTCATCCCGACTTGTCGATTGTGGCCGTGTGGGTCACGGGGGCACACCACCCGAAACCGAACTTTCATCACCACCGCAGATATAAGGAGCAGTAGGCGTGAAGAGCACTGTCGAGCAACTCACCCCGACCCGAGTGAAGCTCAATGTCGAGGTCCCGTTCGAGGAGCTGTCCGCAGACTTCGACCGGGCATACCGGTCGTTGGCCCAGCAGATCCGGATCCCCGGCTTCCGTCCGGGCAAGGCGCCCGCCAAGCTGATCGAGGCCCGCGTCGGTCGCGACTCGGTCCTGGCGCAGGTCGTCAACGACGCCATCCCCGCCAAGTACTCGGAGGCCGTCGCCGAAACCGAGACCAAGGCCATCGGCCAGCCGGAGATCGATCTGTCGGAGCTGAAGTACGGCGAGTCCGTCACCTTCACCGCCGAGGTCGACGTCCGCCCGGAGATCACCCTGCCCGACTACTCGACCCTCTCGGTCGAGGTCGACGCCATCGAGATCGACGAGGCCGCCGTCGACGAGCAGCTCGAGGGCCTGCGGGCCCGCTTCGGCACCCTCAAGGGTGTCGAGCGCGGCATCGAGAACGGCGACTTCGTGTCGATCGACCTCGAGGCCACCGTCGACGGCGAGCCCGTCGAGGAGGCCACCACCGAGGGCCTGTCCCACGAGGTCGGCTCCGGCCAGCTCATCGACGGACTCGACGATGCCCTCATCGGCCTGAAGGCCGGCGAGAGCAAGGAGTTCACCACCAAGCTCGTCGCCGGCGACCACGCCGGTGACGAGGCACTGGTCAAGGTCACCGTGCAGTCGGTCAAGGAGCGCGAGCTCCCCGAGGTCGACGACGAGTTCGCCCAGATGGCCAGCGAGTTCGACACCGTCGAGGAGCTGCGTGCGAGCCTGGCCGAGCGCGTCGAGCAGTCGGCGAAGCTCGAGCAGGCCAACAAGATCCGCGACGCCGTGCTCGAGAAGCTGATCGAGACCGTCGATGTCCCGTTGCCGGAGAAGGTCGTCGCCGAGGAGATCGAGGGTCAGCAGCACCAGATCATCCACGCTCTCGGTCATGACGACGAGCAGGTCGCGAAGTTCCTCGAGGCGCAGGGCAAGACCCGCGAGGAGTGGGACGCCGAGGCGCGCGAGGAGGCCGAGAAGTCGGTCAAGCAGCAGCTGCTCCTCGACGCGATCGCCGATCAGCAGGAGACCGAGGTCAGCCAGGACGAGCTGACCCAGCAGATCATCTTCACCGCGCAGCGCTACGGCATGCAGCCGCAGGAGTTCATCCAGCAGCTGACCCAGGCCAACCAGGTCGGCGCGGTCTACGCCGACGTCCGTCGCGGCAAGTCGCTGGCCGGCATCGTCGGCGAGTTCACCGTCACCGACACCAAGGGCGCGACCGTCGACACCGCCGAGTTCTTCGGCGGCAACGACGAGGACGCCGAGTCGGACGAGGCGGCCGACGCCGACAACTGAGTCGACCCGGAACCTCACCACGCATCACCGATCGCCGGTCCCCGTTCGCGGGGGCCGGCGATCGGCGTCGGGTGCACCGTTCTGCATTCGCCGTTCACTGTGACGACCCGTTCTGCTCTCAGCGAATAGACGTGTCCTCGGGAGTGCCGGTGGGTGTGGATTGGTTAGTGTCGGTGAGGACGCCATCAGAGAAGAGAACATGTGCGACGCCCGAGACGGCGCGCACAGGTCATGACAACAAGGCAAAGGTAGGAACCCGTGAGTGAGCCGACCATCCACACACCCTCGATGAGTTCGGGTGTGGCTGGGTTGAACCTGACCGATTCGGTGTTCGAGCGTCTGCTGCGCGAACGCATCATCTTCCTGGGCACCCAGGTCGACGATGACATCGCCAACCGGCTGTGCGCACAGATCCTGCTGCTCGCCGCCGAGGACCCCACCAAGGACATCCACCTCTACATCAACTCGCCTGGTGGCTCGGTCACCGCGGGCATGGCCATCTTCGACACCATGCAACTCGCCGAGTGCGACGTCGCCACCTACGCGATGGGCATGGCGGCATCCATGGGCCAGTTCCTCCTCGCGGCCGGCACCAAGGGCAAGCGCCATGCCCTGCCGCACGCGCGGATCATGATGCACCAGCCGTCGGCGGGTATCGGCGGCACCGCGGCCGACATCGCCATCCAGGCCGAGCAGTTCGCGCTCACCAAGAAAGAGATGAACAAGCTCAACGCCGAGTTCAGCGGTCAGCCGCTCGAGAAGATCGAGGCCGATGCCGACCGCGACAAGTGGTTCACCGCAGAAGAGGCCAAGGAGTACGGCTTCGTCGACAAGGTGATCTCGCGTCCGGGTCAGTGACCCGGTCGATCGCGCGATCCAGCCACCCTCGAGCCACACCTACTCATTTGGAGCAACAGATGACCAACTCCCTTTCCCTGGACGGCATGCCCGCCGAGGTCGCCGCCGGTATCCCCGCGTCGGCGTTGGCGCTCAAGAACATCGAGGCGCGCTACATCCTGCCGTCGTTCATCGAGCACACCCCCAACGGTCAGCGCCAGTACGATCCGTACGCCAAGCTGTTCGAGGAGCGCATCGTCTTCGTCGGTACGCCGATCGACCAGGTCGTGTCCAACGATGTGATGGCGCAGCTGCTCGTCCTCGAATCGCAGGACCCGGATCGCGACATCACCATGTACATCAACTCGCCCGGCGGCAGCGTGCCCGACATGCTCGCCATCTACGACACGATGCAGTACGTCCACTGCGACATCGTGACCGTGTGCCTCGGCGAGGCGGCCTCGGCCGCGGCGATCCTGCTCGCCGGTGGAACCCCGGGTAAGCGTGCGGCCCTGCCGAACGCGACCGTGCTGATCCACCAGCCGCGCACCGGCGGTGCCTACCAGGGTCAGGTCTCCGACCTCGAGATCCAGGCCGCCGAGATCGAGCGCATCCGCGACCGGCTCGACGAGATCCTGTCCAATCACACCGGCCAGGACAAGGCGAAGATCCGCAAGGACACCGATCGCGACAACATCCTGACCGCTCACGCGGCCAAGGAATACGGAATCATCGACGAGGTCTTCGAATACCGCAAGAAGTCGATGAAGAAGTCCTAGCGACAACCCACAACCAGCACAGAAGTCGCGGGGATTTTCTGTCGCGACATTTGGCCTTATCGGTCGAAGTTCGAGCGGTGCGCGGGTACCGTCGGGTTACTGGGCATTCGGAGGTCGTCAGATCATCCGTGCCCGACTGCGCGCGACGCGACGGACCACGACGACAGTCCGGCAACGAGGAAGTAGGTACTACGCGAGATGGCACGAATCGGAGACGGTGGCGACCTGCTCAAGTGCTCTTTCTGCGGGAAGAGTCAGAAGCAGGTGAAGAAGCTCATCGCCGGCCCAGGCGTGTACATCTGCGATGAGTGCATCGACCTGTGCAACGAGATCATCGAGGAGGAGCTCGCCGAGAACGGCGACGTGAAACTCGACGAACTCCCGAAGCCCGCGGAGATCCGCGACTTCCTCGAGAAGTACGTCATCGGTCAGGACACGGCCAAGCGCACGCTCGCGGTGGCCGTCTACAACCACTACAAGCGCATCCAGGCGGGGGAGAAGAAGGACTCCCGCACGGGTGAGACCGTCGAACTGATGAAGTCGAACATCCTCATGCTCGGCCCGACCGGTTGTGGCAAGACGTACCTCGCGCAGACGCTGGCCAAGATGCTGAACGTGCCGTTCGCCATCGCCGACGCCACCGCCCTCACCGAGGCCGGCTACGTGGGTGAGGATGTCGAGAACATCCTGCTGAAGCTGATCCAGGCCGCCGACTACGACGTCAAGCGCGCCGAGACCGGCATCATCTACATCGACGAGGTCGACAAGATCGCCCGCAAGAGCGAGAACCCGTCGATCACTCGGGACGTGTCCGGTGAGGGCGTGCAGCAGGCGCTGCTGAAGATCCTCGAGGGCACTCAGGCATCGGTGCCACCGCAGGGTGGTCGCAAGCACCCGCATCAGGAATTCATCCAGATCGACACCACCAACGTGCTGTTCATCGTGGCGGGTGCGTTCGCGGGTCTCGAGAAGATCGTGTCCGAGCGAATCGGCAAGCGCGGCTTGGGGTTCGGCAACGATGTGGCGAGCAAGGACGACGTCGACACCACCGATCAGTTTGCCGACGTCATGCCGGAGGACCTGATCAAGTTCGGGCTGATCCCCGAGTTCATCGGCCGTCTGCCGGTCGTCGCCTCGGTCACCAACCTCGACAAGGACTCGCTGGTGAGCATCCTGTCGGAGCCGAAGAACGCACTGGTGAAGCAGTACACCCGCCTGTTCGATATGGACAACGTCGAACTCGAGTTCACCCAGGACGCCCTCGAGGCGGTCGCCGACCAGGCGATTCATCGCGGCACCGGTGCTCGTGGTCTGCGCGCCATCATGGAAGAGGTACTGCTGCCGGTCATGTACGACATCCCGAGCCGCGACGACGTCGAGAAGGTCGTCGTCACCGTTGAGACGGTGCGCGACAACGTGTTGCCGACCATCGTGCCGCGCAAGGCCTCCAACGACGAGCGCCGCGACAAGACCGCCTGACGCGATCTCTTCGTAGACGACGAGAATCCCCGCCCGGATCGCCGGGCGGGGATTCTGTTCTCTCGCCTGAGGTCCGGCGGGTCAGGCCGGTTCGAGCCGGATGACCACGGCCTTGGACACCGGGGTGTTGGATTCCTTCGCCACCGAGCCCAGCGGCACCAGCGGGTTGGTCTCCGGGTAATAGGCGGCCGCGTTGCCCTGCGGGGTGTCGTACGCGACGATCTCGAAGCCGCGCACGCGACGCTCTTCGAGGCCGTTCTCGCCCTCGAACTCCGACACGATGTCCACGCGCTGGCCGTCGTGCAGTCCGAGTGCGGAGAGGTCCGCGGGACTGACCATGACCACATGCCGGTTGCCCTTGATCCCGCGGTAGCGGTCGTCGTGGCCGTAGACGGTGGTGTTGTACTGATCGTGGCTGCGCAGCGTCTGCAGGATGAGACGCCCCTCCGGGATGTGCACCCATTCGAGCGGATACGTCGCGAAGTTGGCCTTGCCGTTCGGGGTGTCGAAGGTCCGGTCGTCGCGGGGTGGATGCGGCAGGACGAAACCGTCGCTGCGCCGGACACGGATGTTGAAGTCCTCGAACCCCGGGATCACCCGTTCGATGCGATCGCGGATCGCGTCGTAGTTCCCCTTGAGTTCCTGCCACGGAACCGGATGATCGGCGCCGAGGGCGGCGGTGGCCAGGTCGCAGACGATGGCGACCTCGCTGCGCAGGTCGGCCGACACCGGCGGCAGCGAGCCCCGGGACAGGTGCACCACCGACATCGAGTCCTCGACCGAGACACGTTGGGCCACACCGTTGATGACGTCCCGGTCGGTTCGTCCGAGCGTCGGCAGGATGAGCGCCGCGCGACCGGTGACGGTATGCGATTCGTTGAGCTTGGTCGACACCTGTACGGTCAGGGCGCAGCGACGCAGCGCGTCTGCGGTGGCCTCGGTGTCGGGGGTGGCGGAGACGAAGTTGCCGCCCATCCCCATGAAGACCCGCACCTTGCCCGCGGCCATCGCGTTGATCGCCGCGACGGTGTCGTACCCGTGCTCGCGCGGGCTGACGATCCCGAACTCGGCATCCTGTGCGGCGAGGAAGGATTCGGGCATCTTCTCGAAGATGCCCATCGTGCGGTCGCCCTGGACGTTGGAATGGCCTCGCACCGGGCACAGTCCGGCCCCGACCTTGCCGATCATGCCGCGCAGCAACAGCACATTGGTGCCCTCGGCGATCGTCGCGACCGCGTGACGGTGCTGGGTGAGTCCCATCGCCCAGCACAGCACGATGCGCTGCGAGGTACGTACGGCGTCGGCGAGGTCGACGATCTGGGCTCTCGTCAGTCCCGTGATGGCGGCGACCTCGTCGATGTCGACGTCGTCGAGCAGGGCGAGGTAGTCCTCGGTGCCGGCGCACGACCCGGTGAGGAACTCGTGGTCGAAGACGGTGCCGGGGTTCGCCTGCTCGGCGTCGCGTAGCAGTCGGGCGACGCCCCGGAACAGGGCCATGTCCGAGCCGAGCCGGACCTGGAGGAAGTCGTCGGCGAGTTTGGTGCCCTCACCGATGACGCCGCCGATCTTCTGCGGGTCCTTGAACCGCATCAGGCCCGCCTCGGGCAGCGGGTTGATCGCGACGATCCGCGCCCCGTTGTTCTTGGCCTTCTCGAGGGTGGCCAGCATCCGTGGATGGTTGGTGCCGGGATTCTGGCCGGCGATGAGGATGAGGTCGGCGGCCTCGAGGTCGGGAACGGTCACCGACCCCTTGCCGATGCCGATGGACGTACCGAGCGCGGCGCCCGACGATTCGTGGCACATGTTCGAGCAGTCGGGGAGGTTGTTGGTCCCGAGGCTGCGTGCGAGCAGCTGGTAGACGAAGGCGGCCTCGTTGCTGGTCCGCCCGGAGGTGTAGAAGACGGCCTCGTCGGGGGAGGCCATCGCGGCGAACTCGTCGGCGATGATGCGGTTGGCGTCGTCCCAGCTCACCGGGCGGTAGTGGGTGTCGCCGGGGGCGAGATACATCGGATGCGCCAGCCGGCCCTGCTGCGAGAGCCAGTAGCCGCTGCGGGTGGCGAGGTCCTCGACGCTGTGGGCGGCGAAGAACTCGGGGGTCACCGAGCGCTTGGTGGCCTCCTCGGCGACGGCCTTCGCGCCGTTCTCGCAGAACTCGGCGTGTTTGCGGTGGCCGGGGGTCTCCGGCCAGGCGCAGCCGGGACAGTCGAATCCGTCGCGCTGGTTGAGTTTGACGAGCGTCTGCACGGTCCGCACCGGGCCCATCTGCTCGAGTCCGCGCTTGAGCGCCACGGCCACCGCGGGTACGCCGGCGGCCCAGGTCTTCACATGCTTGCGGTGGACATCGGTGGGCTCGTCGACGCGGGGGCCACCATCGGGGGTATGGCTCATGATGTCCATCTTGCCTCGTCGAGGTGATGGATCACGCACACTGGGTGTTGTGACTCAAGACACGGGATCAGACGGTTCGAAACTGGCGGCGATCGTTCTGGCCGGCGGGCGTTCGCGGCGGATGGGCAGCGACAAGGCGGCACTGGACTGGGAGGGTGAGCCGATGCTCGCCCGCGTGGTGCGGGTCGTCGCGCAACGGTGCGATCCGGTGCTCGTCGTGGCCGGTGCGACGTCGGCGGCCTTCCGCGGCATCGACGACATCCGGGACCGCGCGGCACCCGGCATCGACCGGTCCAGGGTGCACTGGGTGACCGATGAGCAGGAAGGGGCCGGCCCGCTGGGCGGGCTGGTGGCAGGCCTGGCCAAGGCCGCGGCCGACGGCGCCGACCTCGCTTTCGTGTGCGCCACCGACATGCCGCTGATCGCGCCCGAGCTCATCGACGAACTCCGACTGGGGCTCACCGACTCCACTCAGGCGGTGATCGCGCGCGACGCGCAGCGCGACCACCCGATGGCCGGGATCTACCGGACCGACGCGGGACCGGTGATCGCCGATCTGGTGGCCGGTGGTGAGCGCCGGATGCTCGGTGCGGTCGAGGCACTCAACACCCACCGCGTGGGCGTGTCCGACCCCGAGTGGCTCGTGAACGTGAACGCGCCCGAGGACCTGCATCGTCTGCGTGTGACGACGGGCTGAGCGCAGTTGAACGCCGGCCGAGGAGTTCAGTCGCCGGTGGGCGTCCGCGGCGTTGCCGTGGCGTATCGGCTCGGCGAGCCGGTCGACGTGACCCGGCTCCTGCTGTTCCTCACGTCGCCGGAGGCGTCGTTCATCACGGGGGCGGAGTACGTCATCGACGGCGGACTCCTCCTCGGTCCGGCACTTCAGGCCGAGACCGCATGAACCCGTCCGCGAGTGAGGACCGGGGCGAGGTCACACCCGGCGGAAACATAGAATGGCGGCCGTGACATCACTCGACCCGACATCCGCGCCGCCCGAGAACGAGTTGCCGAAATCCTGGGACCCCGCCCAGCACGAGGCGACGCTCTACCAGGCTGGGTCGATGCCGGCTACTTCACCGCCGACGCGAAGAGTGACAAGCCCCCGTTCTCGATCGTGATCCCGCCGCCCAATGTCAACGGGTCGCTGCACATGGGTCACGCCTACGAGCACGTCCTCATGGACGCGTTGTCGCGTCGTCGCCGGATGCAGGGCTACGAGGTGCTGTGGCTGCCCGGCATGGACCATGCCGCGATCGCCATGCAGACGATGGTCGAGCGCAAGCTGGCCGCCGAGGGCAAGACCCGCGACGACCTCGGCCGCGAGGCCTTCATCGAGCGCGTCTGGGCCGAGAAGGCCGAGATCGGCGGCAACATCGGTGAACAGATGCGCCGGCTCGGCGACAGCGTCGACTGGTCGCGCGAGCGCTTCACGATGGACGAGGGTCTGTCGCGTGCGGTGCACACGGTCTTCAAGAAGATGTTCGACGACGGGTTGATCTATCAGGCGGAGCGCCTGGTCAACTGGTCGCCGGTCCTCAAGACGGCGGTCAGCGACATCGAGGTCAGCTACGCCGACGTCGAGGGCGAACTCGTCAGCTTCCGTTACGGCTCGCTCGACGACTCCGAACCCCACATCGTGGTCGCCACGACGCGTCTGGAGACCATGCTCGGCGACACCGCGATCGCCGTGCACCCCGACGACGAGCGGTACAGGCACCTGATCGGCACCGAACTGCCGCACCCGTTCCTCGACCGGAACATCCCGATCGTCGCCGACGACTACGTCGACCCCGAATTCGGCAGCGGCGCAGTCAAGATCACCCCGGCGCACGACCCCAACGACTTCGCGCTCGGCCAGCGGCACAACCTGCCGATGCCGACGATCATGGACGAATCGGCCCGGATCGCCGACACCGGAACGCAATTCGACGGAATGGACCGTTTCGAGGCGCGCGTCAAGGTCCGCGAGGCGCTCGCCGAGCAGGGCCGCATCGTCAAGGAGGTGCGCCCGTATCTGCACAGCGTCGGACACTCCGAGCGCACCGGTGAGCCGATCGAACCGCGCCTGTCGATGCAGTGGTGGGTCGACGTCTCGTCGCTGGCGAAGTCCGCCGGCGACGCCGTCCGAGACGGCTCGACCGTGATCCATCCGAAGTCGATGGAGCCGCGCTGGTTCGGTTGGGTCGACGACATGCACGACTGGTGCATCTCGCGGCAGCTGTGGTGGGGCCATCGCATCCCGATCTGGTACGGCCCCGACGGCGAGGTCGTCTGCGTCGGACCCGACGAGAAGGCGCCGGAGGGTTACGTCCAGGAGACCGACGTCCTCGACACCTGGTTCTCCTCGGGCCTGTGGCCGTTCTCCACGATGGGCTGGCCGGATGAGACCGACGATCTCGAGAAGTTCTATCCCACTTCGGTTCTCGTCACCGGATACGACATCCTGTTCTTCTGGGTGGCGCGGATGATGATGTTCGGCACCTACGTCGGCAAGGACCTGGGCCCGGGCCGCGAGATCCCGTTCCACAACCTGTTCCTGCACGGCTTGGTCCGCGACGAGCACGGCCGCAAGATGTCGAAGTCGAAGGGCAACGGCATCGACCCACTCGACTGGGTGGAGCGCTTCGGCGCGGACGCACTGCGCTTCACGCTGGCGCGCGGCGCCAACCCGGGTGCCGACATCTCGGTGGGCGAGGACCATGCCCAGTCGTCGCGGAACTTCGCGACCAAGCTGTACAACGCGACGAAGTTCGCGCTGATGAACGGCGCCAAGGTTGCCGAGCTGCCCGCCGCGGAGGCACTGACCGACGCCGACCGCTGGATTCTCCGGCGCCTCGGCGAGGTGCTCGCCGAGGTCGACGCCGGTTTCGAGTCCTACGAGTTCTCCAAGGCGTGCGAGTCGCTCTACCACTTCGCCTGGGACGAGGTGTGCGACTGGTACCTCGAGCTGGCCAAGGTCCAGTTCGCCGAGAACGACGAGAAGCGTTCGGAGACGACCTCCATCGTGCTCGGCGCGGTCCTCGAGCCGCTGCTGCGGGCGCTGTCGCCGGTGATGCCGTTCGTCACCGAGGTGCTCTGGAAGACGCTCACCGGGGGCGAGTCGCTGGTGATCGCCGAGTGGCCGACGCCGTCCGGGCAGGACTGGTCCGCCGATTCGGCGGCCCGTGTCGCCGACCTGCAGCGACTCATCACCGAGGTCCGCCGCTTCCGCAGCGACCAGGGACTCCGCCCCGGTCAGCGGGTGGCCGCACAGTTCGACGGACTGGGGGAGTCGGGCATCGAGCCGCTGCTGCCCTATGTGCAGTCGCTGGCACGTCTCGATCCCGCCGGGCCCGGCTTCGGGGCCACCGCGACCATCGAGGTCCGGCTGTCCGTCGCGACCGTCACCGTCGCGATCGACACGTCGGGAACCGTGGACGTCGAGGCCGAGCGGAAGCGTCTCACCAAGGACCTGGCGGTCGCCGAGAAGGAGCTGGCGACCACCTCGGCCAAGCTCGGCAACGAGCAGTTCCTGTCCAAGGCCCCCGACCACGTGGTCAGCAAGATCCGTGATCGCCAGCGGATCGCGACCGAAGAGGTCGAGCGTCTGAACGCGAAACTGGCGAGTCTGGCCGGCGGCGCGTGAGCGACGAGACCGGCTTCCCCGAAGAGGATCCCGCCGTCGTCGGCGAGGATCCGCTGGGATTGTCGGAACTGCTCGACGCGGAGGAGCGGGCGGCGGACGCCGAGACCGACCGCCCACCGCTGACCGTCCACGACAGCGCCGACGATCTCGCCGAACTCGCCGAGGTCGAGGCCGAACTCGACACCCGCTGGCCCGAGACCAGGATCGAACCGTCGCTGACACGTATCGCGGCGCTCATGGATCTGCTCGGCTCGCCGCAGCACAGTTATCCGGCGATCCACGTCGCGGGCACCAACGGCAAGACGTCGGTGACGCGGATGATCGATGCGCTGATGACCGCGCTGCACCGGCGGACCGGACGCATCACCAGCCCGCACCTCCAGCGCGTCACCGAGCGGATCTCGGTGGACGGCAAGCCGATTCGTGCCCGGACCTACATCGACACCTACCGCGAGCTCGAGCCGTACATCACGATGGTCGACGACAGCTCTACCGCGGCCGGCGGGCCGCGCATGAGCAAGTTCGAGGTGCTGACCGCGATGGCCTATGCGGTCTTCGCCGAGGCGCCGGTCGACGTCGCGGTGGTCGAGACCGGCATGGGCGGACGCTGGGACGCCACCAACGTCATCGACGGCATCGTCTCGGTCATCACGCCGATCGCCATGGACCACGCCGACTATCTCGGTGACACGCTCTCCGCCATCGCGGGGGAGAAGGCCGGCATCATCAAGCCCGGTGAGCCGGATGCCGTCGGTGCCGTCGACCCGGTCACGATCATCGCCGAGCAGAACCCCGAGGTCATGGAGGTGCTGCTGCGCGCGGCGGTCGATGCGGGCACGGTCGTGGCCCGTCAGGGTTCGGAGTTCGCGGTCCTCGGATCGGCCACCGCCGTCGGTGGCCAGATGCTCACGATTCAGGGGTTGGGCGGCGTCTACGACGAGGTGTTCCTCCCGCTGCACGGTGCGCATCAGGCCGCCAACGCGTCGCTGGCGCTCGCCGCGGTCGAGGCGTTCTTCGGTGCCGGTCAGGACCGTCAGCTCGACATCGACGCGATCCGGAGCGGCTTCGCCACGGTCGGTAATCCCGGCCGCCTCGAGCGGCTCCGCAGCGCACCGACGGTCTTCGCCGACGCCGCGCACAATCCGCACGGCGCGAACGCACTGGCCCAGGCGCTGGCCGAGGAGTTCGACTTCCGGCGCCTCATCGGCGTGGTCGGCGTGCTCGGTGACAAGGACGCACGGGGACTGCTCGAGGCGCTCGAGCCGGTGCTCGACACCGTCGTCGTCACCAACAACGGTTCGCCGCGTGCCCTCGACGCCGAGACGCTCGCGGAGTACGCGACCGAGGTGTTCGGCGAGGAACGGGTCGTCGTCCAGCCGTTCCTGCCCGACGCCGTCGAAGAAGCCATCGCCCTCGCGGAGGAAGCCGAGGGCCAACGAGTCTCGGGTGCGGGCGTCGTCATCACCGGCTCGGTCGTGACCGCCGGTGCCGCGCGCACCCTGTTCGGTAAGGAACCCTCATGACCCGGTACACCCCACCCGCCAACGACCCGTGGAAGGGCCTGCGCGGGGTGATGGCCGGGACGATGATCCTCGAGGTCATCGTCGTCATCCTGGCGTTCCCCATCGTCTGGCGTCTCGGCGGCGGTCTGACCTGGGTGTCCGGCGGATACCTGATCCTCCTCGTGCTCGCGATGATCGTGGCCGCCGGGATGCAGGGCCGCCCGTATGCGCTCAAACTCGACCTCGCCCTACAGGTGGCGGTGATCGCCGGTGGTGTCTTCCATTGGTCCATCGCCGCGGTCGGCGTGGTCTTCGGGTCGGTTTGGCTCTACATCGTCTACATCAAGCGGGATGTGGAGAAGCGCGTCGAAATGGGCATGCTCCCCGGTCAGGAACCGATCGACTGACCGGCCCCCACCTGGGTGGTCAACGCTGTCGGAGACCACGGTTTGGTGGTCGCAAGACCTGTGGCCGGACCGTTATCGGCGAAGCGGAGCGGACTGCGGGAGTTGCTGCAACAATGGCGCAAGCCGAGGGGGAGCGGACCGGTTCCCGCCCGGCTTCCTTTTCATCGCGACCCGCAATCGCAGCGCCATCCAACGTGAGGACGTACGTGCAGTTCCTGTTTTCCCGGACACCCGCCGGTATCGATCGCCCCCGCACCTCCGCCCGTCTCGGCCGCACGGCCGGAACGGCGCTGCTCGGGGCGGCCGCCTTCGCGCTGAGCGCTCCCGCCGTCGCGTCGGCGGAACCCGCGCCCCAGCAGACGCCCCCGGCGCTCGAGGCGTTCGCGGTGCCCGAGGCAGGCGCGCCGGTCCCCGTCTCGCAGGGTGAGTTCAGCTACGTCGCGACCCATGCCATCACCAAGCGCGCAGCGGGGATGAAGGCGCCTGAGGCCATCGCGACCATGCCGGTGCCCGCCCAGTACCGTCCGGCGAATCTCGCTCTGGCGCAACAGTTCGACCTCGCTCTCGCCGGTGCGCTCGCGTCACCCGGTGGGTGTCTGCAGATCGTCGTCGACCCGCAGGCGCGCTCCGGCAGCCTGTTCAACTACGGGTTCTTCCCGGTCGCCGGTGAGTACTGCTCCTGACCGTCGGAATCCTCCGGCCGGTCGATAAGGTGTCAGTCGTGACTGAACGCACTCTCGTACTCATCAAGCCGGACGGCGTCGAACGCTCGCTCGTCGGCGACATCATCAGCCGTATCGAGCGCAAGGGGCTTACCCTCGTCGCTCTCGAGCTCAAGACCGCAAGCGACGAGGTCGCCCGCGGCCACTACGCCGAACACGCGGACAAGCCCTTCTTCCCCTCGCTGCTGGAGTTCATCACCTCCGGCCCGCTGGTCGCCGCCGTCCTGGAGGGTCCGCGCGCCATCGCGGCCTTCCGCCAGATCGCCGGCGGCACCGATCCCGTGGAGAAGGCAGTGCCCGGCACCATCCGCGGCGACCTCGCCCTGAACACGCAGTACAACCTGGTCCACGGCTCGGACTCCCCGGAATCGGCCGAGCGTGAGATCGCCATCTGGTTCCCCGAACTCGCTGGCTGACCGGGGTCACCTCGGTTCGACTCGGTTCGACGCGCGTGTCAAACGCGCATACTTTGCGGTCATCCGACCCCCGTGTGGGATACTTGCAGGGTTATCGCCGACACACTTTGTCGACGATGGCCGGATGACGCGCCTTGGTTCGGCGCGTCGCGGTGCGGCAGTCTCGCACCGCGACGCCCACAACCACAGCTGACCCCGCCGAGGTTCGTACTGCTGCCAGCAGCCGAACACTCAGGCTTCGCCCTGTGCCCGGTGTCGTGGAAGGCGCCCGGGATGCGGTCATCGACACAGCAAGAGCGTTCTCTGCTGAACCGACACTCGGCTCAGCGTGATGACGCGCAGACCACACAACACCGGCCATACGTGGACCGGGACACAGAGCAGACCCTCGCGTGGCCGCGTCAGCCCGACGCGCCCGGGGGTTCGAGGAGACTGAGTGACCGACAACGGGTCACCGGCTGACGCGAACGCAGCGCCAGAACCGGTGGAAGAATTTCCCAGCAAACTTCGTGTGCACGCACTGGCCCGCTTCCTGGGCCTGACGAGTCGGCAGGTGCTTGCGCACCTGGCCAATCTCGGGGTGCAGACACGCAGCCCCCAATCGAGCGTCGACCGTGAGTTGGCGCAGGCCGTGGCCGAACGGGTGCGGGCGAACGTCGATGCGGACGAGCCCGGCGTGACGCCGGCCGCCGCCGAGGAGGCCGCCCCCGAGGCGGCAGCCGACGTAGCCGCCACGACGGCAGAACCGGTCGCCGAGGAACCGGCCGCCCAGGAGCCCGCCCCCGAGGCGGAGGCCCCGAAGGCCGACGAACCGCCGAGCCTGTTCTCGGCCGCCTCGACGCGATACGACGAGCCGGTTGCCACGCCCGCCGCCGAGTCCGACGCGTCCTACGGCACCCAGCCGCTGTTCCTGCAGCCGCAGGCCCCGGCCGACAAGCCGAAGGCAACCCGCGCGGCCAAGCAGGCGGAGAAGACCGAGCAGGTCGACAAGCCCGCGAAGGCCGACGACTCGGACAAGCCGGAGGAAGCGTCGTCCACCGACGCCGATTCCGGCGCGACGACTCAGGAAGCCAAGGCACCCGAGACGAAGATTGCCGAGACGAAGGCTCCCGAAGCGGAGACCGTCGACTCGGATGTCTCCGACGAGACCGGCGCGGAGAACACCGACAGCTCCGACTCCGAGAGCGGTGACAACTCCGACACCGACGACTCGGGATCGGGTCGTAACCGTCGTCGGCGTCGCGGACGTCGTGGTCGCGGCCGCGGTCGCGGTGACCAGGGCGGTGACGGCGAGTCGGGCGATGCCTCGGACGACGACGACACCGACGACAAGGCCGAGGACACGACCCCCGACGTCGACTCCTCGACCGAGTCCGGCGAGACGACGACGGACGAGGCTGCAGACGATTCGAAGTCGGACGAGCCGACTTCTCGCCGCCGACGCCGTCGTCGGTCAGGGTCGGACACCTCGGAGGAGGCCGACCGCAAGGACTCTGCCTCCGACGACTCGTCGAAGGGCGAGTCGAAGGACGACGATTCCGATGACGACTCGGACGACAACGACGACGAGTCCGGTGACGATTCGGGTGAGGCGTCCTCGACCCGCCGCCGGCGTCGGCGTCGCCGCCGCAAGGGCGGGGGAGAGCCCGACGAGGGTTCGCCGGACGATCCGCCGAACACCGTCGTCCACGAGCGTGAACCCCGCAGCAAGCGGGCGCGCGACGAGGTGCAGGGCATCTCCGGTTCGACGCGACTCGAGGCCAAGCGTCAGCGCCGCCGCGACGGCCGCGACGCCGGTCGCCGGCGTCCGCCGATCCTGACCGAGTCGGAGTTCCTGGCCCGTCGTGAGGCCGTGGACCGCGTGATGGTGGTGCGCGAGCGCAGCGCCAACAGCAGCATCACCGACAGCGACGGCCACGACCATGCCGCGGTGGAGGACTACACCCAGGTCGCGGTCCTCGAGGACGGTGTCCTCGTCGAACACTTCGTCACCACGGCGACGTCGTCGTCGATGGTCGGCAACATCTACCTCGGCCGCGTCCAGAACGTGCTGCCCGGCATGGAGGCGGCCTTCGTCGACATCGGTCGCGGTCGCAACGGCGTGTTGTACGCCGGCGAGGTCAACTGGGACGCCGCCGGACTCGACGGCGGCTCGCGGAAGATCGAGCAGGCGCTCAAGCCCGGCGACCACGTGCTTGTACAGGTCAGCAAGGACCCGGTGGGACACAAGGGTGCCCGCCTGACCACGCAGATCTCGCTGGCCGGCCGGTACCTCGTCTACGTGCCCGGCGGGTCGTCGACCGGTATCAGCCGCAAGCTGCCCGACGTCGAGCGCAAGCGTCTCAAGCAGATCCTGTCGAAGCTGGTCCCCGAGGACGCCGGCGTGATCATCCGCACCGCCTCCGAGGGAGTGAGCGCCGAGGAGCTCGGTGCCGACATCGCCCGCCTCGAGGCGAAGTGGAAGTCGATCGAGGAGTCGGTCGAGAGCGTCAAGAAGTCCGGCTCCGGCGCGCCGAAGGCCCTCTACGAGGAGCCCGACCTGCTGGTCCGCGTGGTTCGCGACCTGTTCAACGAGGATTTCAAGAAGCTCGTCGTCGAGGGCGACAAGGCGTGGAACCTCGTCGAGGGCTACGTCAGCTCGGTTGCGCCCGACCTCATGGAGCGGGTGGAGAAGTTCAGCAAGCCGCATGCGGATGCCCCGGACTCGTTTGTGGTCCACCGCATCGACGAGCAGCTCGCGAAGGCGCTCGACCGCAAGGTGTGGCTGCCCTCGGGCGGCACGCTGATCATCGAGCACACCGAGGCGATGACGGTCGTTGACGTCAACACCGGCAAGTTCACCGGTTCGGGCGGAAACCTCGAGGAGACGGTCACCCGTAACAACCTCGAGGCGGCCGAGGAGATCGTGCGGCAGATGCGTCTGCGCGACATCGGCGGCATGATCATCGTCGACTTCATCGACATGGTCCTCGAGTCGAACCGGGACCTGGTGCTGCGTCGACTCACCGAGGCGCTGGCGCGGGACCGCACCCGTCACCAGGTGTCCGAGGTGACCTCGCTCGGCCTGGTCCAGATGACCCGCAAGCGTCTCGGAACCGGTCTGCTCGAAGCATTCTCGACCCCGTGCACCTCGTGTGGCGGGCGTGGACTCATCGTGCACGCGAATCCGGTCGAGGTGCGCGGCGACGATTCGGCGAAGTCGGACGGCGCGGGCTCCAAGCGTTCGCGCCGCGGCAAGAAGAAGTCGGAGGCCCCCGCCGAGGTGGCGGCGCCCAAGGCGGCTCCTCCGGCGATCCCGCCGCACAAGCCCGCCGCCGAGCACCCGTTGTTCCGGGCGATGGCCGCGAATCACCACGACGACGAACATCCCGAGGGCGAGCACCACGAGGGTGAGCACGTCGAGGTCGAGCAGGCTGTCGCGACTGCCGCCGAGACCCCGCCGGAGACGGAGGCAGCGCAGGCCCAGGAACCCACCAGGGCTGACGAACCCACCAAGGCCGACGAACCCACCAAGGTCGAAGAACCCGCCGAGGCCGCGGAACCGGCCGCGTCGACCGACGGCCAGGCGCCTGCGGCGAAGCGTCGCCGACGGGTGGTCCGGCGTCCGGCGCAGACGACGACCGCACCGGAGAACGTGGTGATGACGGCCGTGGACGCGGCTCCGGAAGCGCCCAAGACCACCTTCGGTCCCGTCTCCACGGGAGAGCCGGTGGTTGCGGTGCGTCGACGCCCACGGAAGCGGACGGCGGGCAGGCCCGCCGGACCGCCGCCGGCAGAAAGCTGAGGTCCGAGGTGAGGGACCGGCGGGGCGAGTTTGACCCGGCCACCGCCGTTCCCGTAACCTTGGAAAGTCGCCTCCCGCGGAGGGTCTGCGCTGTTCTGCGTGCCACGTGCACCGGCAGCGGCGCGAATCCCGTGGCAGGCCCTCTGGTGTGATCTACAGCCACTCCCGGTCAGCTGACTGGGTCGACTGCGGCCCGCACCGGCATGCACACAACGAACGCCTTCGAGAGCGCCTCGGCGCTGGCGAAGGGCCCGACCAGACGAGTAAGAGGAAGAACTTCGATGGCAACGTACGCGATCGTCAAGACCGGCGGTAAGCAGTACAAGGTCGCTGAGGGCGACATTGTCAAGGTCGAGAAGATCGACGGAGAGATCGGCGCCACGGTGAGCCTGCCGGTCGCGCTTGTCGTCGACGGATCGAACCTGACCACCGACGCCGACAAGCTGGCCAAGATCTCGGTCACCGGCGAGGTCGTGGAGCACGTCAAGGGCCCCAAGATCCGCATTCACAAGTTCAAGAACAAGACCGGCTACCACAAGCGCCAGGGTCACCGTCAGAAGCTGACGGTCCTGAAGGTCACCGGCATCAAGTAGTTCGACAAGCTTCGCGAAGACCTCAGGAGGACTGACACATGGCACATAAGAAGGGCGCATCCAGCTCCCGCAACGGTCGCGATTCCAATGCCCAGCGACTCGGCGTGAAGCGCTTCGGTGGCCAGCAGGTGAGCGCAGGAGAGATCCTCGTTCGTCAGCGTGGCACCAAGTTCCACCCCGGCGTGAACGTCGG
Organism: Gordonia sp. CNJ-863; assembly: GCF_001942325.1. Lineage (NCBI taxonomy): Bacteria > Bacillati > Actinomycetota > Actinomycetes > Mycobacteriales > Gordoniaceae > Gordonia > Gordonia sp. CNJ-863. Next base: position 77,372 of record NZ_MKKG01000005.1, read on the forward strand.
TCGCGGTGGCGACGACACCCTGTTCGCGCTCGCCGCGGGCGCGGTGGAGTTCGGCAGCAAGCGTGGCCGCAAGACGGTCAACATCGTCCCGGAAACCGCTCAGGTCTGACCCGAGCACTCCGGCACGACAAGCCTTTTCGCAGGGCGGGCAGGGTCATCACGTACCCGGCCCGCTCTGTTCTTTTTTGACGGAAGAAGGATTCGATGTCACGGTTCGTCGACCGCGTGACCATTCACGTCGCGGCGGGCAACGGTGGCCACGGTTGCGCCTCGGTTCACCGGGAGAAGTTCAAACCTCTCGGCGGCCCGGACGGCGGCAACGGCGGTAACGGCGGGTCGGTGCGACTCGTCGTCGACCCGCAGGTGCACACCCTGCTCGATTTCCACTTCCGTCCGCATGCCAAGGCGGGCAACGGCAAGCCCGGCGCCGGTGACAACCGCGACGGTGCCATGGGTGAGGACCTGGTCCTCAACGTGCCCGACGGTACGGTCGTCCTCGACGAGAACGGCACGATCCTCGCCGACCTCGTCGGCACCGGTACGACCTTCGAAGCCGCTCAGGGTGGCCGCGGTGGTCTCGGCAACGCCTCGCTCGCGTCGAAAGCCCGTAAGGCTCCCGGGTTCGCACTCCTGGGTGAGGAGGGCCAGCAGCGTTCGCTCGTCCTCGAGCTGAAGTCGGTGGCCGACGTCGGCCTCGTCGGCTTCCCGTCGGCGGGCAAGTCGTCGCTGGTGTCGGTGCTGTCGGCGGCCAAGCCGAAGATCGCCGACTACCCGTTCACCACGCTCGTGCCGAACCTCGGTGTGGTCCAGACCGCCGGTGACGTGTTCACCATCGCCGATGTGCCGGGTCTGATCCCGGGCGCCTCGACCGGTCGTGGTCTCGGCCTGGAGTTCCTGCGCCATCTCGAGCGGTGTGCTGTCCTCGCGCACGTCGTCGACTGCGCGACCCTCGAGCCCGGACGCGACCCGGTGTCCGACATCGACGCCCTCGAAGCCGAACTCGCCGCCTACAAGCCGGCACTCGACGCCGATCACGGTCTCGGTGACCTGGCCGAGCGGCCGCGTGTGGTGATCCTCAACAAGGTGGACGTCCCCGACGCCGCCGAACTCGCCGATCTCGTGGAACCCGAACTCGCCGAACGCGGTTGGCCCGTGTTCCGGATCTCGGCAGTGGCCCACGAGGGTCTGCGGGAACTGACCTTCGCGCTGGCGAAGATGGTCCGCGAGTACCGGGAAGCCCAGCCCGCCAAGACACCTCGCCGGGCGATCATCCGTCCGAAGGCCGTCGACGACACCGGTTTCACCATCGTCCGCGACCCCGAGATCGAGGGCGGCTTCATCGTCTACGGCACGCGGCCGGAGCGCTGGATCGCCCAGACGCAGTTCGACAACGACGAGGCCGTCGGTTACCTGGCCGATCGTCTCAACCGCCTCGGCGTCGAGGACGAACTGGTGAAGATGGGTGCCGAACCCGGCGCCCCGGTCACCATCGGTGCGGTCACCTTCGACTGGGAGCCGAGCACGCCCATGGGCGACGACGTCCCGGTCACCGGGCGTGGCACCGACATCCGACTCGACCGCAACGACCGTGTGGGTGCCGCCGAACGCAAGCAGGCCCGCCGGTTGCGGCGCGGACTGCCCGTCGAGGACGGAGAGCAGGACCAGTCGTGACCGCGGAGGTCGGCATCGAGGTGCGCGGCGTGCGGGAACAGATCGCGCACGCGCGCAGCGTGGTGGTGAAGATCGGCTCGTCGGCGCTGACCGACCTGGCCGAGGGACTCGACCGGGACCGGCTCGACGCCCTGGCGGACGCGCTCGAGGCGCGGATGCGCGCCGGCTCCGACGTCATCGTCGTGTCGTCGGGTGCGATCGGCGCGGGCATCGCCCCGCTCGGTCTCAAGAAGCGTCCGACCGACCTCGCCACCAAGCAGGCCGCGGCCAGCGTCGGACAGCTCGCCCTGGCGCACGCATGGGGTACTTCCTTCGCTCGGTACGGTCGCACCGTCGGGCAGGTCCTGCTGACCGCCGACGACATCTCGAACCGCTCGCATCACGCCAATGCCCAACGCACACTTGACCGTCTGCGGTCGCTCGGTGCGGTTGCCGTGGTCAACGAGAACGACACGGTCGCGACCAACGAGATCCGGTTCGGCGACAACGACCGGCTCGCCGCGCTCGTCGCCCACCTCAGCGGGGCGGACGCCTGGTGCTCCTCTCCGACGTCGACGGCCTGTACGACGGCGACCCGCGCAAGGTCGGCGTGGACGGTCGGCGGGCGCGTCTGATCCCTGAGGTGAACGGGCCCGAGGACCTCGACGGCGTCATCGCCGGATCCGGGGGAACGCTCGGCACCGGCGGGATGGCCTCGAAGCTCGCCGCGGCCCGTCTGTCCGCGGACGCCGGTGTCCCGGTTCTGCTCGCCGCCGCGTCGTCCGCCGCGCAGGCGCTGGCCGATGCCTCGGTGGGCACGGTGTTCGCTGCCCGCGAGGAGCGGTTGTCCGCACGTCGCTTCTGGGTGCGTCACGCCGCCGACGCGCGGGGGAGGATCGTCCTCGACGACGGTGCGGTGGCAGCGGTATCCCGCAGGCGCCGTTCGCTTCTCGCAGCCGGCGTGGTCGGCGTCGAGGGCCGGTTCTTCGACGGCGACGTCGTCGAGCTGGTGGACCAGCGGGGCGTCGTGAAGGCGCGCGGGGTGGCATCCTATGACTTCGACGACATCACGTCGATGATCGGCCGTCAGACCGACGAACTCCCGCCCGAACTGCAGCGTCCCGTGGTGCACGCCGACGACCTCGTCGTCGTCTCGCGCTGAGCGTTGCCCGCTCGCGGACCTAGCGGTTCGCGAGCGCCGGTAGCACCACCCCGGCCCGGTGGTCGATCTTGAGCGATGCCAGCTCGTCGGCGCGGGTGTGGCCGCGATTGACGATGATCAACGGTTTGCCGGCGCGATGCGCCCTCCGAGCGAACCGAAGGCCCGACATGACCGTCAGCGACGATCCGACCACGAGTAGGGCATCCGCCTCGTCAACCGCCGAGAATGATTGCTCGACAAGAGGTTTGGGAACCGTCTCGCCGAAGTAGACGATGTCGGGTTTGAGGATGCCGCCGCAGTGCGGGCAGTCGATCATCCGGAAGTCCGTGGTGTCGGCGAGCATCGCGTCGGCGTCTGGCGCCACCTCGATGGCCCCACGCCCAGCCACGCGTTCGGCGAATCCGGTGTTGATCTCCTCGAGCTGTTGCGCGAGACGGTGCCGGGAGATCCGCCAGTCACACCGCAGGCAGCGCACGCGGCCGTAGCAGCCGTGCAGCTCCAGCACGCCCCTCGTCCCGGCCTTGGTGTGCAGCATGTCGACGTTCTGGGTGATCACCGCGGACACCCGGCCCTGGTCCTGCAGGCCGGTGAGTGCGAGGTGTGCCGGGTTGGGGAGGGCGGCGTCCATGTGGCGCCAGCCGACGTGGTTGCGTGCCCAGTAGTGCCGCCGGAACTCGGGGGAGGACAGGAACATCTCCAGGGTCATCGGCGTGCGCGGCGGCGACCCCGGGCTGCGGTAGTCGGGAATGCCCGAGTCGGTGGAGATGCCGGCGCCGGTCAGGACCGCGGTTCGGCGTCCGGCCAGGATGTCCGACGCGAGATCGATACGCTCGGCGACGTCGTCGTCGAGCGGTGTGTGGTCGGCCGGGGCGTGGCCGAGCTGAAGACGAGTGCGCACCCTGCCCAGGATAGGCGCGACTCAGACCGCGTCGACCTGGTCCAGCGCCGCGGTGGTCTGCGCGACAAACCATCGTTCCCACCGGTCGGGGGTCCACCCCCGATCTCCGACGAGGCGGAGCCAGGCGGTGCGCGAGGCGAGCATCCACATCGAGTCCACGTGCTCGTCGGCCGGCTCTTCTCCGAGGATCAGCGTGAGCGCCCAGCGCACCTCGGCCCAGCGGGTCTGTTCACGCTGGTCCCGCAGGATCGCCGCGTCGTCGTCGGTGACCGCGGCCTGGTCGAGAACGTGCTGGATGGCGGCCGACCGGAGGTGCGCGGCACTGAGCCAGCTCGCGGCAGCCCGGATGCGTGTGGCTCGATCGCCGTGTCCCATCGCCTGGTATTCAGTGGTCTCGCGGACCGGAACGGTCTCGTCGCGGCGCAGTGCCGAGACGATGCACGCGTCGAGCAGGTCGAGTTTGTCGGCGAACTGCCGGTAGACGGTGGGCCGTGTCAGCCCGGCGCGGGCCGCGACGGCGGCCATCGTCGTCGTCACCCAGCCTTCCTGGCAGAACATGGTGGTGGCGGTGTCGATGACCAGGGCGCGATTCTCGCGGGCGCGTGTCATTCGTAAAGCCGACGAGTAGGACCTGACCACGGGGATCAGTCTAGACATAATTCGAAATACACGGTGTAATGCCAATTATGGGTGACCCGCTCCGGGTGACCACCACGGGCGGGAGCGGCCATGACCGAATTCGATGTACCGACGCGTTTGGGGCGCATACGCGTTCGCGACGTCGGCGAGGGGCCGCCGGCGGTCCTGTGGCACAGCATGTTCGTCGATTCGGGTAGCTGGGATCGGATCGTTCCCGGGCTCGCGGGCCGACGACGGCTGTTCATCGTCGACGCCCCGTGGTGCGGTGCGAGCGAGAAGTCAGCCGCCGCCGCCGACATCGAGGCGTGTGCGGATGCCGCGCGGGAGATCATCGCGACGGTGGGGGATGTGTGCGGTGCCGAGGCCGTCGACTGGGTGGGCAACGCGTGGGGCGGTCACGTCGGCATGCATCTGGCCGCCGTCGAGCCGGAGCGGATCAACACACTGGTCGCGATGAGTGCGCCGACCCGTCCGATCGACCGGGCACTGCGGCGCCGGATCGGACTCCTGTTGCCGATGTACCGCGTCATCGGTGCGCGAGGCCCGGTGTGGTCGGCGATCTCGACCACGCTGTTCACCGACCGGACACGCAGCGACGATCCGGAGGCGATCGCGGTGTTGCGGCGCGGACTCCGGGCTTCCGGGCGGTCGATGATCCCGGCCATCCGCACAGCCATTCTGAACCGCACGGACCTCACGTGGGCGGCTGCGCGGATCACCTGTCCGGTGCTGTTCGTGACGACCGACGACCGCGGCGAGTGGACACCCGAGGAGGCCCGCGAGGTCGCGGCCACCATGCTCGATGCCCGTGAGGTCACCATCCGGGAGGCCCGGGTGATCCCGGCTCTCGAGCAGCCGGGCCAGACCGTTGACGCGGTGCTGGACTTCTGGGCGCAGAAGGCAGAAGAATTGCCACTCCCGGCGACAACCGCTGATAGCTAGCGATTGTCACCGGAAGTGGCGATCCTGGTGGGTCTTCTCAGGGGGCCGATCAGGAGGCCGCGGTCTCCTCGATGGCATCCTCGGCATGCTTGCCGGTCGGCTGCGGGACGGCGACCAGGGGGTACACGCCGTTCTCGTCGTGGACCTCGGTGCCGACCACCGGGGGATTGAACACGCACAGCATGCGCATCGGCGTGTCGGCGGTGACCGTGTGGCGTTCGTGGCCGTCCAGCAGATACATCGTGCCGGGGGCCAGGGGATGGGTCTCACCGGTCTCCCGGTTGAGCAGGGTGCCGGTGCCCTCGACAAGCCAGACGGCCTCGATGTGGTTGGCGTAGTGGAACTCGTTGACGCTGCCGGCTTCGATGGTGGTCTCGTGGAACGAGAACCCCACACCGTCGCCGCCGAGGACGATTCGCTTGGAGCGCCAGTGGCCGTCGGCCACGTCACGCTCGGTTCCGGTGATCTCTTCGGTGGTTCGGACGATCATCCGATCACCTCCTTGACTGCGTCGGAAAGGATGGACAGGCCGCGGTCGAGGTCCTCGCGCGAGATGGTCAACGGCGGGAGCAGCTTGACGACCTCGTCGGACGGACCCGACGTCTCGGCCAGCAAACCTGCGCCGAAGGCCAGCGCGCAGACCTTGCCTGCTGCCGTGTGGTCCTCGAACGCCAGGCCGCGGACCATGCCGCGACCGCGCGTCGAGATTCCCTCGTAGCGGTTGCAGAGGTCGGAGAAGACCTCGTGGATGCGCTCACCCTTCGCGTGGATGTCACGGCTCAGGGTGTCGTCGGACCAGTAGGCCTCGATGGCCTTGGCGGCGGTGACGAACGCGGGGTTGTTGCCGCGGAAGGTTCCGTTGTGCTCCCCGGGGGTCCAGACGTCGAGTTCCGGCTTGAACAGCGTCAGGGCGAACGGCAGACCGTAGCCGCTGATCGACTTCGACAGGGTGACGATGTCGGGCTTGATGCCGGCTTCCTCGAAGGAGAAGAAGTCGCCGGTGCGGCCGCAACCCATCTGGACGTCGTCGACGATGAGCAGGATGTCGCGGCGCTCACACAGGTCGGCCAGGGCGCGCAGCCATTCGGCGCGTGCGACGTTGACGCCGCCCTCGCCCTGCACGGTCTCGACGATGACTGCGGCGGGGCGGTTGAGGCCACTGCCCGAGTCGTCGAGGACGCGCTCGAACCAGGCGAAGTCTTCCATGACGCCGCCGAAGTAGTTGTCGAACGGCATCGGGGTCGCATGGACCAGGGGGATGCCGGCGCCGGCACGCTTCATCGAGTTGCCGGTCACCGACAGCGAGCCCAGCGTCATGCCGTGGAAGGCGTTGGTGAAGCTGATGATCGACTCGCGGCCGGTCACCTTGCGGGCCAGCTTGAGTGCCGACTCGACGGCATTGGTGCCCGTCGGTCCGGGGAACTGGATCTTGTAGTCGAGTCCGCGGGGCTCGAGAATGTGCTTGGTGAACTTCTCGATGAAGTTGCCCTTGGCGACGGTGGCCATGTCCAGTCCATGGGTGATGCCGTCGGACTGGATGTACTCGATCAGAGCTTTCTTGAGCTCGTCGTTGTTGTGGCCGTAGTTCAGCGAACCTGCGCCGGCGAAGAAGTCCAGGTACTCCCGACCGTTCTGGTCGGTGATGTAGGAGCCCTTGGCGGTGGTGAAGACCGCCGGCCAGTTGCGGCAGTAGCTGCGGACCTCGGACTCGTGCGTGGTGAACACAGAGTCGTCGAAAGTCTTGTCGAGAACAGGGGTGGTGTCGAGAAGTTGCATGACCTGCTTCCTTCTTCTTGGTATAACCGCGCTACAGCTATGTGAGCGCAGGCGTTCCGGTGCGGTTCGACGACCGCGTGTACCCAGAACTCGGAAATTTATGCCGGTTGTCGGCAACTTTTTCTGACTAGTGCCAACGACGTTGGGGCACTGCGTATTTCGATGGTGATCGGACTTACAACCCTCGACACGGGTGTGCCGGGATCACGCGCGAGCGCTCAGGGCTCGGGGATCTCCGGTTCGAGCATGTAGAGGTCCTCGGGCTCGTGCGAGTCCGGAAAAGTGTTGGCGGCGAACAGGTCACGGCGCTCGAAGCGGAGACCGCGGGCCTTCGCGACCGACTCGAACAGTCGCTGCGACGGGATGTTGTCGGGACTGATCGTGGTGTGCATCGCCACCATTCCGTGGCGGTTCGCACGATCGAACAGGTGGTGCAGCATGGACCCGGCGACGCCGTGTCCACGCATCGAATCGTCCACGGCGACCTGCCACACCATGAGTGTGGAGGGGTCGCTCTGGCGGCGATATCCGGTGACGAAGCCGACCGGACGGCCGTCTACTTCGGCGACGATCGAGGTGTCGGCGAAGTCGTGGCACCACAAGACGTAGGAGTACGACGAGTTGACGTCGAGAACCTTTGAGTCCGAGGCGATTTCCCAGAGGCGGGTACCGTCGGCGACAGTCGGCATCCGATAGTCGACGGTGAGGACAGTTGTTGGGGCCGTTCCTGCTTGTGAAGGGCTCATAACGCTCTCGACGTTAACAACGGGTATCCGGGAAGTCACCCACCAGCGGAAATTGCCTCATCGAACCCCTACCTTCTACCTGTTCAGACATGCAATGTGAAGTGGGTCACAAGAGTGTCACCCACGCGTCGATTCGGGGGTTCCCGGGGGAGCAGAATGGCCCCATGACGAGGATCATCGCGGGCGAGCTACGGGGTCGACGGCTCCGCGTTCCGGACGAGGGAACTCGTCCCACTTCCGACCGCGTGCGGGAGTCGGTCTTCAACATGCTCGACGCCCGATTCGATCTCGGCGGGCTCTGGGTCCTCGATCTGTACGCCGGGTCCGGGGCCCTCGGCATCGAGGCGGTCTCGCGTGGTGCGGCCGGCGCGACGTTCGTCGATTCCGCACGGAAGGCCGCCACCGTCATCGGCGCGAATGTGAAGGCCTGCGGGATCGCCTCGTCGGCCACCGTACTGACACGACCGGTGTCCGCCTACCTGTCCTCGCCGCCCGAGCGGAGATACGACCTCGTGTTCTCCGACCCGCCGTACGCGGTCGATGCGGCCGCACTGTCCGAGGATCTGACCAAGCTGGCCGCGTCCCGGCTCGCCGACGGCGCGCTGGTGGTGGTGGAGCGCTCGGCGCGCTCGACCGGTGACATCTGGCCCCGCGACTTCGAGGTCGTCGTCGACAAGAACTACGGCGACACCCGCGTCGAGGTCGGGGAGTTCATCGGCTCCTGACGCGCCTGATGTGTGGGGCCGGACGGTAAGTTCAGGCCATGACGACGGCAGTGTGTCCCGGTTCCTTCGATCCCTTCACCCTCGGCCACCGCTATGTGGTCGAACGCGCCGCGGCGTGTTTCGACGAGGTGGTCATCACCGTGGTGGTCAATCCGAACAAGCGAGGCATGTTCGGTGTCGACGAGCGGATCGCGCTCATCGAGGAGGACTGCGCGGATCTGCCCGGCGTGCGGGTCGATCGCTGGGAAGGCCTTCTCGTCGACTATCTGAAGCAGGAGTCGATCCACACCATCGTCAAGGGCCTGCGTTCGGCGGTCGACTTCGACTACGAGGTCCCGATGGCCCAGATGAACCGCGCACTCGCCGACGTCGAGACGGTCTTCCTGCTCACCGACCCCCGGTTCGCGCATGTGTCCAGCTCGCTCGTCAAAGAGGTGGCCAAGCTCGGCGGTGACGTCACGCCCTTCCTGTCGCCGCACATCCACAAGAACCTGACCGCGAAGCTCACCGGGGAGCGTTCCGTCTAGGACCCACCTGCGGGAATTGCGACACACCCCACGCGCTTCACTAATCACAGGCGCAACATTCGGCACAATAGTCACAGATTCACCAACTGTTGCAAACAGGCAAGCGCCGGATTGGGGTGGCTGTGTACCGGGTATTTGAGGCTCTCGACGAACTCGTGGCGATTGTCGAGGAGGCGCGGAGTGTGCCGATGACCGCGGGCTGTGTCGTGCCGCGCGGTGACGTGCTCGAACTCCTCGACGACATCAAGGACTCCATCCCGGGCGAACTCGACGACGCGCAGGACGTCCTCGATCAGCGCGACACCCTCATCGGCGATGCGCGCGAGCACGCCGAGACGACGGTGGCCAAGGCCGACTCCGAGTCCGAGGCCGTGCTGGCGCACGCCCGCGCCGAGGCCGACCGCATCCTGTCCGAGGCCAAGGCGCAGGCCGACCGCATGGTCGACGAGGCGAGCTCGCACTCGCACTCGCTCGTCGAGGACGCCACCGAGGAGGCGCGCCGGCTGCAGACCAGTGCCGCCCGCGAGTTCGAGGCCGTCACCGGTCGCGCCCGCGCCGAGGCGCAGCGCACCGTCGATGCGGCGAACAACACCTACGACAAGTCGGTGGCGGACGGCATCGCCGAGCAGCAGCGCCTGGTGTCGGAGACCGAGGTCGTCGGTGCGGCCAAGTCCGAGGCCGAACGCATCATCGACGCGGCCCACGCGGAGGCGGATCGCCTGCGCGGCGACTGCGACGTGTACGTGGACGAGAAGCTGGCCCAGTTCGAGGAGATCCTCACCGGCACACTGCGTTCGGTGAACCGTGGACGTCACCAGCTGCGCACCGGTGCGGGCATGCACGACTACGTCGAATACCCGCGTAGCGTCGATGAGCCGGCTCGCGACTCCCGTGGCGACAACTCGCGGTCGCGTGAGACCTCGACCCGGAATTCCTACGACCGCGACCAGGGATCCCCGCTGGCGGTGTGACCCGCCGGGTGACCGGTCACGCACACGCCGTGGCGTCAGTCGATGATTCGTGATCGCGGGCGTATGGTGCAGTTTGTGTCTGATCATGCTGTGACATCAGAAACGTCGCACGGACCCGATTCCACGCCGCGGCGCGATCCCTTCGTCCTCGACGTACGGTCGCTGGGTCGTCGCCCGGGAACCATGTCCGAGGTGCACAAGACGGTGACGACGCCCGACAAGCTCGGCGTCGAGATGATCGGCATTCCCGCCGGCTCGGACGTCGACCTCGATCTCCGGCTCGAATCGGTGAGCGAGGGAATCCTGGTGACCGGCACCGCGTGCGGTGAGACGGAGGGGCAGTGCTCGCGCTGCCTCGAGCCGATCGACGGCACGGTGACGGTGTTCCTCACCGAACTGTTCGCCTACCCGGACAGTGTGACGGAGCAGACCACCGAGGAAGACGACGTGCACCGCATCGTCGACGACCGCATCGATCTCGAGCAGTCGATCATCGACGCCGTCGCTCTGGAACTGCCGATGTCGCCGCTGTGTTCGGAGGACTGCCCCGGGCTCTGCCAGGTGTGCGGCATCCGGCTGGCGGTGGCCGAGCCGGGGCACGCGCACGAGCTGATCGATCCCCGCTGGGCCGGTCTCGCGAACAAGTTCTCGGAGTTGTCCGACGAGAAGCCCGGCGACGAGACGTCCGCAGGCGAGAACCCGGACGATCAGGAACGTCGTGACTGACGCCACCCGCGAGGACGGTCGTCGTGCCGCATTGCTCGCCGCTCTCGACACCGACATCCCCGAAGACCTTCTGACGCTGGCGCTCACGCACCGTTCGTATGCGTACGAACACGGCGGTCTGCCGACCAACGAGCGTCTGGAGTTCCTCGGTGACTCCGTTCTCGGCGTGGTGATCACCGAACGTCTGTACCTGCATTTCCCCGACCGTCCCGAGGGTGAACTCGCGAAGATCCGTGCGAGCGTGGTCAACATGCACGCGCTCGCCGACGTGGCACGCGGTCTCGGCGACGAGGGTGGCCTGGGCAAGTACCTGTATCTCGGTCGTGGCGAGGAGATGACGGGCGGTCGAGACAAGGACTCGATCCTCGCCGACGGTCTCGAATCCCTGTTCGGCGCGGTGTTTCTCAGCCACGGCCTGGAGACCTCGCAGCGGATCATCCTGCGCCTCTTCGACGAACGCATCGAGAAGGCCGGACAGCTCGGCGCCGGTCTGGACTGGAAGACCTCGCTGCAGGAGCTGAGCTCCGAACGCGGCTATGGCCCACCGCAGTACCAGATCTCGTCCACCGGCCCGGATCACAACAAAGAGTTCACCGCGATCGCGATGATCGCGGGGGAGAACCTCGGCGAGGGCGTCGGACGGACCAAGAAAGAGGCCGAGCAGCAGGCGGCGGCCCACGCGTGGAAGGCGCTCACCGAACGCGCCGAAGCGTCGTCGTGACAACAGCGTCGTGACAACAACTCTTCATGCCTGAACTACCCGAGGTCGAGACCGTCCGCATGGGTCTCGAGAAGCATCTGACCGGACGGACCGTGACCGCGGTCGAGGTGCTGCATCCGCGTGCCGCCCGCCGCCACGTCGGCGGCGAGCCCGACCTGATCGGTCGCCTCGCGGGCAAACACGTTACCGGAGTGCGGCGTCGCGGCAAGTACATGTGGATCGACGTCGCCGACGACACCGACCGTGCCGCCCTCGTCGTGCATCTCGGCATGAGCGGGCAGATGCTCATCGCCCGCGACGGGGCGCCCGACCACACCCATCTCCGCATCCGCGCACACCTCGACGACGACAACGAACTGCGGTTCGTCGATCAGCGGACCTTCGGAGGTTGGCATCTCGACGACTATGTGGATGACATCCCGGTGTCGGTGGCGCACATCGCTCCCGACCCGTTCGACCCGGCTTTCGACGCGGCGGCCGTCGTGAACCGTATGCGCGCCAAGCACTCCGAGATCAAGCGGGTCCTGCTCGACCAGACCGTCATCTCCGGCGTCGGCAACATCTACGCCGACGAGGCGCTGTGGCGCGCGCGGCTGCACGGTGCACGCATCGCCGAGACGATCTCGCGCAAGAAGCTGCTTGAACTGATCGACGCGGCCACCGCGGTGATGACCGAGGCGGTGGAGGTCGGGGGCACGTCCTTCGACGCGTTGTACGTGAACGTGAACGGTCAGTCGGGGTACTTCGAACGCTCGCTCAACGCCTATGGGCGCGAAGGGCAACCGTGCCGGCGGTGTGGTGCGATCATGCGGCGGGAATCTTTCATGAACCGCAGCTCTTACTTTTGCCCGAAGTGCCAGACTGCTCCACGGCGTCGCACACGTTGAGTCCGTAGTGCTCCCTGCGCTTACGTGCGGAGCGTGACCGCGGCGAAGCCGCTGTGCAGGCATCGACGAGTCCGGTGAAGGCTACGAGCGTTCCGCGGAACGCTCGAAGAGCCTTGGCCAGCTGTTTTGTCGGTGGGCGCCGCTAAGTTGTTCGTATATCCGTTCGAACAGCTGGGGGCTTGGGGTGTCTGTTTCGGTGCTGCACGGTGAGAATGTGTCGTCGATGTTCGATGGCGCGGATCCGGCGTCCTTGTCCGATGACGTGTTGGAAAGCAGAGTGCTGGCTTATGCCGCGCAGATCACCGCGCTCCCGGCCGAGTTCTTGTCTCTGGTGGCGGAATTGGATGAGCGGGAGTCGTGGCGGGGGCCGGGTGTGCATTCGCTCGCGCACTGGCTCTCGTGGAAGGCGGGTGTCTCTCAACGCACAGCGCAGGAGCAGGTACGGGTGGCGAAGGCTCTGACGGAGTTGCCGTTGATTCGGCAGGCGTTCGGTGCGGGGCGGTTGTCGTATTCGAAGGTGCGGGCGTTGACGCGGGTCGCGACCGCGTTGCGGGAGAAGGAACTGGTGAATCTGGCGTTGTCGTGTACGGCGTCGCAACTGGAGCGGGCGGTCCGTGCGATAGGACAGATCGACCGGGATCGTGGCATCGAGTCGGAGAATCGCCCACCGGTGGAGTCGACAGGCCGGTGGAAGTGGAATGCGGATGGCTCCTTGTCTGTGTCGCTGACGCTGTCTCCGCTAGACGGTGCCCGGCTTCTTGCCGGTGCGGTCCGGGCAGAGTACGAACGCACCCGGACCTGCGACGATGCGGATCTGTCCGCGGTGTCGAGCGTTCCGCGGAACGCTGCAAGCGAGTTGGAAACCGTGGATGGGGAACCGGACTCCGAGGTCAAACCGGCGAATCGTCGGGACCTGTGGCGAAATGTGCCGTCGAATCTGGCGCCGGCGTTGGTGGCCATGGCAGACATGGTGCACGAGGGGATCGCGATGCCTGATCTCGCACCGGGAGCCGAGATCCTGATACATACCGACGAGGGTGGGCAGCAGGCACACCTTGATGACGGGCCGGCACTGTCGGAGGCTGAGTTGGACGAGGCGCACTGCGGTGCTGCGGTTCGGAAGGCGTTGTCCAGCAGGGTTTCCGGAGCGCCGGGGAAGTTGGCGTTGCTGGGGTTGGGGCGTAAGTCGCGGACGCCGAACAAGGCACTCGTCAGGGCGTTGTTCGTGAGAGACCGGTGCTGTCAGATGCCCGGCTGTGAACGCACACGGCATCTGCACGCCCATCACGTGGTGTTCTGGTCGGCCGGTGGGGAGACCGAGTTGGACAATCTGATCTTGTTGTGTGGAAGCTGTCACCGTGCGTTGCATCGGGGTGAGTTCAGTATCACCGGGCGTGGGTCGCAACGGTTTTCGTTCCACCGGCCGGGCGGTTCGGTGATCGACGTGAGTCCCGCGAGACACGTGCCGGGGCAATGGTCGCCTGATGCGCGGGTGGCTGCGGATTCGACGGTGCCCGTGGGCGGCGGCAAGCTCGACCTCGGGTATGCGACCGAGTTGATCTACGCGGTGTGGGAATGGAAAGAACGCAACGCAAGCCGAGAGGCGGCAGCTGCCTGACGACGTCGGGCACGACCGGTTCGGGAATTCGTCCTGATCCACGGCTCTTACTATGGTCAGCGGTGTCAGCGCCGCCCCGCCGCCTGAGAGGACTCATCCCAGCATGACGATCGAACAGAACACCGCCGCCCCGGCCGCGACCGCGGAGCCCGCGCACACCGACCTCTGGGTCGAGCGCACCGGGACCCGGCTCTACACGGGGCGCAGTTCACGGGGTGCCGAGGTGAAAATCGGTTCGCAGGACGTCGACGGGGTCTTCACCCCGGGCGAACTGCTCAAGATCGCGCTCGCGGCGTGCACCGGCATGTCGTCGGACCGTCCGCTTTCGCGCCGCCTCGGCGACGACTACGACGCGACGATCCGCGTCAGCGGTGACGCCGACCGTGAGAACGAGGTGTACCCGCGGATCTCCGAGATCCTCGAGGTCGACCTCTCCGAACTCGACCCCGATGCCGCGCAGCGCCTGCTCGTCGTCGTCGAGCGCGCCATCGACGCGGTGTGCACGGTCGGCCGCACCATCAAGGCCGGCGCCGAGGTCGACCTGAAGATCGAGACGGACTGACACCATGACGACCGACCGGGTCCGACTGTCGGCGTTCGTGCACGGCCACGTCCAGGGTGTGGGCTTCCGATGGTGGACGCGGTCGCGGGCCCTAGAACTCGGTCTGGTCGGCTACGCGTCCAATCAGGCCGACGGACGGGTGCACGTCGTGGCCGAGGGGCCCCGCGACACAGTGGCGGCGTTGCTCGACGCGCTCCGGTCCGGAGAGACCCCGGGCCGGGTGGATCTGGTCGTCGACAGTCTCGAGTCGGCACGCGGAGACCTGACCGGCTTCCTCGAACGGTGAGCGCTGAACGGTGAGCGTTGCCCGAAACGCATCGCGATGGTGAGTACTCTGTACCGTCGTGCACCTCAAAAGCCTGACCCTGAAGGGCTTCAAGTCGTTCGCCTCGGCGACGACCCTGCGCTTCGAGCCGGGTATCACGTGCGTCGTCGGTCCCAACGGCTCGGGTAAGTCCAACGTCGTCGACGCCCTGACCTGGGTCATGGGCGAACAAGGCGCCAAGGCGCTGCGCGGCGGGAAGATGCAGGACGTGATCTTCGCCGGCACCTCCGGACGTCCGCCGCTGGGACGTGCGGAGGTCACGCTCACCATCGACAACGCCGACGGTGCGCTGCCCATCGAATACTCCGAGGTCTCGATCACCCGCCGCATGTTCCGCGACGGCGCCGGCGAGTACGAGATCAACGGCAGCACCTGCCGCCTCATGGACGTGCAGGAACTGCTCTCCGACTCCGGTATCGGCCGCGAGATGCACGTCATCGTCGGCCAGGGCCGCCTGTCGGCGATCCTGGAGTCGCGTCCCGAGGACCGTCGCGCGTTCATCGAGGAGGCCGCAGGCGTCCTCAAACACCGCAAACGCAAGGAAAAAGCGGTCCGCAAGCTCGACGCGATGCAGGCCAACCTGGCGCGCCTCACCGACCTCACCGCCGAGCTACGGCGTCAGCTCAAGCCGCTCGGCCGACAGGCCGAGGTCGCCCGCCGGGCGCAGACCGTGCAGGCCGATCTCCGCGACGCCCGGCTGCGCCTCGCCGCCGACGACCTGGTGATCCGCCGAGCCGAGATGGCCGAACACGCCGCCGTCGAGGACGAGGTCCGGCGCCGCCAGGACGAGGTGGCCGAGCAACTCGACGAGGCCAACGCGCAGGTCACCGAACACGAACAGCATCTCGCCGAGGTCACCCCGGCCGCCGCGGCGGCGAGCCGCGCCTGGTTCCGGCTGTCGGCGCTGGCCGAACGCGTCGACGCGACCCGCCGGGTCGCCGCCGAACGCAGCCGCTACCTCAGCGAGACCGCCACCGAGGCCACCGGACCCGATCCCGAGGAACTCGAGGAACAGGCCCTCGAAGCCGCCGAACTCGAGGCCGAACTGACCGAGGGCGTCGAGATCGCCGCCGAACAGCTCGAGACGGCACGCGAGGTGCTCCGCGAGCGCGAATCGATCGCCGAGGCCGCGGAAGCGGCACACCTGGCCGCCGTCCAGGCCATCGCCGACCGTCGGGAGGGTCTGGCCCGTCTGGAGGGCCAGGTCGACAACCTGCGGACGCGGTCGGAATCGGTCGACGCCGAGGCCGACCGCTTGACCGCTGCCATCGCCCACGCCACCGAGCGTGCGGAAAATGCTGCCTCACAACAAGATTCGGCGGCCAGTGAACTCGCGCAGCTGGAATCCTCCGAGCAGGCCCTCGACGAACACCACGAACGGTGCGTCGCCGCGCTGAACCTGTCCAACGAACGCGTCGCGACCCTGCAGGCCGAGCACCGCGAAGCCGAGCAGTCCATCGCCTCGCTGTCGGCGCGCGTGGAAGCCCTCGCCATGGGTCTCGAGCGCAACGACGGCGGTGCCTGGCTGCTCGACAACGCGCCCGACGGGTTACTCGGACCGATGTCGGAACTGCTCACCGTCGAGCCCGGTTTCGAGACCGCGATCGCCGGCGCCCTCGGCCCCGCGGTCGACGGCATCGTCACCGTTGACGGCATGGCGGCCATCCGTGCGCTCGAGGCCCTCAAATCCGGCGACGGGGGACGGGCCGCGCTGATCTGCGGTGGCCTCACCGAATCCGTCCGACCACGAGACGTCGCACTGCCCGACGGTGTGCGGTGGGCGGCTTCGGCGGTGACCTGCGGGCCGGAGATCCGCAACGCGATCGACACCGTCCTCGCCGACACCGTCGTCGTCGACGATCCGGCCCAGGGACTCGAGATCGCCCGTCGCCACGGCGTGCGCGTGGTCACCCACGCCGGCGACCGCATCGGCCCCGCGTCGATCGAGGGTGGCTCGTCGCGTCGCCCGTCGACGCTCGAGGTGCAGTCGGCCATCGACGCCGCGACCGAGGAACTCGCCGCCACCCGCCGCCGCGTCGAAGAGCTGGAGGCGGCACTCGACGGTGCTCTCACCGAACAGCGCGAACGCCGCGAAGCGGCGGAGGAAGCGCTCGCCGCGCTGCACGAATCGGATTCCAGTGTCGGCGCCGCCTATGAGCAGATGGCCCGGCTCGGCCACGAGATCCGCACCGCCCGTGCGGAGGCCGATCGCTTCACGCGTCAACGCAACCTCTTGGAAAAGGGTCGCGCCGAGACCCTGGAATCCCTGCACGAACTCGAGGAACGGTTGCGGCTGGCCCGCGACGAGTCGGATTCCGGACCGGAGATGGCGGCCGACGACTCCGAGCGGTCCACGGCCGCGGCAGCGGTCGGGATCGCCCGCGGCACCGAGATGGAGGCCCGTCTGGCACTGCGCACCGCCGAGGAACGTCTCGCCTCGGTGCGTGGGAAGGCCGACTCGTTGCGTCGAGCCGCCCAGCGTGAGCGGGAAGCACGGGAACGGGCGCGTCGTCAGGACGAGATCCGCCGGCAGGCCGCGGGTGTCGCGGCGGCGGTCGAGCGGGCCGGTGCCCGGGTCGCCGAACGTCTCGCGGCGGCGGTCGCGTCGGCGCAGGCGGGTCGCGACGAACTCGAGGAGATCCGGATCGCGCGGTCGGCGACTCTCGACGAGCTGCGCGTGCGGGCCGGTGAACTGACCACCACGCTGAACTCGTTGCGCGACACCGTGCATCGCGACGAGGTGGCCCGCGCCCAGGTGGCACTGCGCATCGAGCAGCTCGAGGAGCAGATCCTCGAGACGTTCGCGATGTCACCCGACGACCTGATCGCCGAATACGGTCCCGACGTACCGATGCCGCCCTCGGCACTGGAGATGCAGGAGTACGAGGAGGCCAAGGCGCGCGGCGACCAGGTGGTGGCCCCGGCGCCGATGCCGTACGACCGCGCCACCCAGGAGGCGCGCGCGAAGAAGGCGCAGAAGGACCTCAACACCCTCGGCCGGGTCAACCCGCTCGCGCTCGAGGAGTTCGCGGCGCTGGAGGAGCGCTACAACTTCCTGTCCTCGCAGCTCGAGGACATCAAGGCCGCCCGCAAGGACCTGCTCGACGTCATCGAGGAGGTGGACGCCCGCATCCTGCAGGTGTTCACCGAGGCCTACGCCGATGTCGAGCGAGAGTTCGGCCAGGTCTTCCAGACGCTGTTCCCCGGCGGTGAGGGCCGCCTGGTGCTGACCGAGCCCAACGACATGCTCACCACCGGCATCGAGGTGGAGGCCCGGCCGCCGGGTAAGAAGGTGAAGAGGCTGTCGCTGCTGTCGGGCGGGGAGAAGTCCCTGACCGCGGTCGCGATGCTCGTGGCGATCTTCCGCGCCCGCCCGTCGCCGTTCTACGTCATGGACGAGGTCGAGGCGGCGCTCGACGACACCAACCTGCGCCGACTCATCAAGCTGTTCGAGCAGCTGCGGGAGAAATCGCAGCTGATCGTCATCACACATCAGAAGCCCACGATGCAGATCGCCGACGCCCTCTACGGCGTCAGCATGCGCGGGGACGGCATCACGACCGTCATCTCGCAGCGCATGCGCGGCGTGAACATGCCCGTGGCTCAACAGGAGGACACCAGCCAGTGAACACCGGAATCATCATCGGGATCGTCATCGCGGTGGTCGTCATCGCCGCGCTGATCGTGCTCGGACTGGTGCTGGCGCGTCGTCGTCGCATCTCGCTGTCCGACACGACGACGCAGCCGGAGATCGTCGACGGCACCACCCGTCAGGTCGACCGGTCCGGGGGATACCAGGCGGGGTCGGGCTTCAGCTTCAGTCGCGGTGACACGGCTCTGGCCGAACCGCCGGCCCGCAAGCCGGAACCACCGCGTGAGCCGGAACCGCAGCCCAAGCCGGAAGCGCCGGTCCAGCCGGTGGCGGAGCGCACCGACGTCGACGGCCAGCCAGCGATCGGCGACGACGCCGCGGTGCCGCGTGACTCCCATCGCCGCGGGATCACCGAGGTGTCCCTCCCGGACGTGATCGAACCGGCCGAGGCAGAACCGGAAGCCGCCCAACCGGAGACGACCCAACCGGAGACGACCGAGCCGGAGACGACCGAGCCGGAGGCGCTGGCCGCAGAACCCGAGACGGCGGCGCCGGAGGCAGCCCAGGCCCCGGCGGTCGAAGAGCCGGTGGTCGAGGAGCCGGTGGTCGAGACTCCCGACGACGCGTCGGGCGCGGTGGCGGCACCGCCGCGCGAGGAGATCGCGCCGACTGCGGGGCGTCTGGGCAAGCTGCGCGGACGGCTGTCGCGGTCGCAGGGTGCGATCGGCAAGAGCGTGCTCGGTCTGCTCGGCGCGGGTGACCTCGACGAGGACAGCTGGGAGGAGATCGAGGACACCCTGCTGATGGCCGACCTCGGTACGGCCACCACCATGACCGTCGTCGAGAACCTCCGTACGGAACTGGCCGCCAACCCGGTGAAGAACGCGGGGGAGGCGCGGGCTCTCCTGAAACGGGTGCTCGTCGAGCAGCTCGATCCGACCCTGGACCGGTCGATCCGCGCGCTGCCGCATGCGGGGCGTCCGGCCGTCGTGCTGGTGGTCGGGGTCAACGGCACCGGAAAGACCACGACCACCGGCAAGCTGGCCCGTGTTCTCGTCGCCGACGGGCGTCGCGTACTGCTGGGGGCCGCCGACACCTTCCGTGCGGCCGCCGCCGATCAGCTGCAGACCTGGGGTGAGCGGGTCGGAGCGGAGATCGTGCGCGGCAAGGAGCAGGCCGATCCGGCCGCCGTGGCGTTCGACGCGGTCGACCGCGGGATCGCCACGGGTGTCGACGTCGTCATGATCGACACCGCGGGCCGACTGCACACCAAGACCGGCCTGATGGACGAGCTGGGCAAGGTCAAGCGAGTGGTGGAGAAGAAGGCGCCCGTCGACGAGGTGCTGCTCGTGCTCGACGCCACCGTCGGCCAGAACGGTCTGATGCAGGCGCGGGTGTTCGCCGAGGTCGTCGACATCACCGGCGTGGTGCTGACCAAGCTCGACGGCACGGCCAAGGGCGGCATCGTCTTCCATGTCCAGAAGGAGCTCGGGGTGCCGGTGAAACTGGTGGGTCTGGGCGAGGGCGCGGACGATCTGGCACCGTTCGAGCCGGAGGCGTTCGTCGACGCACTGCTGTGAAGTCGATTCACGATCGGCAAACCGGGGCGCAGTAGTGCCGGGATGAAACTGAGACAGGCCTCAGAGGCAACCTCGTATTTTACCTGAGCGAAATATAAATCGTTCATCGGGTTACGTGCCCGAAACGTCAAGGCACCACTGCCGAAACCGAGTGCCGACAAAGTCTTGGGAGGCGCCGAGCCGTCGGCGCATCCTGAGGAGGTTTTCACAGTGGTTTTGGCTCAGTTGCCAAACGAATCGTTTGGCCCGATCGACACGGGCAACACGGCATTCATGCTTGTGTCGGCCGCGCTTGTGTTGCTGATGACCCCAGGTCTCGCGTTCTTCTACGGGGGTTGGCGCGCGGCAAGTCCGTCCTGAACATGATGATGATGTCGTTCGGTGCGTTGGCGTCGATCAGCGTCGTCTACGTCCTGTGGGGCTTCTCGATGTCGTTCAGCGACGGCATCACCGGTGAGAGCGATATTCTCGGTCTCTTCGCCAACCCGTTCGCGCTGTTCGGCTCAGATCAGCTCATGAGCACGATCGGCGAGGGAGACACCGAGCAGTACGTCACTGCCGGACTGTCGGTGCCCGCCGTCATCTTCATGGGATTCCAGCTGACCTTCGCGGTCATCACCGTCGCCCTCATCTCCGGTGCGCTCGCCGAGCGCGTCAAGTTCTCGACCTGGATGGTCTTCACCGTCATCTGGTCGACGATCGTCTACTTCCCGCTGTCCCACATGGTGTGGGGCGGACTCGTCGGTGGTGGCGGACTCCTCGGCGCCGGCGAGGACAGCATCGCGGCGAAACTGTTCGGAACCACCGACGGTGAGGCGAATGTCGCACCGATCGACTTCGCGGGTGGCACCGTCGTGCACATCAACGCCGGTATCGCGGCGCTGGTGCTGGTCCTCATCATCGGCAAGCGAGTCGGCTTCGGTCGCACCGCCTACCGCCCGCACAACATCCCGTTCGTGATGCTCGGCGCGGCACTCCTGTGGTTCGGCTGGTTCGGTTTCAACGTCGGGTCCGAGCTGGGTGCCGACCTTCTCGCCGGCCAGGTGTGGGTCAACACGACCGCAGCGACCGCCGCCGCGATCATCGGCTGGCTCGCAGTCGAACTCATCCGCGACAAGCACGCCACCAGCGTCGGCGCCGCGTCGGGCATCGTGGCCGGCCTGGTCGCGATCACCCCGGCCTGTGGTGCGCTGACCCCGGTCGGCTCGCTGATCCTGGGTGTCATCGCCGGTGCTCTGGCTGCCCTCGCCATCGGCATGAAGAACAAGTTCGGCTACGACGACTCGCTCGACGTCGTCGGCGTCCACCTGGTCGCCGGCCTGTGGGGCACCCTCGCCATCGGTCTCCTGGGCAAGGACGTCGGTCTCCTCTGGGGTGGCGATTACAAGCAGCTCGTGGTGCAGGCGGTCATCGCCTTCTTCGCGCTGGCCTTCACCGCTGTGCTCACCGCGATCATCGCCTTCGCCCTCAAGCCGCTCGGCTGGCGTGTCAGCGATGAGGACGAGAAGAGCGGCATCGACGAGGCAGAACACGCCGAGACTGCCTACGAGCTGGCATGACGCTCACGCCAAATCGCTACTACGCTGACACCCGTGGAGAGGGATAACAAATGAAGCTGATCACTGCAATCGTCAAGCCGTTCACGCTCGAGGACGTCAAAGCCGGCCTGGAGCAGGCGGGAATCCTGGGTATGACCGTCAGCGAGGTCCAGGGTTACGGACGCCAGAAGGGCCACACCGAGGTCTACCGCGGCGCCGAGTACTCGGTCGACTTCGTGCCGAAGGTCCGCGTCGAGGTCGTCGTCGACGACTCGGCCGTGGACAAGGTCGTCGACGTGATTGTCGAGGCCGCCCGTACCGGCAAGATCGGTGACGGCAAGGTGTGGGTCTCGCCGGTCGAGTCGGTGGTGCGCGTCCGCACCGGCGAGCGCGGCGGCGACGCTCTGTAAGTGAGCTCGTGCCCTTTCTGAACCCCAGCGCGGCCCCGCGTCCGACGACGAGTCGGGCGCGGGGCCGCACCGTTCAACCCCCGAGACCGAGGAGCCTCCCGTAGCCGCCACCGACCTGGCCAAGACCCGCCGGCAGCTCACCGAGTCGAGCCGGAACGGGAAACTCGACGCACCGGCGCTCCGCCAGGTGCTCGTCGACCTGCACGAGTTCTGGCTCACCAGCAAGGGCGCCGAGCTCGGCATCAAGTCCCACAGCGGATTCGCGATCGTCGCGGTCGGCGGTCTGGGACGCGGCGAACTGCTGCCGTACTCCGACCTCGACCTGATCCTGCTGCACGACGACATGCCCGTCGAGCGGGTGTCCGAGGTCGCCGACGGGCTCTGGTATCCGTTGTGGGACGCCAACATTCCCCTTGACCACAGCGTCCGGACCGTGCCGCAGGCGCTGCAGGTCGCAGGCGAGGACGTGACCGCCGCCCTCGGCCTGCTCGAGGCCCGCCACATCGCAGGCGACGAGGACCTGTCGAGCCTGCTGATCGGTGGCGTACGCCAGCAGTGGCGCAACGACATCCGTAATCGTTTCCCCGACGTGGTCGCCCATGCGCAGGATCGCTGGCGTCGTGCCGGCGACATCGCGCACCGCGCGGAACCCGACCTGAAGAACGGTCGAGGAGGGCTGCGCGACGTCCAGCTCCTCGGTGCCCTGGCGATCGCCCAGCTCACCGACGGAATGGCGAATCTGCGGCCGGATTCCCCCGGCGCCGGACCGCAGGTCGCGTACGAGCGTCTCCTCGACATCCGGACCGAGCTGCACCGCATAGCTGGTCGCCCGCGCGAGCAGGTCCGCGCCCAGGACGCCGACGAGATCGGTGCCGCGCTGCGGATCGGGGACCGGTTCGACCTGGCGCGCGTCATCAGCGACTCCGCCCGAACCATCAGCTATTCCATCGACGTCGGTCTGCGGACCGCGGGGAATGCTCTCCCGCGTCGCGGGCTGGCCAAGCTGCGCCGTTCACCGCTGCGTCGGCCGCTCGACGAGGGCGTGGTCGAGCACAACGGTGAGATCGTGTTGGCGCGCAACGCGATTCCGAGCAAGGACCCCGGACTCATCCTCCGGGTGGCCGCCGCGTCGGCGCGGACGGGTCTGCCGATCAGCGCATCGACCCTGAGCCGACTGGCCGACTACGCACCGGAACTGCGGGAGCCGTGGCCGGTCGAGGCGTTGAGCGACCTGCTGGTCCTGCTCAGCTCGGGTCACCACATGGTCGACCCGATCGAGGCGCTCGACCGCACCGGACTGTGGGGCAGACTGCTCCCGGAATGGGGTGCGGTTCGCGACCTCCCGCCGCGCGACGCGATCCACACCTGGACAGTCGACCGTCACCTCGTGGAGACGGCGGCATATGCGAGTTCGATGACGACGCGGGTCTCGCGGCCCGATCTCCTCGTTCTCGGCGCGCTCATCCACGACCTCGGGAAGGGGCGCGGCGCCGACCACAGCATCGTCGGCGCCGAGCTCGCCGTCCAGATCGGCAATCGCTTCGGCCTGTGGCCGCAGGATGTGACGATCCTGTCCGACATGGTGCGGCACCACCTGCTGCTGCCGCAGGTCGCGACGCGCCGCGACCTCGACGACCCGGCCACCGCCGAATTCGTCGCCACCACCCTGGGTCACAACCGGGTGCTGCTGGAACTCCTTGCGGCACTGGCCGAAGCGGATTCGCTGGCAACGGGTCCCGGCGTGTGGGGAGAATGGAAGGCCTCACTCATCGGCGAGCTCGTCCGGCGGTCCATGCGCCACATCGACGGCATCCCGCCCGCGGTGCCCGAGCCGCTCACCCCCGAGCAGTTGGCGATCGCCGCCGAGGGGGACTACGCGGTCCGGCTCGTCCGCGCCGACGGTCAGCACACCTACGACGTCACGATGGTGGCACCGGACCAGCCCGGTCTGCTGTCGAAGATGGCCGGGGTGCTCGCGCTCGGCGGTCTGCGCTCGCACAAGGCCTGCGCCCAGAGCGTCGACGGCAAGGCGATCAACTCCTTCATCGTCGTGCCGATGTTCGGCAGTCCGCCCGACGCGGGTCTGCTCCGCCAGCAGCTCATCGCCGCGGTGAACGGCAAGCTCGACGTCCTCGCGCGTCTCGACGCGCGCGAGCGGGATTCGCCGATACCCACGATCGCCTCGGTCAGCACTCTCCCTGGGACGATGGTGAGCCTCGGGGCGAGTGCCGGCAGCACCGATCCCGACGTCGACGGGGCGGGTCACCCGAAGAACGCCGTGCCCGCACTGTTCGCGGTCGCGCCGCCGCGGGTGACCTGGCTCGATGCCCCGGAGCCCGACGCCGCCGAGGGTGCGGTGCTGCTCGAGGTCCGGTCCGACGACCGGATCGGGTTGCTGAGCCGAGTGAGTTCGGTGCTGGAGAAGTTCGGTGCCGACATCCGGTGGGCGAAGGTCTCGACCCTGGGTGCGACCGTCGTCGACATCTTCAGCCTGCGGTTGGCCCCGAATGCCGAAACCGCCGACACCGAGCAGTTGCGTGCGACGATCACCGACGCGATCATCGCGGTGTGCCCGCCGCCGCAGCCCAAGCGTGACGAGGAGGACGGCCCGCAGACGCCCGGCGGGACGGGACGGTCCGGAGTGCCGATCTCCTAAATGGAATGACCGGGGAACCACATGGAAGGATGGGACCCATGTTCGATTCCCTCTCCGACCGGTTGACCGGTGCCCTGAAGGACCTCCGCGGCAAGGGGCGGCTCTCCGATGCCGACATCGACCGCACCTGCCGCGAGATCCGGCTCGCCCTGCTCGAGGCCGACGTCTCGCTGCCGGTGGTGCGCGCCTTCATCGCGCGGATCAAGGAACGGGCGAAGGGTGCGGAGGTCTCCGCGGCGCTGAACCCGGCCCAGACGGTCGTCAAGATCGTCAACGAGGAACTCATCGGCATCCTCGGCGGCGAGACCCGCCGGGTGCGGTTCGCGAAGAACCCGCCCACGGTCATCATGTTGGCCGGTCTGCAGGGCGCCGGTAAGACGACCCTCGCCGGCAAGCTGGGCAACTGGCTCAAGCAGCAGGGACACACGCCGCTGCTGGTGGCCTGTGACCTCCAGCGTCCGGGCGCGGTCTCGCAGCTGCAGATCGTCGGCGAGCGTGCGGGCGTGCCGGTCTTCGCGCCGCACCCCGGCACGGGCGTCGGCGGCGAGGGAACACTCGGCGTCACCTCCGGCGACCCGGTCTCGGTCGCCCGAGCCGGTGTCGAGGAGGCGAAGGCCAAGCACTACGACGTCGTCGTCATCGACACCGCGGGCCGCCTCGGTATCGACGCCGAGCTTATGAAGCAGGCCTCCGACATCCGCGACGCCACCACGCCCGACGAAGTGCTGTTCGTCGTCGACGCGATGATCGGTCAGGACGCGGTCACCACCGCCGAGGCCTTCGCCGACGGCGTCGGTTTCACCGGTGTCGTGCTGACCAAACTCGACGGCGACGCCCGCGGCGGTGCCGCCCTGTCGGTACGCGAGGTCACCGGTCAGCCGATCATGTTCGCGTCCTCCGGCGAGAAGCTCGAGGACTTCGACGTTTTCCACCCCGACCGCATGGCCAGCCGGATCCTCGGCATGGGCGACGTGCTCAGCCTCATCGAGCAGGCCGAGCAGCACTGGGACGCCGAGCAGGCCGAGGCCGCCGCGGCCAAGATCACGCAGGGTGAGCTGACCCTCGAGGACTTCCTCGAACAGATGCTGATGATCCGCAAGATGGGACCCATCGGCAACATCCTGGGCATGCTCCCCGGCGCGGGCCAGATGAAGGACGCGCTGTCGCAGGTCGACGACAAGCAGCTCGACCGGGTCCAGGCGATCATCCGCGGCATGACCCCCGCCGAGCGGGACAACCCGAAGATCATCAACGCCTCGCGCCGCCTGCGTATCGCCAACGGTTCGGGCGTGACCGTCAGTGAGGTCAACCAGCTCGTCGACCGCTTTTTCGAGGCCCGCAAGATGATGGCCCAGATGTCGGGGCGCATGGGCATGGGCGGGATGAACCGGAAGTCCAACCGCAAGGGCAAGAAGGGGAAGAAGGGCAAGGGACGCGGTCCCACGCCGCCGAAGGTGCGCGGTGGCTTCCCGGGGATGCCGGGTGGTATGCCCGCCGGCTTCCCGGACCTGTCCAACATGCCCGCCGGACTCGACCAGCTGCCGCCGGGCCTCGAGGGCATCGACGTCTCCCAGTTCCAGCCCAAGAAGAAGAAGTAGCCGATGGGCGGCACGGCGGAGGGTGACACGGCCCGCCACTACCGCGGCACCGATCCGCTCACCGGCGAACCGATCGAGTTCTGGGTGTCCGGTGAGACCATCAGCCACACGGCCATCGCCGATGCCGAGACCGCTGTCGACGGCGGCTGGATTCTGCCCGGTCTCGTCGACGCCCACAATCACGTCGGCATCGCACCCGGCCTCGGCGTCGACATCGAGCAGGCCCGCGGTTTCGCGTACGCCGACGCCCGGGCCGGGACGCTCCTGATCCGCGAGGTCGGCTCACCGCTCGACACCCACCCGCTCGACGATGATCCGGCGTGTCCGCGGTTCATCCGCTCCGGCAAGCACATCGCCCGGCCCAAGCGCTATCTGCGCGACTACGGAGTCGACCTCGACGACCCAGACGAGCTGGCCGCCGAGGTGGCACGCCAGGCGCGGGCCGGCGACGGCTGGGTGAAGATCGTGGGGGACTGGATCGACCGCGACGCCGGCGACCTCGCGCCGCTGTGGACGCGGGACCAGATCGAGGCCGCCGTCGCCGTCGCACACGAACACGGCGCCCGGATCACCGCGCACGTCTTCGGCACCGACGCCCTCGTCGACCTCATCGGAGCCGGTGTCGACTGCATCGAACACGGCACCGGGCTCACCGCCGATCTGATCGATCAGCTCGTCGAACGCTCGATCGCGTTGGTGCCCACCATGATCCAGGTGGAGAACTTCCCGGGCATCGCCGACGGCGCCGAGCGGTTCCCGACCTACGC
The DNA here is from genome assembly GCF_001942325.1 of Gordonia sp. CNJ-863. Taxonomy (NCBI): domain Bacteria; kingdom Bacillati; phylum Actinomycetota; class Actinomycetes; order Mycobacteriales; family Gordoniaceae; genus Gordonia; species Gordonia sp. CNJ-863. The sequence continues at coordinate 104,388 of NZ_MKKG01000005.1, forward strand.
CGCCCACATGCGCCGGTTGCACGCCGACGCGCCGAAGGTGTTCGAATCCGCCCGCGAGGCCGGGGTCGCGATCTTCGCCGGGACCGACGCCGGCGGGTTCGTCGAGCACGGGCGCATCGTCGACGAGATCGAGGCGCTCTCGAAGGTCGGTCTGGGCAACGCCGGGGCGATCGCAGCAGCGTCCGTGCAACCTCGACAGTGGCTCGGCGCCGACCTCCTGGCCGACGGCGACCGCGCCGATTTCGTGGTCTACGGCGAGAACCCTTGCGATGACCTGGGGGTCCTGCGTCATCCGCAGGCAGTGGTGTCGTCGGGCCGAAACATTCTGTGAGCAACGCCACAAGGTGACTGCTGGTTGCGTTTACCTACTGCCGCGTAAGGTAGCAACCGCGTTGCACAGGTTCGTAAGGGGACGAACCGATCAGCTCAGTGCAGACCCCGCCGAAACCGGGGGTGAAAACGGGGTTTCGGTGAGGGTCGCGCAAGCCTGGGGGCCGAATTCATCGGTAGGCAAGTGGCGTTGGCGACGTACGGCATGTGGTTGTTCTCGCGGGGTGGACAACCACATGCCGGATTTCTTTCCGGAGCCTCTGGTCTGGCAGAATGGCTCGACGGTTCGTCGGATGCGGTCACGGCCGCCCGACGGTCACACCGAAACAGACGCAAAACCGGGTCCACCATTCCGGGTGGGTCGCAGAATTGCGCAGTGACCACACGAAAGTAGAAGAAGTCATGGCTGTCAAGATCAAGCTCACGCGGCTCGGCAAGATCCGCAACCCGCAGTACCGCATCGTCGTCGCCGACGCTCGGACCCGCCGCAACGGCCGGGTGATCGAGACCATCGGCAAGTACCACCCGAAGGAAGAGCCCTCGCTGATCGAGGTCGACTCCGAGCGCGCCCAGTACTGGCTGGGTGTCGGCGCACAGCCGACCGAGCCTGTGGCCGCGATCCTCAAGGTCACCGGTGACTGGCAGAAGTTCAAGGGCCTGCCGGGCGCCGAGGGCACCCTGAAGACCGCCGAGGCGAAGCCGTCCAAGCTCGACGTGTTCAACGCTGCGCTCGCCGCCGCCGAGAACGAGCCGGTCGCCGCGGCCACCACCCCGAAGAAGAAGGCCGCCAAGAAGGACGAGGCCCCGGCAGAGGAAGCTGCCGCCGAGGCTCCTGCCGCCGAGGGTGACGCGTGAGCGCTGTGGTCGCCGACGCGGTCGAGCATCTCGTCCGCGGAATCGTCTCGAACCCTGACGACGTCCGGGTCGACCTCGTCACCGGTCGTCGCGGCCGGCTCGTCGAGGTCCACGTGAGCCCCGACGATCTGGGTAAGGTCATCGGCCGCAACGGTCGGACGGCCACCGCCCTGCGCACCCTCGTCTCCGGTATCGGCGGACGCGGCATGCGCGTCGACATCGTCGACACCGACCGCTGACGGCCGACTCGCAGGACGAACGCATCGTGGATCTCGTCGTCGGACGCGTCGTGAAGTCGCACGGCATTCGTGGCGAACTCGTCGTCGACGTCCGTACCGACGAACCCGAACTGCGTTTCGCTCGCGGCTCGGTGCTGCGCGGCCGACTGCCGCGCGGTGGCGGAGAACGTGGATTCACCGTGACAGCCGCCCGGGAACATTCCGGGCGGCTGTTGGTGTCTCTCGAGGGCGTCGCCGGCCGCGATGCGGCCGACGCCCTGCGCGGCACCCTGTTTCTCATCGACTCCTCGGAGGTCGAACCGTCCGACGATCCGGACGAGTTCTACGACCATGAACTCGAAGGCGTCCCGGTGCAGCTCACCGACGGAACCGAGGTGGGCGTCGTCGAATCGGTGCTGCACATGCCCGGCGGCGAACTGTTGTCGGTGCGCACCCCCGACAAACGTGAGGTCCTCATCCCGTTCGTGCGGCAGATCGTCCCGACGGTGACCCGCGAACTCATCGTGATCGACCCGCCCGAGGGCCTCCTCGATCCGGACTCGGCCGACGGCGCGCAGTGATGCGCCTCGACATCGTCTCGATCTTCCCCGAATATCTCGATCCGCTGCGGGTTGCATTGCTGGGCAAGGCAATCGACGCCGGCCGCATCAGCGTCGACGTCCACGACCTGCGCGAGTGGACACACGATGTGCACCGCAGCGTCGACGACTCGCCGTACGGCGGCGGACCCGGCATGGTCATGAAGCCCGAGGTGTGGGGGCCGTGTCTCGACGACGTGTGCCCCGACGACGCGCTTCTCGTCGTCCCGACCCCGGCCGGTGTGCCGTTCACCCAGGCGACCGCCCAGCGGTGGAGCGCCGAGAGACATCTCGTCTTCGCCTGCGGCCGCTATGAGGGCATCGACCAGCGTGTCTTCGACGACGCGGCGCGCCGGGTGCGTGTCGAAGAGGTGTCTCTCGGCGACTTCGTCCTCATCGGCGGCGAGGTCGCGGTCATGGCGATGATCGAGGCGACGGTCCGGCTGATCGACGGTGTCCTCGGGAATCCTCGCTCGCACCAAGAGGATTCGTTCTCCGACGGGCTCCTCGAAGGGCCGAGCTACACGCGCCCGGTGAGCTGGCGCGGGCTCGACGTCCCGCCGGTGCTGCTCAGCGGCGATCATGCGAAGGTCGCGCGGTGGCGGCACGAGCAGGCTCTCGAACGGACCCGTGCCCGCCGGCCGGATCTTCTCGCCGAGCCTGTGAATCCCCACGATGGCCCCGAGGCCGATCCCCGCTAGGATTCGGCACAACTCGAGCGCACGGGGGAGGGCAGATGCAGGGCTATGAGGCCATGGTCGACGAACTCGACCGTCAACGCGCCGAACTCGCGCAGACCCGTGCCGCGCTGTCGGCGTTGACCTCCCGTGCGATCAGTCGCGACCGGCTCGTCGCCGTCACCGTCAATGCACGCGGCCTCGCCGTCGACATCTCGATCGATCCCACCGCGTTGCGTCGCTACCGTGCGGATCAGCTCTCCGAACTCCTCACCACCCTCATCGCCGAAGCCGATCATGCGCTGAGTACCCGGCGCAGTGAACTTCTCGCTGCCGCAACGGGTTCCGGAGTGGACTACGCCGACGCCCGTCTCGACACCGCCCGTCTCGACACCGCCCGGACCACCCGATGACGGCCGGAGGGCGCCGGAACCGGATCGCCGCGGACGTGGGCACCGCGGCGGATCTGTCCGCGCGCCTGGCCAACGCCGAGGCGCGGCTGGGTACGGTGCACTCCGAACTCGTCGAACTGCTCGCCGACATCGACACCGCGGTCGGGGTCGGGGAGGGGGCGATGGCCTTCCGCCGGGGTTTCGGTCCCGCGAGCATCGAGTCGAGTGACCTGCTGCGGACCGCGGTCGCGCGCCTCGCCGAACATCGGCGGGCGCTGACCTCCGGCGTCGAGTCACTCGCCGCCGCCGATGCCGACGCCGCAGCCGCCTTCGAACCCGGTGACCCGCGGTGAACTCTGCGCCCCGACAGATCGCGGACGAACTCGCACCGGGGGTGTGGCCGGGCGCGGACCCGATGTCGCTCCGTGAGGCCGCACGACGGGCACGCGTCCTCGCCGAATCCGTGGAACGGGTGACCGACGTGGTCGTCTCGGCCACCGCCGCGTACTCATCGCCGGCCGCCGGCGGCGCGGCCGTCGAGGGGGAGTTCGGCGACGCCGTCGTCGACGGGCTGGCCGAGGTCACCGGCGCCGGACCACAGTCCCTGCCCCACGTCGCCGAACGGCTTCGCGCCATGGCCGCGTCATTGGACACCTATGCCGATGTCGTCGTGGAGACCGAGCAGCAGCTGACGACGATCGCCCTCGTCGCCGACCGTGACCGGCATCGTGCGGAGGTCTTCGCCGAGGTCGGGGACGATTCGTGGCGGGTGAGTGCGGCAAGCGCCGGACGTCTGGCCCTGACGGCTGCCGGCGACGACTACACCCAACGGTCCGAGGAGGCCGGACAATCCGCCGGCGGAACCCCGCCCGCGGCGACCAGCGGAATGATGCCGTTCGCCCCGATGGGTGCGATGGGCGGTGCCGGAGCGATGGCCGCGGGCCTGGGTGCCGCAGTGGGCGCCGCCGCGTCGGGCGCCGACCGGGACACCGCCGGGGGAGACCTCACCTGGTTGCGCCGCCGCGCCGACGCCCTGCAGTCGACGGTGCCGCCGACCATCGCGGGCTGGTTCCGGACCGCGGTCGGCGTCGGCGTCGGAGCCCGTGGGCGCCGCGTGGTCGTCGTCGGGACCAACGATCCGCAGCCATACCAACGCGCGGGGCTCGAACTAGCCGACGACGAGGCGCTGACCGCGAACGGGCGCGCACCCGAACTCGCGATCGTCGAACACATGACGAGCTCGGGGATCACGTGCACGGCGATCGCCGCAGCCACCCCGATGGACTCGGCCACCGTGTCGGCGCTGCGGGCCGCCGACGTGGTCGCGATGGCGCCCGGTTCACAGCGCTGACCGGCGATTTCGTCCGACCGGGGTGTCTCTGGCACAATAGTCGGGTTGCCTGTCCCGTGTGACGGGCACCGACGACTCGGAGTATGAACCGGTCCGAAGCCGCAAGGCCCGCCAGGTTCCTCTGCTCAACGTTCACGCCAGAATAGGACCCAACCAATGAACACGCTCGACTTCCTCGACAAGCAGTCCCTTCGCGACGATGTCCCGGAGTTCGGCCCCGGCGACACCCTCGACGTCCACGTCAAGGTCATCGAGGGCAGCAAGGAACGCGTCCAGGTGTTCAAGGGTGTCGTGATCCGTCGCCAGGGTGGCGGCGTCCGCGAGACCTTCACCGTCCGCAAGGTGTCCTTCGGCGTCGGCGTTGAGCGCACCTTCCCGGTGCACAGCCCGAACATCGCCAAGATCGACGTCCTCACCCGCGGTGACGTCCGTCGCGCCAAGCTCTACTACCTGCGTGATCTGCGCGGCAAGGCCGCAAAGATCAAGGAAAAGCGCTGACGCGTCTACCCTGACGAGGTGGCCGACACACAGCGACCCAGCGACGATCGCGACCTTGACACCGAAGGCAACGACGGTGAGAAGCGTCCCTGGCGGTTGAAGTCCGATCCGGACGAGGCCGAGGACGGCAATCGCAAGTCGGGTTCCGGCTCGTTCTTGCGCGAGGTCGCGATCATCGTGGGGTGCGTCCTGCTCCTCACCTGGCTGCTGCAGACCTTCATCGGCCGGCAGTACGTCATCCCGTCGGAGTCGATGGAGTCGACTCTGATCGGTTGCGACGGGTGCACCAACGATCGCATCGTCATCGACAAGTTGGTCTACCGCTTCGGTGACCCCGAGCCCGGTGACGTCGTCGTCTTCAAGGGACCGTCGGAATCATGGAACGGTGCCTGGGTGTCCCCGCGCTCGACCAACCCGGTCATGCACAAGATGCAGGATGCGCTGTCGTGGTTCGGTTTCGCACCGCCCGACGAGAACAATCTGGTCAAGCGCGTGATCGCGACCGGCGGGCAGACCATCGAGTGCCGCAACGACGAGGGTGTCGGCGTGAAGGTCGACGGCAAGCCGTTGCGCGAGCCGTACATCAACATGGACCTGCAGCGCGAGACCCTGGCGGCCTTCGGGCCCGCTTCCGGGGTCAGCGACGAGCTGCCGCCGTGCCTCGGCCCGGACTTCGGTCCGATCAAGGTGCCCGAGGGCAACGTGTGGGTGATGGGCGACAACCGCCTCAACTCGCAGGACTCGCGGTACCACGTCGACGACCAGTACCAGGGCACCGTTCCGGTCAGCGACATTCGCGGCAAGGTCCGGACCATCATCTATCCCTTCTCGCGGATCGGTGGTGTCGGGTCGATCAATCCTCAGCAATGACCGTGTGGGGATTGCAGACACCATGAGCCGCTGGCCACCGCGTTCGCCCGTCCGTCGGGCAGCCGGACTGCGGACCTTCGAGTTCGCGCTCCACCGGCAGGGCCTCGGCCCGGTCGCGGGGGTCGACGAGGCCGGTCGCGGTGCGTGCGCCGGGCCGCTGGTGGTCGCGGCATGCGTGCTGAAACCGACGCAGCTGGCCTCGCTCGCCGACCTCGACGACTCCAAGCGGCTCACCGAGAAGACCCGTGAGACGCTGTACCGGTCGGTGACCCGGTACGCGCACGCCTGGAGCGCGGTGATCATCGACGCCGCCGAGATCGACCGGATCGGCATCCATGTCGCGAACATCGAGGGGATGCGCCGAGCGGTCGCCGCACTCGACGTGACTCCCGGATACGTGCTGTCCGACGGATTCGTGGTCCCCGGTCTGACCGCGCCGTCGCTGCCCGTGATCGGCGGTGACGGGGCCGCGGCCTGCATCGCGGCCGCGAGCATCATCGCGAAGGTGACGCGGGATCGGATCATGGTCGCGATGGACGCCGACCTGCCCGGCTATGATTTCGCGATCCACAAGGGATACAGCACTGCTCTTCACATGTCCCGCATCGATGCGGCGGGACCGTCACCACAACACCGCATGTCGTACCGGAACGTCGCGGCACGAGTGGTCTCCAGCGCAAACGACAACAGGGATAGGCTTACAGGATGAGTGCTGAGGATCTCGAGAAGTACGAAACCGAGATGGAACTCTCTCTGTACCGCGAGTACAAGGACATTGTCGGCCAGTTCACCTATGTGGTGGAGACCGAGCGGCGCTTCTACCTTGCCAACGCGGTCGAGATGATTCCCCGCAACACCGACGGCGAGGTGTACTTCGAGCTTCGGATGAGTGACGCCTGGGTCTGGGACATGTACCGGCCGGCGCGTTTCGTCAAGCAGGTTCGGGTGATCACCTTCAAGGACGTCAACATCGAGGAGCTCGAGAAGCCGGAGCTGCGTCTTCCCGACGAGCCCTGAACTCTCATGGGGTGATCCGGCCACCTTGTGGGTGGCGGGGTGGTTCTCCACAGATTCGGCCGCGGCGGGTGTATTCCCGCCGCGGCCGAGTCGTGTTCGGGGAACCTTCAGCGCATGAGCAATCGCCGCGCGCACGTGGGCAAGCTGGGGGAGGACATCGCCGCCGAGTTCGTCGGCTCACTGGGTTGGGTTGTGCTGGAGCGCAACTGGCGCAACCGGTATGGCGAGCTCGACCTGATCGCCGTCGACCCCCAAGACCCGGCTGGTCCCACGCTGGTGGTCGTCGAGGTGAAGACGCGTGCCAGCCGCACGTTCGACGACGCCGTGATGGCCGTGACCCCGGACAAGCTCGCCCGGATGCGCCGGCTCGCCCGGACCTGGCTCACGGGGCAGGAACGACGATGGCATCAGATCCGGTTCGACGTCATCAGCGTGCAATTGGATGGCTTCACTCCCGACGACGCCGCGGCGGTGCGTGTGAGGCACCACCGCGGAGTCCACGAGTGAGTCTTCGAGTCGCTGCCGGGGCCGGCGGCTACAGCTTGCCGAGGTCGGAGCGGATGAGCATCACGTTGTAGTCGCTCCAGCGTGAGGCGTTGAAGTACAGCTCTTTTCCGGTGCCCGTCAGAGCCGGCGACGTCGGCAGCATCATCGGCCCGTAGACCACCGGGTTGCCGGGGGCCACGATGTTCCGCGGCGAGCTCCACGGGCCCTCCGGATGGTCCGCGGTGCGGAGCCGGATGCCGTTGTCGCCGTCGAGCATGATGTATTTGTTCAGGTACGGGCTCCAGGCGACGGACAGTTCGCTGACCGGCTGACGGGCGACGACGCCTTCGGTGTCGTGGATGTCGCTGATGCTGTTGACCCACCCGGTGTTCTGACCGGACCAGTACTGGTACTTGCCGAGGTCGAGGATGTCCGCAGGCTTGAACCGCGCCAGGAACGCGGCCCCGAAACGGCCGTTGGGCGTACCGAATTGGTAGATGTAGTCCTCTTCATCGGTGCCGGGCCGGCCGCGCATGTACGCGTTCTGCTGGAACTTGCCGTTGTTGACGTCGATCGCGCGCAAGTTGCCGGGGAGTGCGAGGTCGATCGGTGCGTTGATGAGGATGGTGTCGGGGTCGCTGGTCCAGGTCTGACCGTTGTTGTCGGAGTACGCGATACCCGAATAGTTGGTGATCCAGTTGCCTGCCGAACCCCAGGACCGCACCGACATGTAGTTGATGTACTGCCGAAACCCGTTGCCGTGGGGGAGCGAGATCGCGGCGGTCGGGATCGTGGTGACCTCGATGTTCGAGATGCCCAGTGAGGGGATGAGTTCCTCGGCGTAGTTCGCTCGACCCCTGATCACGGTGCCCGAGTTCACGTCGCCGGCGACGCCGTCGGGGATGGTGATCTTCCCGTCGGTGAAGTCGTCGTCGTTCGTGCGCAGCAGGACGTTGTGCCGCCATTCCTGACCGGCGACACTGCAATTGCCGAAGGTGTCGCCGAACGCCATCAACGTCTGCCCCCGGCCGTTGTCCCAGGCGATGCCGAGGTCGGTGCCGCTGATGCCGAAGCGGTCGTAGGTGTCGTTGTTGCTGCGCGGCCCGGTGACCCAGCTGAGAACCTTCGAGATGTTCCCGTTGTAGACGGGGAGCGGGCCCTGCGGCCCACGCTCGGGGCTGGTGGAACTTCCGGACGAACCCGAGGAACCGAACAAGCCGGACCCCGCACCGGGGTTGCCGCACGGTGCGGCCTCGGCGACGCCGGTACCGGCGGTCAGGACGATCGCGGAGGTACCGAGTGCGAAAGCTCCCGCCAGCGCCAGTCGGACACCCTTGGTGAAACGGCTGGGCACTCAGACCTCCGTGTGACAGGTGTTGCTGAAGTTGTGGACGTGACTATTGTTACTAGAGTTGTGTCACAGAAGGCCCCGAGATGGGTCACGATCCGGTGTCAGCGGATGAGGTGCCGCTTCTCCGACTCGGTGCGCGACTGCCAGCCGACGCGTTCGAGTTCTGGAATGTCGTTCTTCTGTTCGGGATATCCGACGCAGAGGTAGGCCACGAGCTTCCAGGTGGACGGGACCGCGAGGGCGGCGGCCACCTCGTCGGGCTCGAGGATGGACACCCACCCGATGCCGACGCCACGGGCCCGAGCCGCCAGCCACATCGTGGTGATTGCTGTGACGACGGAGTACTCGAGTGTCTCCGGCACGGTCTGGCGACCCAAGCCGTGGCCCTGGTCGGCATCGGGCTCGCAGAACACGGCCAGGTGGACCGGAGCGTCGTCGAGGCCGGCGAGTTTGAGTGACGAGTACAGCTGTGCGCGTTCGCCGGTGTACCCGTCGAGCGCTTCGGCGTTGCAGCGGACGAAGCTGTCGCGCACGGCCTCCCGCGCCGACCAGGTCTGCACCTCGACCCACCGCCAGGGCTGACTGTTGCCGACGGACGGTGAGAGCTCTGCCGCTTCGAGGATCTCGGGGAGGAGATGCGGCTCGAGCGGTTCACGACTGAACCGGCGGACGTCGCGGCGCCAACGGAAGAGTCGGTTCAGGTCGTCGACGAACGCGTCGTCGAAAGTTCCGTCACTCATCGGTTGTCGAGCCTAGCGAGGGCGATCGATCAGAACGGCGCCGGTCCGTCGATTTGCTCGCGGCGTTCGCGTTCGCGCCGGTTACGGGCACGTTCGGCCCTCCGCCGGGCGTGCTTCGCGGCGGTTCGGTTGTTCGGTGGCGGGGTGTCGTCACCGGTGATGACCCGCGGGGTGGGTGGGGCCTGGGCGGGTTGCTCGAAGCGGATGCGGCGCAGGTTGGGGAAGAGGTCTTCCAGGGTTTCGGCGTCACCGAGGATGCGGTGTCCCTCGGGGGTGATGCACTCGGTGATCAGGCGGCCGTCTTCGTCGCGGTACTGGACGTCGATCCAGTCGCCGAAGGTCTTGTGTAGGTGCCCGTACCGGCATTTTGGGTTGAGGTTCTCGCTCGAAGTCGCGCCGCCCCGGGAGGGGTTCTGGCGGTCGAATTCGGCGACGTGGTCGAGGTCTGAGTCGAATGCCGAGTGGTCGCAGAAGGGTTCGCCACAGTAGCCGTGCCGGCTGCGCACGAAATCCGCGCACGCTTGGGTCGGCCGGTACGGATCTGACGGCAGGGAGCCCGGGTAGACGATGACCAGCTCGGTCGACGGCGCGGGAGTGTCGTCTGTGTCGGGACCGTCGGTCTCGGCGACCACGCCCATCGGAGGGGTCCTGACCGGGGTCAGCGGTGTGATGACGGCATCGGGTCGGGCGGCGAGGTCACGGACATGTTCGTCGATGACGACGCCGTGTCCGTCCATCCAGCCGATCCCGGGTGCGCCGTTCAGTGTGGCTGCGTCGGTGACCACGTGGATGCGGACCTCGGAGCTAACCGACGCGACGACGTCCCCGAGGTCACGGACCTGGGCGGTGCAGTCGTCGCGACCGCAGAGGCATTCGAACGCGGTGCCCGTACACAGGGCGAATACCGCATCGGAGTTGCGTTGCCCGACGGTGCGGCCGTCGTGTTTGCACACCGAGTCCGCGAGTGCGCGGACGGCTTTGGCGGCGATGCGGGTGTTTTCCGCGGACATGACCGCGGAGAACACGCCGGTGCCGTCGTCGAGGATGTCGATCCACATGCCCCGGTTGTCGAGGGCTTCTTTGCGGCGTTCGCGTACCAGGTCGGGGTCGTGGCGGAACACCAGGCGGTCGACCATGTCTCGCAGGCGTGCGCGGCTCCACGCGCCCTTCTTGGTGCGGAGGTTGGCGGCGATGTCGGCGTCGAGGATCGGGATGATCGACGAGTCGGCGGGGATGAGTGCGGTGCGGGATGCGATCACCTGCAGCTGCCAACGGGTCGTGATGCCATCGCGCAGGGTGTCGAGTACCTCGGGCAGGTTCTCGTGCAGGGTGATGGTTTCGTCGATGAGGATCTCGGCTTGGCGTCGTGTCAAAGACAACTGGCGCGACACCCGCTGGACGCAGTCGGCCTCACCGGTGACGACGATCCCGCCGTCGAAGGTGTTGCCGGTGGTTATGCAGCGTTCGGCGATCGCGTGCACCGTCTTGTATCGGGCCCAGTGTTCGTGTGATTCGCGGCATTGGGACGCTTTGAGTTCGTCCATGAGGGAGTACATGTCGGCGTCGTAGGGGTGGGCAGGGTCGATCCCGGCGAAAACCTCGCCAGTTGGATCGTTACGTTGCCCCGACACTCTGCCCCCAGAAGTGTTGCAGTGCCGGCCCGGTCGGGCGGCTCACCTGCTGATAACCAATGTAAACCCGGCCACCGACAAGATTCGATTCTGATCCACAGCCGTCTCCTCGTTACGGAGTTGTGCATCAACGGTATTCACCGAGCCGGAGTCGGAGAAAACCGCTCGACTCGGAGGTATGCAGGCGCGACAATTGCCCGATGTCCGAGTACGAGAAGGTCACACGCTTCGAGGTCATCGATCACACGACCGGTGGTCGCGGTCGCGTCTACAGCAGGCACGACGTCTCGATCGAACTGAGCTATCAGGACGACGGCCGGACGCTCAAGGTCTTCGTCGACGATCCCAAGCCATAGTCCGGGGCGGTGGACAACCCGTCTTCCTTCCACAGATAGCGCGTCGGGGAGTCGCTACGCCGTTTCAATCCGCGATTCCCGAAGAGACTGACTCGCATGTTGGGGCAAACACAGTCGGTGGGGCTCAATGCCTTTGCGGCGCGGGTCGTTGACGTGCAGGCGAGCGTCGGGTCGGGGTTACCGGGTTTCGCGGTGACCGGTAACCCGGACCCGTCGGTGCGTGAGGCGCGCGACCGGGTGCGGGCGGCGGTCAAGAACTCGGGGTTCAAATTCCCCGACCTGAAGGTGACGGTGGCGTTGTCGCCGGCGGACATGCCGAAGGTCGGTTCGGGTTTCGATCTGTCCATGGCAGTCGCGATTCTTGCTGCGACAGAACAGGTGTCGTCGGAGAAGCTGACGTCGACGATCTTCCTCGGTGAGCTCGGGCTCGACGGGAACGTCCGGCCGATCCCGGGAGTACTGCCCGCGGTGATCGCCGCCCGTCAGGCGGGTTATCGACGTGCGGTGGTGCCGATCGAGACCGTGGCCGAGGCGACGCTGGTCGAGGGGGTCGACGTCGGGGGAGCGTCGAGTCTCAAGGAGGTGGCCGCCTGGCTCGCCGGTGACCTCGTACTGGACAATTTTCAGCGGACGCCGCCCACGAAGCCGCCGCCGATACCGGACATGGCCGACGTGGTGGGTCAGCACGAGGCGCGGCATGCACTCGAGATCGCAGCGGCAGGAGCACATCACGTTCTCATGACCGGGTCGCCCGGCATCGGGAAGACCATGCTCGCACGTCGGCTCCCGGGCATACTGCCACCGCTGGGCATCGAGGACTCGCTAGAAGTGACGGCGATCCACTCGCTGGTCGGGGAGTTGTCACCGGGACGCCCGCTGATCACCGAGCCGCCGTTCGTCGCGCCGCACCACAGTTCCTCGACGACGGCGCTGCTCGGCGGCGGAACCGGATTCGCCCGGCCGGGCGCGGTCTCCAAGGCACACCGGGGCGTCTTGTTCCTCGACGAGTCGAAGGATCTGAGACGCCCCACGGTTGAGTGTCAAGGATGGCATACGGCTGGAACCGGTGTCGAGGGCTCCACGCCGACGCGAGATCAAGCAGTGCGAACCGTGGGCGGGTAGCGCTACCCGCGGTTGATCCGCTCCTGCACCAGCGCGAATTCCTTCTGCAGAGAGCTCAAGTGGTCAGTCAGCTCGGACTGCTGCCTTCGGAGTACTTCGAGCTGTGAGAGTATCGCCCGCAGGTCCTTGTTGCCTTCATTGATCATGTCGCCTAAAGCTTCTTGGTGATCCAACGCCTCCATAACAGACATGGCTGCGATGTCGTCTTGTTTCAATGGATCGCTCCGGAGGTTGCGCGCAACGGGTCTTTGACCGGTAGAGATACTCGAAGTTCGGTTGACCGTCCTGCGGGCTTGAGCTCTCGCTCCTTCGTTGTCGACTGGACGGTCGGGTTGGGGCGTACCCGCGTCAACAGCGTCAACCGGGCCTATCCGGCTCTGATTGTCGGCGACGGCTTGGGCGTACTTTTTTCCTTCCGCCGTGCTCAGTGTTGACTCGACCAGTCTGCCCGCTAGCCAGTCAATTGCCGCGTCTTCGTAGCGGATGAGCGTCCTAGTACTGATGTTCTTCGATCCGGCGAAGACTCTCCGTCGTTCAGTTAGTTCGACGCCCCTATATCTGCCATCCAGTGCAAGCGCTGCCGTCAGCCAGTGAAGATTCTGGGCAAATCTGTTCGCCGAGATTAAGTATTCGATGGCTCCGATGGCTTGACGCGGTCGGTTAAAGCCCATCGTGATGACCGGTGCGTGCTCCATCGCCTCCTCCGTTAGACCGAACCGCCGGATGTCTTTCAGTTCGCTAACAATTCGGGAACGGATGTGGTTGTAGACGGCGGGGTCCAACTTGCCGTCATCTGCCATTTGACAGGCCTCCTTCAACCCGTTGCGCTTGTCAAGCGTGTCATGTACCTTCGTTGTCACAAGAGCGGCGACATGTCGCTTGTCACTCTTGTCAAGGAGGGTAGCAGGCCCATCAGTCACGATGTCGACGACAGCCAAGGTTTCAACCGCAGTCTCTCACCGGAAGGTACACAGCGATGCAAATTTCGAGTCGCCAGGACGCTCTACGTCCCGGTAACAGAGCCGATCTACAAGGCGTCACCAGGCGGGGTCTACCAGCGATCTACAGCGGTCAGTCCCGCGAAATGAAGCAAATCGACAAGCGCGCTGAGGTGGTGGCATACCAGGACACGTGCGATGCGAAGCTCCGTGAAATGCGTGCGCGTTTTCGCAAGATGTATGCAGAGGGGCGCTTCCGCGACTTCTCTGAGGTGACCGACCTGGTCGCGATGCTCGCCGGAGCGGACGAACTGAAGTTCGCGATGCTGCTGGAAGCCGCCAGTCAGTACATACAGGGCGAGCTGATGATAATGATGGGCTACTCGCGCGATGAGCTGGAGCGAGGCCGATGACGATCATCGACCAGCTGCAGATGGGCGCAATGATGCTGCACAACGAGTACATGGCGTATCGCGTGCAGGCAAAGTATGCCCGCGCCGAGTGGGCGGCGGTCTCCGAGTACTACGACCGAGAGATCGAAGCGCGTGATCGCCGTGACGCAGTCGAGAGCCACCTGAAGCAGTTGGCGGAGGAGTTCGATCGCAAGGCCGCTCGATGAAGCGCGCAGTTGACAAGGGACTGGGCGTTCTCTTCGCGATCATCGCGGTGTACGCCGGCTTCGCTGTCCTTGGGTCGCTCGTCGAGCCGTACGTCGCCTGGATCGTCGGAGCAGTCGTCTTCGTCATCATCATCGTCGGTCTCGCAGTGGCGCTGCCCGGTTCGATGTCGCTCGGAACCACAGTCGTCGAGCGGTACAAGAAGAGGAAGGAGGACCCCTGGTCAGGATCTGAGTAGTGAGAGGTAGCCAGGTGGGCGGCGGTTCCAGTCGCCAAACAAGAGACCGTCGTCCGCCTGGTCCTCATCCGCAGCACAACCCGCAGCCGGGCGTGCACGTCAACGACGCTACGCGCCCGGCTGTTCCTGTTCAAACAGAAGGGTCAGTGTCATGCTGAAGACAGATGGAGCTTGCGTTCATCCTCACCGTCTTCGCCGCGCTGCCCCTCCTGGTTATTGGAGGAGTACTGCTCGTGCGTACCAATCAACAGCGCGAGTACGACCGAAATGGTCGGCTCACGTACAGAATCAAGTTCCCAGCTGATGTCCCCGTGGACAGGGCTGTTGCCGAGATCAACACGCTGCCCGCATCTATCCGGCCGGAGCGTGCGCTGAAGACAGCGCCGACCATGGTGTTCGAGACCATCTGCCGCGGAGGGACGTTTGAGTTCCGTGTCCGAGTCCCGAGCGGCAAGGCCGAGTACATCGTCGCGCAACTCAGGGCGGCCATCCCCGGCATAGCCATCGAGCCGGTGCTCGACGACGACCTGGGTCTCGGTGAGTTCAACGCGGCGGTCGAGGTCGGAATGACCCTGCCCGATCATGCGATCGAGATCCATGGTCGGCCTGCAGATACCGCGGTCTCTTTGCTCAACAGCTTCAACCCGATCAACGACGAGGTCGTGGTGCTTCAGTGGGTGATCGCTGGCACCGCCAAGGTGAAGCTACCCGACGCAGACGATGCCCGCGTGCAGTCGACGAACGTCTCGGTCTTCAAAACGCTCATGGGCAAGACCGAGGCGTCACGTGACGAACTGTCGAGCCGCCGCAGCAAGGTTCAGACGGAGCCGAACTTCATCGCGGCGTTGCGCATTGCGGCGCGAAGCCAGCATCCAGATCGAAGCAAAGCGCTGTGTCACAACGTGGTGATGTCGCTCAAGGCTTCGGACGGCCCCAAGGTCAAGTTCCTCTACCGAGAGCTGAAGAGCGACGTGACTGCTCTCGTCGACGAGGCACACACGCCGATCAAGCCGCAGTTGCAGCTCTCGGTCAGCGAGTTGGTTCCCCGCATTGGGTGGCCTCTCGGGTCGGACTACATCGAGGGGGTGTCGCGCGCGACCTTCACGCACATGCCACCACCCGACACGGTTCCCCGTGAGGGCATCTTGCTCGGTGTCTCTACCCAGCCAGGCTCAGAACGTCCAGTTGCCATGGGTCCAGACCAGTTCAGGTTTCACGGGTTCATCGGTGGAAAGCCTGGCAGGGGCAAGACAACCTTGGCGGTGACAACCCTGAGCCAACTCTTCGCGAGCGGGCATGGCGGCGTGCTTTTGGAGCAGGACGGAGACCTAGTAGACCGACTTCTCAATCAGCTGGATTGGCAGACGCTGGATCGAGTGGTGCTGCTGGACTTCTCCGACCCGGACAACCACGTCGGGATCAATCCATTCAACTTCGAGGAGCCGATGATGATCGCCTCGAAGCTCGCTGAGCTGTTCCAGCGAATCTACAAGGCCGACACCGGCGTGACACTCAAGAAGATGTTGTTTCATGGCATCTCGGCGCTCTACGAGACCGGGGACGCGACACTGCTCGACCTCATCCCGCTGCTCGATCCCAAGACTCCGCGTGACGAAGCGTGGTCTCGAGATCGCCTCGACAGGCTGAAATCGCCCGAGCTCAAACGATTCTTCGCCGACTGGAAGAAGAAGCCGGCCAAGGAGAAGGATCGGGACATGCAACCGATCATGAACCGCTTTTGGGAACTCACGCTCGAGCCGCAGATCGCCAACACACTCAACCACACCAAGTCGACAATCGAGATCGGGGAGATCCTCCGAGACAACAAGATCCTTCTGGTCAACCTAAAGGGCGTGGACAGCAACCTCGCGCAGGTCATCGGGTCGCTGCTGGTCTCCTGGGTCTGGGATGCGTCGCTCAAGAACGTGCCCATCGAGCACGACAACATCATGTTCCTCGATGAGGCGCATGGGTTCTCGCACTTCGAGAAGACGATCGGGGACATCTACGCGATGGGTCGTCGGCGCAAGCTGGGACTGTTCCTGGCGACGCAAGGGATCAATCAGTTGCCGAGGGACGTGCAGAGTGCGGTGCAGATCAACGCGGGCACCCGGCTCATCTTCGAGTCCGGGCCAGACGAAGCGCACATCTACCAGAAGAGCTTCGCCCACCCTCAAGTAACGTCGCAGGCCTTCGTCGGTCTGGAGAAGTACATGATGCTCGCCAAGATCATGACACCGGAGGGGACAAGCGCCCCGATCACCCTGCGGACGCTGGATGAGCCGAAGCCGAAAGGTTACGGACAGCAGGCGGTGCGTCGCTCGAATGCGAAGTACGCGAGATCAACTGCGCAGATTCAGGCTGACCAACAGGCTCGCCGCCACGTCGAGGTCAAGAAGCGCGAGACCGCACCGGTAGGGGATGAAGTCATCATGGACGACTGGAAGGCTGAGTGATGTCGCACGACAACGATGTACAGAACCTGCACCGCGCGTGCGACCAGGTGATTGATCGGTCTCTCAGTATCGAGGCGAGGGCAGAGTCGATCGCGACCGAGGCGCGCGAGCTGAAGCACAAGGCTGAGCGGATCAAGTTCGGCAACGCGAGCTACGACGACATCGTGGCGGTGCAAAGTGCGGCCGACGAGATGGATCACGTGCTCAGCGGAGACCTCGACCGGGCGCAAGACACCCTGCGGTCAATCAGGATCGGGTGACTGCGATGGCGGTTGGCAAGAGCCCGGAGAATCTACAGCGGCGTCTCGACGAACTCGCTGACGCCTTCAGAAGCGCCGCGAGCGCCCTGGATTCGCACGCTGGTTCACTGCAGAACCTTGCTTCAATGGCCGGCTCCGATGATCTCGACCCGGCTCGGATCGATGAGAGGCTTTTTCGTGACTGCGACGCAGTCGTACGGGACGTTGAGCAGCAGCTCGATTACGCGATCCGGCACTGCGACTTCATGACCCGATAGCGCGTAGTAGTCCCGCGAGGCGAGTGATGGTGTCGGTGTCGTCTAACCGAAGTGGCACACCACTTGCGTGGGCGCTTTGAAGAAGCCAATCGTCGAATTGATCTGTGTCAGTGTCGGTCTGAAGTTGATCGGCTGTCATATTGCTACCTCTGATTGTAGCAAACTTTGTATTTACTGAACACAAGTTTCGTGCATAACTAATAGTACAGAATTGCAAAAGTAGTTCTGTCGCAACTAGTTTGAGAGGTGAGGTCAGATGGCCTTCAAATCCGTCCGCGTGTCGGACATCAGTGGAATCGAGTTGGATGACAACCAGGTCGTCAACGTGGTGGTACGTGAACACCCTCGGGTGACGGAGGCGAAGCAGTTCGACGCCTCCGAAGAGGAGCTGAAGGCGATGAAGGTGATGAACAACCTTGTGACGCTGGAACTGCGCCATGCCGATGGGAGCACGCAGGATGTCGCCGTCACTGCCGCAGAGTTCGCGAAGCTCATTCCCGATGACAAGCTCGCCGGGTTCGATGGCCTTCGTGGACGACGCAAGGGATTCCGCCCCAGCGAGTGATCCTCCCTACACAACTAAATAGCGCACCCCGTGCCCGCTCGAAGCCAAAAGCTCGCGGGTACGGGGTGTATTCCATTTATCGATCAAGTGTGCATAAATAGAAACACAAAATAAGCCCCGAGTTGCAGTCGGAGCCTAGGTCTAGTTTAACACCTGGCTTCTCTTTCGGGAAGGAGGTGCAATGCCACGGAATGTCAATATAAAATGTCAATACTGCCATGGTCCGGGCAGAACTTCTACCCATGATTTGCAGCGTGGGTATGGTCGATTCTGTTCGAGGTCCTGTGGCGCTAAAGGGTCGGCCGCAGATCGCAAAAAGGACATCAAACTTCCGGAAACATCATCTGAAGGTCTGTACATCCCGCTGTCTAGAGGTCAGTACACAATTATCGACACCGGCGACTCGGATCTCCTCGATGACTTGTGGTATCTCGGACGAGGCGGCTACGCGGTACGGATGGATGATCTTGTCTCAGGCAGGCAGCATTGGCTGCACAAGCTGATCCTCACTCGTGTGCTGGGTCGAGATCTGTCGTCGGATGAGTTTGCAGACCACAAAAACCGGAACCGACTGGACAACCGTCGCGAAAACCTCCGCTTAGCTACACGGGCTCAGAACAACGCCAACAGAAAGTCAGCACGTCGGTCCACGTCGCAGTTTCTGGGCGTCTGCTGGCACAAGCGGCAGGAGCAGTGGGCTGCGACGCTCAGGACTGACAAAAGGCAGATCCACATCGGCTATTACGCAAACGAAGCAGAGGCAGCCTGGATGTACGACCAGTGGGCGCTACAGATCCATGGAGACTTCGCGAACCCGAACTTCGAGTATGTGTAGCAGCAGCTTCAATTGAAAAGCCCCGGCACTAGGCCGGGGACTTACTCACGCTTGGACGACTCGAATGGCGGTGACAAGCAACCAGCGCCGGGACAGCTGGACGGCCTTGCTGATCGCCTCGAAGTAGTTGGTGCAGACCACCTGGTTGCCCGACCAGTCGTCGCCACCGGTCTGCACCTCGTACTTCCAGTTGTACATACCGGCGATGCCGTCGAGCAGTGATTCGGGGATGCTGGTGATCGTGCCTTCTTCGTCGGGCTGGCCGGTCACCAGAACGTCACCGACGATCGCGTCCACGTCGCGCCACCTGTTCTCGAGCCACAAGATCAGGGTCGCCCGCGAGTTGACGTCGCGCTTCTTGATCTTACCCTCGTCGTCGAACCACAAGCTCGCTCCGTGCACCTGGCTGTCCGCGACATCGAAGTAGCCGCCGACCCGCTCTTGCATGAACGTGATGTCACCCGGCTCGAAGTGCACCAGCTCGATCGCTTGGTTCTCGTCGGCAGGGATGAACGCCGCCATGATCGTCTTCGCCATGAGTCTTCCTCTCGTGAGATGTGCTCTGCGTCCGGCTTGGGCGCAGAGGTGATCCCGCGAGCTAGAACTTGATGGAGACGTTGCTCGTCCCGCTCAGATACTCGTCTATGAGCGTGATGCAGTCCCGCGCTCCGATTCCGAACGCGGCGTAGTAGCCCTTGCCGGATAGCTTCTGGAGGTACGCGGCTTGCTCTTGAATGTGCGGGTCACTGAGCAGTGAACCGTCCGTCTTGCGCACCTTCACGCCGTCACGCTTGATCTCCAGTGCAAGCCCGATGTAGTCGCCGAAGTCAGGGTGCGAGCGCTGGTAGACGATGAGGTCGGGGAATCCGGGGGAGCGGTTGATGAGCTTGTACAGACCGCGTGAGTAGCGGCTGGTGTTGTTCACGCCCGACAAGTCAAAGTGATACGGGGTCTCTTGGTAGTACGTACTCAGGTGACGAGCGACGATCTTGTAGACCTCGTTCTCATCGTTCGAGCGCACCTACACGGTCCCCACAGCCAACCAGAATGCGTGCCACGCGGCTACACCGATGCCAATTAGGAACACTGCGCCTAAGGCTGCGCCTACGAGTGCCCACCCGATCAGTTCAGTCCAGTCGCGGAGTTCGGCTTGAAGCAGGTCGAGTTTGTAGCGGCGGTGGCCCGAGATCATAGCTCTACCTCTACGAGTACCCATGCTCGCTTGACTTTCACCCTATTCGTAGCGACGTCAACGTAGCGATACCCCTCGTCCCAGTCCATATCGCCGTAGGCGTACTCGAGGGGCTGGTGCACGAGTAGGTGACATCTGATCTGGCTTGCCCTGCCGGGCGGCCTGGAAGGATGCCAGCTGTGCCCAAGCCCTATCCCCAGGAGTTCCGCGACGACGTTGTCCGCGTCGCCCAGAAC
>NZ_MKKG01000006.1:0-123077 GCF_001942325.1 Gordonia sp. CNJ-863
GCTACGAACAGCCACCCCAAGCCCCACCGACCCCACGGGTCATCACCGGGGACGACACCCCGCCCACCAGCAACCGGCTCGCGCACAAGCACGCACGCCGGCGGGCGGAGCGTGCCCGCAACCAGCGAGAACGTGAACGACGTGAACAGGCCGACGGTCCACCGCCGTTCTGAGAGGTCTCTCCACGAGCAACCTCTCGCGGATCAGTCGCGTTCGGCGGCCTTCTTGATACCGGCCAGACGGCGATCCCATCCGCGCGCGATCGTGTCCAGATGTCGTGCGAGGCGCGAGAGCTCCGAACCGGCTGCCTCGTAACGTATTTCGCGGCCGGCGCGGGACGCGGCGACCAGGCCCGCATCGGTCAGTATCTTGAGATGTTTGGCGATCGCCTGACGGCTGATCGGCAACTCGGTGGCGAGGGTCGACGCCGACGCCGGTTCGGTTCCCAATCTGACGAGGATCTGCCAGCGACTCTCGTCGGCGAGAGCGCCGAAGATCTCGACGGGAGCAACCTCAGGCATCGGATCTGCTCGTCAGGTGGGTGCGTGCCAGTTCGAGCTCGATCCTCCACCCTTCGGCGTTGCCGTCGAACCGGGCGCGTCGCTCCGCCTCCGAACCGGACAGCGAGGCGAATCCCGACTCGACGACCTTGAGGATCACCCCGGGCCCGGAGTCGGCGATCCAGAACTCGACGAGCGTCGACTCCGAGTCGGGATCGGATGCGTCGGCGAGCCAACGGAAGGCGGCGTAGCGCGGCTCGTCGAGTTTCACGGTACGAAAGACGAAGGCGCCGTGGACCGGATCGTGCACCGTCGACAGATCTCCGTCGCGGTCGATCCGGTGCTCGGTGATCACGCTGTCGTTGATGTACCAGCCCGGCTCGCTGACGAGCTGCCACACGCGCTCGGCGGTCGCCTCGATGGCGATCTCCCGCTCGACCCGATCGAAGTTCTCATCGGTTGCCGCACTGACTGTTTCGGGATCGGTCGCACTCATGACGCCTCCTGGGTCACTTCGAATGATGCAACCCAATGGTTGCATCATGGCTCGTGACTTGCAACCCCTGGGTTGCAGCAATCGGGTTCAGTCCACGATCTCCGCGAGTCGTCGGATCGCAAACTCATAGCCGCGGATGCCGTAACCCGCGATGACGCCGGCCGCGAGCGGTGAGACATAGGAGTGGTGCCGGAACGCCTCGCGCTTGTGCACATTGCTGATGTGCACCTCGAAGATCGGCACGCCGGGCACCACCAGGCGTCGGCGAGGGCCACCGACGTGTGGGTCCACCCGCCGGGGTTGATGACGATGCCGCTGATCTTCCCGACCGACTCGTGAATCCAGTCGATCATCTGTCCCTCGTGATTGGTCTGCGCCGCACGCAGGCCGAAACCGAGTTCCGACGCGGTCCGCTCGGCGAGGTCGACGACATCATCGAGTGTCTCGGAGCCGTAGATCGCCGGCTCACGGGTACCCAGGGTGTTCAGGTTCGGCCCGTTGAGCAGCAGGATCGGCAGCGGTTGCGCACCGGCCGTATCGGACGTGGAGTCGGACATGGGTTCACCATAGTCTCAGCCGCCTCGCCGACCGGGGCGAGACACCTCAGCGGCTACCATCTCTCTTTGTGCCAGCGCAGACCGTCCGACGAGCGAGGATCGTCGCCATCGTCACCGGCCTGCTCGGCTTTCTGCTCGCGCTCGCCACCCCGCTGATGCCGGTCGAGCAGAAGACCGCGGAGATCAACTGGCCCCAGAACGGACAGATCGGTTCCGTCGCCTCCCCGCTCATCGGCTACACCCCCGTCGACCTCGACGTCACCATCCCGTGCGCCGCGGTCGACGACCTGCCTCCCGGTGGTTCGGTGCTGCTGTCGACCACACCGAAGCAGGCGGAGAAGTCCGCCGAACGCGGCCTGTTCATCCGCAAGACGGGCGCCGCCGACGCCCCCGCCGACCGCCAGGGCGTCGAGGTGGTCATCCGCAACGTCCCGCTGATCTCCGCGAGCCTCCAGGACATGCGCACGCAGGACTGCCGCGAGATCGTCGTCCACGCCGATTCCGACGCGGTGACCGCCGAGTTCGTCGGCATGACCAACGACGCCGGCGACCCGCTCGAGGGCACCACCGAGGACAAAGAGGCCTTCAAGAACTCGCCTGACCAGCGACCGCAGGTCACCGGCCTCTTCACCGACCTGTCCGGACCCGCGGCCGCCATCGAGGGTCTCGACGCGCACGTCACGGTCGACTCCCGGTACAACACGGCCCCGACGATCTCGAAGTGGCTCGTCGTCATCGTCGGTGTCGCCTCGACGTTGCTCTCGCTGGCCGCACTCGCCGCTCTCGACGCGACCGACGGCCGCCGTCATCGACGCATCTTCCCGGCCCGCTGGTGGCGCCTCAACGCGCGCGACTATGTGGTGATCGGTGCGCTGATCCTCTGGCACATGATCGGCCCGAACACCTCCGACGACGGTTACCTGCTGACGATGTCGCGGGTCGCGCAGGACAGCGACTACACCGCCAACTACTTCCGCTGGTACGGCGCGCCGGAAGCGCCGTTCGGCTGGTACTACCAGGTCTTCGGACTGCTCAGCCATGTCTCGGTGGCCAGTCCGTGGATGCGGCTACCCGCGCTCGCCTGCGGGATCCTGGTGTGGCTCATCGTGAGTCACGAGGTGATCCCGCGGCTCGGCCGCGCCGCGATCGCCCGCCCGTATGTCGCGTGGACCGCGGCCTTCACCTTCCTCGCCTGCTGGTTCCCGTTCAACAACGGCCTGCGTCCCGAGCCGATCATCTGCCTCGGCGCCCTGCTCACCTGGTGTTCGGTGGAGCGCGCCATCGCGACCGGCCGACTGTTACCCGCCGCGGTGGCCTGCCTGGTCGGTGCCTTCAGCATCGCCGCCGGCCCCACCGGCCTGCTCGCAGTCGCGGCACTGATCGCCGGCGCACGTCCGATGATCATGGCGCTGATCAAACGTGCCCGGGTGATCACCGGTGACTCGACCTCGCCCCGCGCGCTGCGATGGTCGTTCGTCGCGCTGATCGCACCGATCCTGGCCGCCGGCAGCTTCGTCGTCTTCGTGGTGTTCTCGAACCTGACCCTGCGCTCGTTCTCCGAGGCGTCGAGCATGAAGACCGCGCTCGGACCGTCGATGAACTGGTACAACGAGCTCGGTCGCTATTCGGCGCTGTTCGCCTTCTCCGCCGACGGCTCGGTCGCTCGACGCTTCGCGGTCCTCGCGATGATCCTCGGTCTCGTGGTGTCCGCAGCGGTCCTGATCCGCAAGAACCGCATCCCCGGCACGGCCATCGGACCCACCCGGCGCATCGTCGCGATCACCTTCGCCTCGCTGGTGTTCCTCATGTTCACGCCGACCAAGTGGACCCACCACTTCGGCGTCTTCGCCGGTATCGCCGCCGCACTGGCAGCCATCGCCGCGATCGCCGCGAGCCAGCAGTCGATGCACTCACGACGCAACCGCACCCTGTTCTGCGCGCTCGTCCTGTTCATCGGCGGTCTGGCGTTCACCGCGCCGAACTCCTATTACTACTACTCTGCGTGGGGAATGCCCTGGGCCTACGAGCAGGTCACGATCGGCGGGGTGATGCTCGGCAGCGTGTTCCTGTACGCCGCGCTGGCACTGCTCCTCCTCGCGTTGTGGTTCCACTTCCGGGAACCGTTCACCGGCGCCGACCCGCACTCCCCCGACGGGGACCCCACCCAGCAGCCCGAAACCTCCGACCGGCGCTGGTACCGGCGCGTGTCCGCGTCGATCGCCGCCGCACCGCTTGCCTATCTCGCGATGGCCATCGTCGTCTTCGAGATCATCACCGCGGTTTTCGCCGGTATCCACCAGTCGTCGTCGTACTCGGTGCCGCGCTCCAACCTGGCCGCGCTCACCGGCAAGCCGTGCGGCATGGCCGACAAGGTGTGGGTCGAGGGCGACCCCAACCGCGACATGCTGCGGCCCGTCGACGGGTCGCTGAGCAACCCGCTGGGCGGAGCGGCCCCGGCGCCCGGCACCTCGCCGAAGACGGTCGGCTTCTCCCCCGACGGTGTGCCGCTGGATCTCGCGTCGACGGCCAGTGAGGGCTCGTTGGGCGTGCTGTCCGGCAATGTGTGGGCCGACCCGAAGATCGTCAACTCCAACCCCGGCGGCACCGGTGGCGGTGAACTGGCCGAACCCGGCGTCAACGGCAGCAGCGCCGCGTTGCCGTTCTTCCTCGACCCGAACACCACTCCGGTCATGGGTAGCTACTCCAAGCTCGACCAGGTCCCGGCCCGGCTCACCTCCGGCTGGTACGCCCTCCCGGAGGACTGGCGCGACCGTCCGCTGCTGACGATGTCGGTGGCCGGCGAATACGACAACCCGAACGTGATGCTCGAGTACACCGCCGACCCGATCGGACCGGACACCAAGGACGCCGACCTCACCGCCGCCGGCGAGACCGAACTCATCGACCCCGGCCCGCGCCCGGCCTGGCGGAACCTGCGCTACAACACCAGCGAGCTGCCGGCGGACACCACCGCGGTCCGCATCGTCGCCACCGACGACAACCTCAACGAGGACCGCTTCATCGTCCTCACCCCGCCGCGGGTCCCGCAGATGAGGACGCTGCAGGACGTCGTCGGCAGCACCGCCCCGGTGCACGTGGACTGGACGTCGGGTCTGGCCTTCCCGTGCCAGCGGCCGTTCACCCACGATGCGGGTGTCGCCGAGATCCCCCAGTGGCGGATCAAGCCGGGGTCGGATCTGGCGGCCGCGGTCTCGGCATGGCAGAACTACTACGGGGGCGGCCCGCTCGGCTGGATCGACGTGTCGCAGCAGCCCACCGCCCTGCCGACGTATCTGATGGCCGACATCGGACGCGACTGGGGCGCGCTGGAGCGCTACGAACCGTACGGCGGCGTGGACAGCCTCGCCGACATCGACACCGGCACGGAGACCCGCAGCGGCCTGTGGAGCCCGGCGCCGATCCGGCACTGAGGAGCGCCGCAGCTCAGGGTGGGCGCTAGGTGGGCGAGTGCCGGTCGCATACGATCAAGCACCGTGCCTGTGACAGCCTCGACGTCCCGTGTTTCCGCACGTACCGCCCGTCTGATCGCGATCGTCGCGGGTGTTCTCGGCGTCGTGCTGTGCGCTCTCACCCCGCTCCTGCCGGTGAAGGCCACCGACGCCGACATCACCTGGCCCGCAGGTCAGGAGCTCGCCGCGGAGACGTCGTCGGTGATGGCGCCGCTCATCGCGCAGACCCCGCAGACGCTCGACGCCCGCATCCCGTGTTCGACGCTGGCGAGTGCCCGCAACGGCGTCGTCCTGTCGACGATGCCGGTGAGCGCGCCGAAGTCGAAGGGCTCGTCGCTGTGGGTGACGAAATCCGATCAGGCCGTCACCGTCACCTTCCGCAACAGCGTCGCGGCCACCGCGGCCCGCGCCGAACTCGACCGTTGCCGCGAGCTGCACATCTTCTCCGCCCCGAGCGGACCCGGCGCCCAGTTCGTCGGCCTCGGTGACTCGACGGTCCTGCCGCCGGAGAAGCGACCGCAGGTCGCCGGCATCTTCAGCGAACTGAGTGCCGAGCAGGCCCGCGCCGCGGCCGACGCCGGGATGTCGGTCTCGATCGACATCGACAACCGGTACGAGTCCTCGCCGACGGTCCTGAAGATCATCGTGATGGTCCTCGCCGTGATCTCGGTGATCGTGGCCCTGGTCGCGCTGGCCCTTCTCGACCGCATCCAGGGCTACCACCGGCGGATCGGGGTCCGCACCCGCGCCTGGTGGCACTCACTGAAGCCGCGCGCCGCCGACCTGGTCGTGACGGCGATCCTGCTGGTCTGGCTGTTCCTGGGTGCCGGGTCGCCCGACGACGGTTACGTCCTCAACATGGGCCGCACCGCCGACGGGTTCGGTTACCTGGCCAACTACTACCGCTACTACGGCATCCCCGAGGCGCCGTTCGACTGGTACTACAGCTTCCTCTCGATGTGGTCGTCGATTTCGCCGTCGATCCTGTGGATGCACATCCCGGCACTCGTCGCCGGCCTCGTGTCGTGGTTCGTGCTCAGCCGGGTGCTGCTGCCGCGTCTCGGCCCGGCGGTGCGTCGCAGCTCGTGGGCGACCTGGGCTGCCGCCCTCACGTTCACGGCGTTCTGGCTGCCGTTCTGCAGCGGCCTGCGCAGCGAGGGCATCATCGTCCTCGGCTCCCTGTTGACCTGGTGGGCAGCCGAATACGCCATCTCCACCCGACGCCTGCTGCCGGCGGCGCTGGCCGCGGCGCTCGCCGGGTTCACCCTCGCGCTCGCCCCGCACGGCGTCGTGGGTGTCGCGATCCTGCTCGTCGCTGCCCGCGCGTTGCTGCACATCCTGCTCCGACGACGCAACGAGCTCGGCGGTTCGACGTGGACGTCGACCGCGGCGCTCGTCGCGCCGATCGTCGCCGCCGGGATGGTCGTACTGGTGATCGTGTTCCGGGACCAGACGCTCGCGACTGTGCTCGAGGCCATCAAGCTCCGCTACACCGTCGGCCCGGTGATCTCCTGGCACCAGGAGTTCTTGCGGTACTACTTCATCTCGGTCGTCACCGACGACGGCTCGCTGACCCGGCGGGTGCCACTGCTGCTGCTTCTCGCCGGCCTGTTCGTCGTGGTCGCGGTGATGCTGCGGCGCACCAGGATTCGCGGTGTCGACCCCGGCCCGGTGTGGCGTCTCGTCGGTGCCGTCGGCGTGACCCTGCTGCTGTTCGTGTTCACCCCGACCAAGTGGACGATCCAGTTCGGCGTGCTCGCCGGTCTCGCGGCGGCGATCTCCGCGGCCGCGACCCTCGCCGTCGCCCAGTCCGCAGCACGATCGGCACGCAACCTCACCGTCTTCGTGTCGGGTCTGCTGTTCGCGATGGCCGCGGCGATGGCCGGTTACAACTCCTGGCCGTTCGCCTACGAGTACGGCATCTCCTGGTTCGACCGGGCGCCCGTCATCGCCGGCTACGGGGCGTCGACGCTGTTCCTGATCCTCGCCGTCCTCGCCGCCGCCCTGGCGGTGTGGCAACATCTGCGACTCGACTACGTCACCAATCGCGGACTCGCTCACAGCGACACCGGCCCCGGCGAGACCCGCGCGGATCGTCGCCGCCTGTTCCTCGCGTCCTCGCCGATCGCGGTGATCGCCGGGCTCCTCGTCGTCGTCGAGATGCTGCTGTTCGTCAAGGCCGCCGTCACCCGGTATCCGGCACCGACGGTGCTCACCGAGAACCTGAACACCCTGCGCGGCAACCCATGTGGCCTCGCCGACGAGGTGCTCGTCGAAGTCGACCCGAACACCGGCATGCTCACCCCCGCCGGCGGTGCGTCGGCGACCGAGGCACTGCGCGGCGAGAACCCGGTGGGCTTCTCCCCCAACGGCATCCCCGGCGACCTGCAGCCCGAACCGGGAAGCCAGCGCCCGGGCCAGATGAACGTGTCGGCGAGCATGGCACGCCCGTTCGCCATCACCGGCGGACTCGGCTCCGGGACCACCGGCGGCCGCGGACCCGAAACCGTCAACGGGTCGAACGCCAAGCTCCCCTACGGACTCGACCCGGCCACCACGCCCGTGCTCGGCAGCTACGGATACAACGGCGAGGCGCGCCTGACGACGGGCTGGTACGACCTGCCCGCCGACCGTGCCGCGTCGCCGCTGCTCGTGTTCAGCACCGCGGGCGCCGTCTCGACCATCGACACCTTCGGGGTGCGCAACTTCGGGCAGAAGATGGTCGTGCAGTTCGGCCGTCCCGGCCCCGACGGCTCGTTCCAGCAGGTCGGCCCGGACATCCTGCCCATCGACCCCGGACCGGTGATCCTCAACCGCCCCTGGCGCAACATGCGGGTGCCGATGGCGGCCGCACCGCCGGCCGCGACCGTGATGCGACTGTCGTTGCAGGACAACAACCTCGGCGACAAGCAGTTCATCGGGATCACCCCGCCGCGCGCGCCGCAGCTGCAGACCCTGCAGGAGGTCGTCGGGACGACGGCGCCGACCCTGATCGACTTCGGGGTGGCCTCGCACTTCCCGTGCCAGCAGCCGATGGGTGTCTCGCACGGCGTCGCCCAGGTCCCGCAGTGGCGGATCCTGGGTGACTACCCGCTGACCAACTCGCAGTCCAAGACCTGGCAGGCGGGGGTCGACGGCGGCCTGCTGGCCATCTCGGAGGCGACGACCTCGGCCCAGGCCGTGTCGACCTACCTCAAGGACGACTGGGTCCGCGAATGGGGCGCCCTGGAGAAGCTGATGCCACTGGTACCCGACGCACCGAACGCACAGATCGACACCGCACAGACGACGCAATGGGGCTGGTCACGCGCCGGCTCGATCAGGGTGGAGCCCGAATCCGATGAGTGAACCCAACCCCACGAGCACGGCCCCGCAGGCCGACGAGCGGCCCGGACGCGACTATCGCACCGCGAAGATCGTCGCGGTCGTCACCGGCCTGCTGGGTTTCCTGCTCGCGATCGTCACGCCGATCCTGCCGGTGAACCAGACCACCGCCGAACTCGAATGGCCACAGGGCGATTCGGTCTCGGATGTGGCCGCACCACTGGTGGCCTTCGTCCCGATCGACATGGACATGTCCGTGCCGTGTTCGCTGGCCGCCCGCCTGCCCGCGCAAGGCGGTGTCCTCCTCTCGACGACGCCGGAGGGTGGACAGGACGACTCCGCTCGCGGCCTCTTCGTCCGCGCCACCGCCGACACGCTGACGATGATCGACCGCAACGTGGTGCTCCTCGACACCGACCGTGCGGCGGCGCAGGCCAACCCGAACTGCCGGATCGTGATGCACGCCGACGGTGAGGGCGTCGACGGCCGCTTCGAGGGCCTGCCCGCCCCGGACGCCGCCGATGGTGGTCTCAACGAGTTCGCCATCCCCGACCACGAGATGCGACCGCAGATCGTCGGCATCTACAGCGATCTGCCCGCCGACGTGTCCCGCGACGGGTTGTCGCTGCGCGCCACCATCGACACGCGCTACGTCACCTCGCCGACGCCGGTGAAGCTCGCGGCGATCGTGATCGGCATCGTGATGACGATCCTCTCGCTCATCGCTCTCGGTGTTCTCGACAGCCGGGACGGGCGGGCGCACAAGCGTTTCCTGCCGACCGGTTGGTGGACCATCCGCCCGCCGGACGTCGCGGTGTTCGCGATCCTGGCCTTCTGGTGGTTCGCCGGCGCCAACACCTCCGACGACGGCTACAACTTCACCGTCGGCCGCATCACCAGCGAGGCCGGCTACGCGGACAACTACTTCCGCTACTTCGGTGTCCCGCAGGATCCCTTCGGCTGGCATTTCCAGGTCATCTCGGCGATGTCGCACATCAGCGTCGCCGCGCCGTTCATGCGCCTGCCCGCCTTTCTGCTCGGCCTTCTCGGCTGGTGGCTCATCAGCCGCGAGGTGATCCCTCGTCTGGGCCGCACCGTCCGCAACAGCACGCCCGCGGTCTGGTCGGCGGCGTTCGTCTTCCTCGCAATCTGGTTGCCGTTCAACAACGGTCTGCGTCCCGAACCCGCCGAGGCCGTGGGCGCGCTGCTCACCTGGTGCTGCGTGGAACGGGCGATCGCGACGCGGCGCCTGCTGCCGTACGCGATCGCGGTGGTGACCGCGGCCTTCACCCTCGCCCTCGCCCCCGGCGGGTTGATGGCGGTCGCCGCGCTGCTCGCGGGCATCCGGCCGATCGTCAAGACGCTCGTGTCCCGGCGTCGCCGCGACGGGCTGCTGCCGATGCTCGCGCCGATCTTGGCCGCCGGTACCGCGGTGCTCTTCCAGATCTTCTTCGACCAGCCCCTGGCCCCGCTGATCGCGGGCAACAAGGTCGCCTCCGACGTGGGGCCGACCCTGGAGTGGTGGCAGGAACCGATCCGGTACTACTACCTGATCCTGCCGACCGCCGACGGCACCCTCGCGCGTCGTTTCGGCGTGCTGGCGATGATCCTCTGCCTGTTCGTCGTGCTCCTGCGCCTGCTCCGTCGCGAGCATCCCAACGGCGTTGCACGGGCCCCGATCTGGCGACTGATCGCGGTCACGCTCGGCACCATGTTCCTCATCGCGTTCACCCCGACCAAGTGGACCCACCACTTCGGCGTCTACGCCGGTATCGCCGCCGGTATCGCCGCCGCGGCGGGCGCGATGATGGCGCCGGCCGTCCTCCGGTCGCGTCGCAACCGCACCTTCTTCGCGGCCGCCGTCCTCGCGATCACCGGGATCTCCTTCGCCGGCACCAACGGCTGGTGGTTCGTCGGCAGCTACGGCGTGCCGTGGTGGGACCGCCCGCCGGCCGTCGGCGGGATCAACGTCGCGTGGTTCATCCTCCTCGCTGCGGTGGTCACCGCCCTGGCCGGTCTGTGGTTCCACTTCCGCGACGACTTCGTCGACGAGCAGACCCGGACCCTCGGTGGCGACCGGTGGTACTCGAAGCTCAAGTTCTCACCGCTGCCGGTGATCTCCGGCCTGATGGTGCTGTTCATGGTCGCCTCGTTCCTGAAGGGCGCCTACGAGCAACGGGACTCCTGGTCCTGGATGAAGTCCAATGCCCGTGCCCTGACCGGCAACTCGTGCGGTCTGGCCAATGATGTCCTCGTCGAGGCCGATCCGACCGCCGGCCTGCTCTCTCCGGCGGCAGTCAACGGACGTCCGGCACCCGCTGTCGCACAGGCACTCTCGGGTTCGGACTCGACCGGCTTCACGCCCAACGGCGTCCCCGACAAGCTGTCGGTGGACGCGACCGAGAGCGACACCTCGTCCACCACGACCGCCCAGAACACCGCGCAGACCGGCGCCGGTGCGGACGAGTCCGCCGACTCGTCGTCGGCGCAGGGTGGCACCGAGGGCGGACAGGGTGCGCGCGGGATCAACGGGTCGACGGTCCGTCTGCCGTTCGGGCTGAACCCAGCTGCGACACCGGTTCTCGGCAGCTACGGCTCGCCGTCGGGCTCCGCCTCCCTGACGACGGACTGGTACCAGCTGCCCGAACGTTCCGACGACGCCCCGCTGCTCACCATGGCGGTCGCCGGGTCGGTCGAGGCCGTCGACGGAATCGGCGTCGTCCACGCCGGCCAGAAGGTGATCGCGCAGTTCGGTCGTGTCGGCGCCGACGGCCGGGTGGTGCCGACGGGACAGATGTTCCCCATCGACATCGGTGAGGTCCCGACCTGGCGCAACCTGCGGTTCCCGCTGGCCGATTCGCCGGCACAGTCGACCGTGGTGCGCATCCTGGTCGAGGACACCGCAGCGGCGTCGTCGGAGTGGGTGGCCATCACCCCGCCGCGCGTCAGCAGGCTGGCGACCCTGGACGATGTCGTCGGCCGGACCGACCCGGTCTTCATCGACTGGCTGCCCGGTCTGGTCTTCCCGTGCCAGCAGCCGATGAAGGTCCGGCACGGTGTACTCGAGGTGCCGAAGTGGCGGATCATGCCCGACGCCGAGGCCACCCGGAAGAACAGCCAGACCTGGATGTCGGGCACCGCGGGCGGACCGTTGGGCATCACCGAGGCGATGCTGCGTCCGACGCTGCTACCGACGTACCTGCGCAACAACTGGGGCCGCGACTGGGGCGGCCTGCAGCGGTTCACCGAGATCATCCCGGCCCCGCCTGCCGAGATCGAACTCGGGGAGGCACGACGGTCGGGGCTGTACGACCCCGCCCCGATGCGTTCCAGCGGGTACTGAGGCTCTGACCTGGTCCGACGAGGGTGTCGCGGTGCTACCCGCAACACCCTCGTCGAAACCAGGCGACCTCCGTTCGTTACCGCACCGTGACCTCCAATCTCGGTCGCGTCACTCATCCCGCGCGACCCTCGATCCCGCCGTGACCGCGGCCTAGCGTCGTGTCATGAGTAAATTCACGGCACCAGGACTCAGCACGGAATCGGCCGATGAGGTGGCCGGGATCCTGCAGGAGCGCCTCAGCGCACTGAACGACCTGCATCTCACCCTCAAGCACATCCACTGGAACGTGGTCGGCGCGAACTTCATCGGGGTACACGAGATGATCGACCCGCAGGTCGAACTCGTCCGCGGCTACGCCGACACCGTCGCCGAGCGCATCGCGACCCTGGGTTCGTCGCCCAAGGGCACGGCCAAGGCGATCGAGACCGACCGCTCGTGGAGCGATTACTCCATCGGTCGCGACACCGCACAGGCACACCTCGGAGCCCTCGACCTCGTCTACGAGGGCTTCATCACCTCGCACCGAGACGCGATCGAGAAGATCGGTGAGATCGACCCGATCACCGAGGACGTCCTGATCGGGCAGACCGCTGAACTCGAGAAGTTCCAGTGGTTCGTCCGCGCCCATCTCGAGAGCTACACGGGCGAGCTGAGTCACGCCGGCGCCAGCAGCGAGAAGGAAGCCGCCGACGCCGCACGCTGACCGCTAGACCGGGTGCGGGGCCATCGCCCGGTCCCGCACTTAAACCGCGGTCGCGACCGCCCCCACCACCAGCTCGCGGCCGCGGTTTCCCCCCTCTTGACCCGAACACGTTGCGAGAGTTGATCTCTCGATGTGGTACGGGTGTTGTCGCACGTCCAACCGTCGACGCACTGTTACTCTGGGCACAGGCTTAGGCCGTGAACAGGATGTGAAGACAATTGCGTCCGCCGGATCGATCGGGGCGCCCTCGCTCTGACGGGGAGGTACGTGTGGCTGAAACACGATCATTCACGCTGTTCGACGATCTGGAGCTCCACATGCAGTTCGCGCCGGTGTGCCGGCTGTCGGACGGAGCGTTGGCTGCCGTCGAACTACAGCTCCGTGGACCCGCCGGAACCCGCCTCGCCACCGCCGCCGCCCTCAAGCGGGCCGCACGGCTCGTCGAAGAGCACCCGGTGCTGGACGAACGTAAGCGGAAGATGGCCGCCAGCCCGCGCGCGCAGTCGCTGGCCAAAATCCTTCCGCTCCTGGTCAACCTCGATCTGGAACTGATCGACAATCTCGACGAGGAGACCACTCACACGCTCGAGCGCCACGTCATGGTGATCCTGCCCGACTCCGTCGAACGCAGTCCCCAGCGCACGCTGGCCCGGGTCGCGCGGGCCCGCGCCGCTGGCAAGATCATCTGTGTCGACGGCCTGGTCCGCAGCGAACACGCCGCCACTCTGCTGTCGCTCGTCGAACCGGACATCATCGTGACCGGTGCCGAGCTCCTCGCCAAGCAGGCCACCGCCGATGCCGCACAGCTCGCCCACGCCCTTGCCGCGCACACCGAACGCAGTCATGCCGTGGTGATCGCCGAGGGCGTCGACGACGAGTCGTGCCGGGTGACCGCCCAGACGATGGGCGCGGCCTTCGGTATCGGCGATCTGTACCCGCCGGTGTCCGACCCGTCGACTCTGGCGACGCGGACCATCGTCCCGCTGCCCGACATGCCGGTGTGGACGACCCCGGACTCGGAGAAGTCGACCCCGTATCGGATCGCATCGACCTCCATCGAGCCGCGCATGGGCAACAAGCGCCTGCTCATCGAGATGAGCAAGGCCTTGGAGCACCAGGCCGCGATCGGGGGCGCCGCCATCGTGCTGGGCACCTTCCAGTTCGCCGAGCACTTCACTCCCCGCACCGCCAAGCGGTGGCGGGAGATGTCGACCCAGACCGGCCTGGCCGGCGTCTACGGCGTCGGGCTCCCCGACGTGCGGGACGGCAACGTGCACCGGGCGCCCCTCGATCCCGAGGACGACCTGATCAACGAGTGGAACGTCGCGGTCCTCGGCCCGCACTTCGCCGCACTGCTCTCCGCGCGCGACCAGCACGACGCCGGCCCCGACCTGGAGCGCACCTTCGAGTTCGTCCAGACCTATGACCGGATGACCGTCACGCAGGCCGTTCACTCGATCCTGGCCAGGTTCGCCTGAGTTCCCGACGGGAGCTCGATTTGGGATTGTCACAGCATCGCTGACTACGATGCGCCTGTGCCGAAGTCGCCTGGAGTGTCCGAATCAGACGAGCCCACCGTCGGCGCCGACACCCCCGTAGCGCAGTCTTCCGATCGTTCCTCGCGGCCCGTGGCGATCGTGGCCGCGGTGGCCGGACTGGTCGCCCTCGCCGCCGGTGTGCTGACCCCGTTCCTGCCGGTCACCACGTCGACGGCGTCGATCACGTGGCCGCAGAGCCAAGAGCTGGGCGCGGAGTCGGCGTCGGTCACCGCACCGCTGGTCGCGCAGACCGCACGCGATGTGCAGATCACCATCCCGTGCCGGGTGCTGGCGGCCACGCCGGGCGATGCGACCACGACGGTGCTGTCGACGATGCCGGCGAGCGCCACGAAGGCGCGTGAGAACGGTCTCTTCGTGGTGGCCGACGCCGCGAATGTGACGGTGTCGGTCCGCAACAAGACCCTGGCCTCGGTACCGCGTTCCGCTCTGGCGGGATGCGACGACCTACGCATCTTCTCCGACGCCACCACGACCGGCGCCCAGTTCGTCGGCCTGCCCCCGGGTGCGGCGAGCGCCGGTGGCGGCGATGTGGGCATGGCCGAGCCGTCGTCGAATCCGCAGATCGCGGGTGTGTTCACCGGCCTGACCACCGAGCAGGTCCGGGCGTCGGGCATCGACGTGCGGATCGAGATCGACGACCGCTTCGACTCCTCGCCGTCGGTGATCAAGTGGCTGGTCATGATCATCGGCGTCGTCGCGGCGATCGTCGCGCTGATCGCGGTGGGCCGACTCGACCGCATCCACGGCTACCACCGCCGGGTGGGCGGCAGGCTCCGCTGGGGAAAGGTGCTGCGGCCGACGCCGACCGACATCGGCGTCACCCTGACGCTCGTCGTGTGGCACTTCCTGGGTGCCGGGTCGCCGGATGACGGCTACATCCTCAACATGGGCCGCAACGCCGCGGACGCGGGCTACCTGGCCGACTACTACCGCTTCTACGGCATCCCCGAGGCGCCGTTCGACTGGTACTACAACTTCCTCGCCTACTGGTCGACGATCTCGACCACCGGCCTGTGGATGCGTCTGCCCTCGTTGATCGCCGGCCTTGCCGCCTGGTTCATCCTCAGCCGGGTGCTGCTGCCGCGTCTCGGCGGCGCCGTCCGCCGGTCCCAGTGGGCGATGCTGACCGGTGCAGCGGTGTTCCTGGCGTTCTGGCTGCCGATGTGTTCGGGTCTGCGCAGTGAGGGCATCATCGTGCTCGGCACGCTCCTCACCTGGTGGGCGGTCGAGGTCACGGTCTCGACGCGCCGGATGCTCCCCGCAGCACTCGCCGCGCTCACCGCGCTGCTGACGCTCGCACTGGCCCCGCACGGCCTGGTCGCGCTGGCTCTGCTGATCGCCAGCGCCCGGCCGTTGCTGCGCATCCTTGTCCGCCGCCGTCGTGAAGACGGTCTGCTGCCGCTCCTCGCACCTGTCCTCGGTGCGGGTGCGCTCGTCGTCATCGTCGTCTTCCGCGACCAGACGCTGGCGACGGTCTTCGAGGCGATCCGCATCCGCTACTCGGTCGGACCGACGCTGGCCTGGTACCAGGAGCTGCTGCGCTACTACTTCCTGGCCGTGAACCACACCGACGGTGCACTCGCACGACGCATCCCGGTGCTGCTGTTCGCCGTGTCGATGTTCCTCGTACTCGCGATCATGTTGCGTCGCAAGCGAATCGACGGAGTCGACCCCGGGGCCGTGTGGCGCGTCCTGGGCGCATCGTTGCTGACGATCCTGCTGCTGTCGTTCACGCCGACCAAGTGGACGATCCAGTTCGGCATCTTCGCCGGCCTCGGCGCGGCGCTGGCCGCCGTCGCCTGTGTCGCGATCGGCCAGGCGGCGAGCCGAACGCTGCGCAACCTGTCGATCCTGATCGCCGGCCTGCTCGTGGCGTGCGCCGCCGCCGCGGCCGGCAAGAACGCGTGGCCGTGGCCGTACAACTTCGGCATCGCCTGGTTCGACAAGGCACCGGTCATCGCCGGGATGCAGGTGTCCACGGTGCTGCTCGCGCTGGCCGTCGTCGCGCTAGTGTTCGCCGTCTGGCAGCACCTGCGCATGGACTACGTCGACGAGACCGGCCTGGCCCACGATCAGGGCGCCGCTCCGGCCGGTTGGCGCATCGGTGTCGCCTCGGCACCGATCGCGGTGATCGCCGTCCTCATCGTCGTCTGCGAGCTCGCGGTCTTCGCCAAGGCCGCGGTCAGCCGGTCCGACACGTTCACCGTGCTGTCGGCCAACCTCGACTCCCTGCGCGGCAACACGTGCGCCATGGCCGACGCGGTGCTCGTCGAGCCGGACCCCAACAAGGGCACACTCGCCCCCGCTGACGGCGGATCGGCGTCGAAGACCCTGGAGGGCGACTCGCACGGCTTCAGCCCCAACGGCGTGAAGCCCGACCTGACACCGCAGGCCGGTGCCCAGAAGCCCGGCGCGATGAACACCTCCGCGGACCTCTCCAAGACCTTCATCGTCTACGGCTCCAACCCCGGCACCGCGGGCGGCGTGGGCCCGCGCGGGGTCAACGGCAGCACCGCCGCACTCCCGTACGGCCTCGACCCGGCCACCACGCCGGTCATGGGCAGCCACGAGACCAGTGACGGACAGGCCACGCTGACCACCGGGTGGTATCGCCTCCCGGATCGCGACGCCTCGCCGCTGATCGTCGTCACCGCCGCGGGTGCCGTGTTCACCTACGACCGCGACGGTGTCCCGATCTTCGGGCAGACGCTGCAGGTCGAGTTCGGCCGCGAGGTCGACGGCGAGTTCGTCGAGGTCGGCGCACCCGCGGTCCCGATCGACGCCGAGCGGTCGAACCGGCCGTGGCGCAATCTCCGCATCCCGATGGACCGCGTGCCCGCCGATGCCACGGTGATGCGCCTCGTCGCCAAGGACAACAACCTCGACGCCGACCAGTGGCTCGCGATCACGCCGCCGCGTGCTCCGGTCCTGGAGACCCTGCAGCAGGTGGTCGGTTCGACCGATCCGGTTCTCATCGACTTCGCCGCCGGCGCCTGGTTCCCGTGCCAGCGGCCGATGACCGCCCACGAGGGCGTCTTCGACGTCCCCGACTGGCGAATCCTGCCGGAATCCTGGATCGCCAACTCGCAATCCAAGACCTGGATGGCCGCCGAGGACGGCGGCCTGCTGACGACCGTCGAGGCACTGACCCGGCCGTCGACGGTGGCGACGTATCTCGACAACGACTGGTATCGCGAGTGGGGCAACCTGCAGCGACTCAACCCGCTGGTGCCGCAGGCGCGGCCGGCGGACGTGACAACCGGGTCGGCGACCACATGGGGATGGTCACGACCCGGCCCGATCAGGGTGGTGCCCGAAGATGACTGACCGCGTTGACGCTCCCATCGAAGCGGAGCACGACGACTCGCCGCCGGCGAAACGGGAGCAGAGTTTCTCCGAACGCCATGCGGGCAAGGCGCGCATCGTCGCCATGGCGGCGGGCGCGCTCGGCATCCTGCTGGCGCTGCTGAGCCCGTTCCTGCCGGTCGACTACACGAAGTCCGAACTCGTCTGGCCGCAGCAGGGTTCGGTCGCCAACGTCGCCGCACCGAACGTGTCGTTCGTGCCGGTGTCGATGGAGGTCTCCGTCCCGTGTGCGCTGGGTGCGTCGCTCCCGCGCACCGGCGGCGTCCTGCTGTCCACGGTGCCCGAGGGCGGTGCGGAGGCCGGGAAGGTCGGCCTGTTCATCCGGGCCACCGCCGACTCCCTGCAGGTCGTCCAGCGAAACGTGGTGCTGCTCAACACTCCACGCACGGCCGCCCAGAACGCCCCGGACTGCCGCATCGTCGTCGACGCGGACACCGACGGCAGCCGCGGCTCGATCCAGGGCGTGCCCGAGACCGCGAGT
This sequence comes from Gordonia sp. CNJ-863, assembly GCF_001942325.1. Classification (NCBI taxonomy): domain Bacteria; kingdom Bacillati; phylum Actinomycetota; class Actinomycetes; order Mycobacteriales; family Gordoniaceae; genus Gordonia; species Gordonia sp. CNJ-863. The sequence continues at coordinate 17,800 of NZ_MKKG01000006.1, forward strand.
GCGATCCACGAGTTCGATCTCCAGGACCCGAACGCGCGTCCGCAGATCATCGGCGTCTACTCGGGACTGCCGTCGACCGTGTCCACCGAGGGACTGTCCTTCCGGTCGACCATCGACACCCGATTCGTCTCCACCCCCACGAGTCTCAAGTTCTGGCTGCTGGTGCTGGGCGTGGCGGCGACCATTCTGTCGCTGGCCGCCCTGGCGGTTCTCGACGCCCGTGACGCCCGCGGGCACCACAAGATCTTCCCGGCCGGCTGGTGGCGGGTCCGCCCGGTCGACGGATTCGTCGCACTCATCTTGGGAATCTGGCTGTTCGTCGGCGGCAACACCGCCGACGACGGATATCAGGTGACGGTGGGCCGGATCGCCCGCGAGGCCGGCTATCTCGACAACTACTACCGCTACTTCGGCGTGCCGCAGGATCCGTTCGGCTGGCACTACCAGTACCTGTCGGTGTGGATGGACGTCAGCACGGCCACCCCGTGGCTCCGCCTGCTGCCGTTCATCTTCGCGATGACGTCGTGGTGGCTGATCTCCCGTGCCGCGATCCCCCGCCTGGGTCGTGCGGTCCGCGAGTCGACGCCCGCGATCTGGGCCGCCGCCCTGGTCTTCCTCGCCGTGTGGATGCCGTACAACAACGGTCTGCGCGTCGAACCGCTGATCGCACTCGGAACCCTGTTCACGTGGGTCTGCGTCGAACGGGCCATCGCCACCGGGCGGTTCTTCCCGCTGACGGTCGCCATCATCTCGGCGGCGTTCACGCTGACCATCCACCCCACCGGGGTCATCGCGGCGATCGCGCTCATCGCCGGTATCCGGCCGCTGCTCAAGCGGTTCATGGTGCGCCGCAAGCGCGATGGCGCCCTTCCGCTGCTGCTGCCGATCCTGGCCGCGGGTCTGGCGGTGATGTTCGAGATCTTCGCCGACCAGCCGCTCGCCCCGATCCTGGAAGCGGTGTCGGTCAACGGTCAGGTCGGTCCCACCAACAAGTGGTGGGAAGAACCGATGCGCTACTACATGCTGATGAACCCGACCGCGGACGGCGGCATCGCCCGACGCTTCGGTGTCCTGATCGTGTTCACGTGCTTCGTCCTCGTGGTGATCATGCTGCTCAACCGGCGGCATCTGCCCGGCATCGCGACGGCACCGACGTGGCGTCTGCTGGCCATGGTCGCGGGTTCGGTTGTGCTGATGGCGTTCCTGCCCACCAAGTGGACCCACCAGATGGGTGTGTACGCGGCGATCGGCGGTGCGCTCGCCGCGGTGGCGACCGCGTGTGCGGACCGGACGATCATGCGGCGCCGCCGGAATCGCACGCTGTTCGCGGCCGCCTGCGCCTACGTCCTCGCCCTGGCGTTCTCCGGACGCAACCAGTGGTGGTACGTCGGCAGCTACGGAATCCCTTGGCGCGACGCCGTTCCCGATGTCAAGGGCATCCCGCTGTGGACCGGCATCCTCGCCGTTGCGGTCGCACTGACACTGCTGGGCCTCTGGCAGCACTTCCGCGACGACTACGTCGACGAGGCGGTCCGTGCGGGCTCGTCGACGTCGCTGTTCTCACGCCTGCGGAGTCCGTCGATCATCATCGTGTCGGCGATCATGCTGGTGTTCACCCTGGTCTCGTTCGCGAAAGCAGACTGGACGCAGCGCAATTCGTGGTCGTGGCTCAGCTCGAACGTGAACGCGCTCAAGGGCGAACCGTGTGCGCTCGCCGACGCCGTGCTCGTGGAGAGCGACCCGACCGCCGGACTCCTCGCCCCGGCACGCGTTGCCGGACAGAACAATCCGTCGCCGGGTGCGGCCCTCGCGGGCGCGGGCATGGCGGGCTTCGATCCCAACGGCGTCGCGTCGGATCTCTCCGAGGACACCGAGGAGGAGTCCGACGACTCCGCGGGCACCTCGACCGCCGAGGTCGATCGCACGCAGACCGATCCGACCGAGGACGGCAGCAGCTCCGACGACACCACCACGTCGTCGACCGACACCAGCGGCGGTCGTACCGCGCAGGCGGGCGTCAACGGCTCGACGGTGAAGCTGCCGTTCGGACTGTCACCGTCCAAGACCCCGGTGCTGGGCACCTACAACTCCCCCACCGGGACCGGGAACCTCACCTCCGACTGGTACCAGCTGCCCCAAGGGCGTTCCGACGCCCAGCCGCTGATCACCATGTCCGTGGCCGGCTACGTCGAGTACATCGACGATCTCGCGGTCGTCCGGCCGGGCCAGAAGGTGCGGTTGCAGTTCGGCCGCGTCGCACCGGACGGCACGGTGGCCCCCGCCGGTCAGATGATGCCGCTCGACATCGGTGGCGCACCCGAGTGGCGCAACCTGCGTTTCCCGCTGGATCAGGCACCTCCGGGCGCCTCCGTGGTCCGCGTGCTCGCCGAGGACACCTCTCCGCTGCGCGATCAGTGGCTCGCCGTCACCCCGCCGCGGGTGTCGTCGATGGAGACGCTCAACAAGCTCGTGGGCAGCGAGGATCCCGTCCTCATCGACTGGGAGGCCGGACTCGCGTTCCCGTGCCAGCGACCCGCTCAGGTCAAATACGGCGTCCTCGAGACGCCGGTCTGGCGGATCTCCCCCGACCGCGAGGGCGAGCGGGTGAACTCGCAGCGCTGGATGGCCGGCGACGCCGGTGGTCCGTTGGGCATCATCGAGAACGAGGTGCGCGGCCGCGTCTACCCGTCGTACCTGCGCAACGACTGGGCGAAGGACTGGGGCTCGCTCCAGGGCCTCACCCCGATCCTGCCGCAGAAGGACGCGGAGCTGATCATCACCACCGAGACCCACAACGGCCTCTGGACACCGGGGCCGATGCGGGCGATCGGCAACTGACACCCTCCGCAAACCCTCCCTTTTTCCGTAAACCCGCCACCTCGTGAAGGGGAGGGTTTACGGAAAAGGGGTGGGGGTGCGCTAGATCGGCATCAGGAAGTGCTTGCGCGGGGTCTTGAGGACCTGCTTGTCGCGCAACTGCGCCAACGCCTTCCGGAGCTGCAGGCGGGTCTCGGCGGGCTCGATGACCGCGTCGACGTAGCCGCGTTCGGCCGCGAGGTAGGGCGTGGCCATCATCGTGTTGTAGAAGTCGATGAAGTCACGACGAACCTTGTCGGCCTCGGCAGCCGAGAGCCCTTCGGTCTGACGACGAGTCAGCACGGCGGCGGCCGATTCGGCACCCATGACGGCGATCTTGGCTGTTGGCCAGGCGAAGTTGATGTCGGCACCGAGGTGCTTGGAGCCCATCACCGCATAGGCGCCGCCGTAGGCCTTGCGCAGCACCACGGTGACCTTGGGGACGTCGGCCTCCACGTAGGCGTAGAGGAAGCGACCCGACCGGCGGATGGTGCCCTTCTGCTCCTCGGCGAGGCCGGGGAGGATGCCCGGCGTGTCCACGAGGAACACCAGCGGGATGTTGTAGGCGTTGCAGATCCGGACGAAACGCGTCGCCTTCTCCGACGAATCTGTGTCCAGCACACCGGACATGACGCTCGGCTGGTTCGCGACGACGCCCACCGACCGGCCGTCCACACGTGCGTAACCCGTGATGATGTTGGGCGCGAACAGTTCTCCCACCTCGTGGAAGGCACCGTCGTCGAACAGCCGGATGATGATGTCCTTCATGTCGTAGCCGGCGTTGTCGTTGTCCGGCATGAAGTCGTTGAGCGACAGATCCGACTCGGTGATCTCGGGTTCGAGTCCCGGGTTGATCACCGGCGGTTCCTCGTACGCGCTCGACGGCATGTACTGCAGGTACTCGCGGACCCAGTCGAACGCGGCCTTCTCGTCGGGCGCGATGTGGTGGATGTTGCCCCAGCGCGCCTGGTTGTGGGCGCTGCCCAGATCCTCGGCGGAGATCTCCTCGCCGTTGACCTGCTTGAGCACGTCCGGGCCGGTGACGAACATGTACGACTTGTCCTCGACGGCGACGAGGATGTCGGTGTTGGCCGGCGTGTAGACGGCACCGCCCGCACACTTGCCGAGGATGACCGAGATCTGCGGTGCGAGACCGGAGAGCAGATCGTTGCGTCGGCCCATTTCTGCGTACCAGGCCAGCGAGGTGACGGCGTCCTGGATGCGGGCGCCCGCCGAGTCGTTGATGCCGACCATCGGGCAGCCGATCTTGCCCGCCCACTCCATCAGCGATGCGACCTTGCGGCCGAACATCTCGCCGACGGTGCCGCCGAAGACGGTCTGGTCGTGCGAGAACGCGGCGACGGGGCGTCCGTGGACGAGGCCGTGGCCGGTGACCACACCGTCGCCGTACCCGCTCTCCGCGGCGCCCGGCATCTTGGCGAGCGCGCCGCTCTCGACGAACGTCCCGGGGTCGAACAGCATGGCCAGGCGTTCGCGAGGGGAGCAGATCCCCTTCGCCGCACGCTTGGTGACTGCCTTCTCCCCTCCGGGTTCGCGAGCGGCCTCCAGCTTTTGCCGGAGGTCGGCGAGCTTGCCTGCGGTGGTGTCAGTCACGGTCCTTCACTTTCTACGCGACCACGATGTCTCGTGAGGCTACTTCTTACCAAGCCGTCCGAGACGCGTGCCAGATCGGCGCCGATCTTGGCGATGTAGGGCTCGTCGACGATCGACAGGTGGTCGCCACCGATGTGGATGATCTCCAGGTCGTCGACGACCTCGCCCCACCGGCCGTCCTCGTCGATCTCGGCCCACTGCGGTTCGAGCTCGATCGCCCCGGCATGCATCTTGTCCGCGCGGTACAGCACGACCTTGCCGTCGTACGGTTCCGGCGCGATGTTGCTGAGCACGCGGTTCTCGATGAACGAGGTCCGCTGGTGTTCGATGATGCCGCCCGGGATCTTGGTGCCCGACATCGACATCATCTCCATGATGATCGCGAACTGACCCTCGTCGTCGGCCTCGACGAGCCTCTCCATCGGGATCGGCACCTCGGGGTCGAGGTCGTAGTTGCGGATCGCGAAGTCCTTCCACCGTTCCAGGCGGGCGCGCTTGGTCTCGGGGGTCTCGGTCATGTCCTCGCGAGGACGCACGACGTCGATCAGGCCGACGAAGGCGACCTCCTCGCCGGCTTCGCGGAGAACCTGGGCGACGCCGTAGGCGAGGGCACCGCCGAACGACCAGCCCACCAGCACGTACGGCCCGTTCGGCTGCAGTTCGCGCAGACGCGGGATGTACTCGCGGACACGGTCTTCGATCGTTCCCTCGACGCCGCGGTCGAAACCGATGACCGGCTGGTCGTCGGGCAGCCGCTTGAGCAGCGCCTCGTAGGCCGAGGTGTTGCCGCCGGCCGGGTGGAACAGTAGGATCGGGGTCGGGTCGCCCGCAGCGGGGTCGTAGACCTTCTTGCCCTCGGGAACCAGACGCAGGTAGCGCAGGAATCCGTCGGTCGACGCCCCGGCATCGAGGTGCTCGCGAACGTAGTTCGACATCTCCTCGATGGTCTCCGAGTCGAGGATGTCCTCGACGTCGATGTCGCCACCGGTGCGCTCGTTGAGGCGGTCGGTGAGCTGCTGGGCCGTCTCCTCCGACAGGACCGGCAGCTTGTTGAAGATGCCGCCCGCGGACTTCTTGGTCACGACCGCGTAGGTGCCGAAGGTCAGGCGCTCGGCCGCATCACGCGGCGGGACATCCGAACCCGCGGCCTCGGCGACCGCCTTCTGCGAGGTGATGTCGGTGGCCGGCTTGGCGGCCGCGACCGGTTCCGGATCGGTGCCCGGGGAGGTCGCGACGGCGTCCTCCACGTCCACGACATCCCGGGCCACCTCTTGCTTGGGCTCCGGGGACTCCTCGACGGCCGGCACGCCCGGGGTCGCGCCCTGGGCGTTCTGCTCGTCGATGTAGGCGTTGAGCGCTGCCGTGTCGAGTTCGCCTCCGCTGGCGGCGTTCTCGGCGAGATCGTCGAGCTGGTCGCGGTGGGTGACCGCGAACTCGACGAACTTCTGAACGTCGGCCAGGTTCGCCTGGCGCATCGCCTGCAGCTGTAGCTGCGGGATGTCGAACTCGTACTCGACGCGGTTCTTGATCCGCACGGCCATCAGCGAATCCAGGCCCAGCTCGATGAGCGGGATCTCGCGCGGCAGGTCCTCGGGGTCGTAACCCATCGACTCGCCGACGATGATCGCGAGGCGATCGCCCACGGTCTCACCGGATTCCGGATTCCACTTGTTGCCGATGTCGTCGACGATCTCGTCCTCGACGACGACCTTGTCGTCGGCGAACGCCGCGGCACCGGACTCGGGGGCCGCAGCGGGCGCGGACGCCGTCGCGGCGGTCTCGTCGAGGTCGCCGGTCACAGCGGCCTCGAAGAACAGGCGGAAATTCTTGTCCGCCTTGACGTGCAGGCTCACCGACGCGCCACCCGGATGCGGGCTCAACGTGGTGGTGATGGTGCCGGTCGTCGGGACGTCACCGTGCGACACCGCCGCACCCACCGAGGCGTTCTTCAGCACCTGAGCGGCGGCGGCGTGCACCAAAGCGCGCGGGTCGGTGACGGCTGCGGCATTGACCTCCCAGGCGTGACGGCCGTCGGGCAGCGCGACATGCGATCCGGGGACCGAACCGGCCGAGCCGCCCGAGGACAGCTTCGCCTTGAGCCAGAACTCCTTGCGCTCGAAGCGGGTTCGCGGAACGGCCGCATAGCCACCCGCGCCGAACAGCGACGCGACGTCGACCGGGTGGCCGTGCACGTACAGCTTCATCAGCGCGTTGACCAGACCGAAGCTCTCGTCTTCCTTGCGACGCAGCGTCTCGATGAGCTCGGCGTCGTGCAGGCCGGCCGAGAAGGTGACGGCCGCAACGGAGATCAGGACCGCCGGGTTGGGCGAAAGCTCCAGGAAGGTGCGGTGACCGTTCTCCACGGACTTCGAGATGGCCTGGCTGAACCACACACTGTGGCGCAGACCCTTCAGGAAGTAGTCGATGGTGTGGACCGGCTCGTGGCCCGCGCGGTAGAACACCTCGCGGTCGACCGAGCTGTAGAACCCAGTGGTGAGCCGCCGCGGCTCGATGCCGGTAAGCTCGTAGGCGAGTTCGCCGAGGATCGGGTCCATCTGCGAGGTGTGACTCGCCCCCTTGGTCGCCAGCTTGCGGCCGAGTTTGCCCTCGGCCTCGGCCCGCTCGACGATCGCGTCGACCTGCGACTCCGGACCGCCGATGACGGTGTGGGTCGGTGCCGCGTAGACACAGATCTCGAGGTCGGGGTAGTCGACGAGGACGTCGTTGATGTCCTCGGCGCTGTACTCGACCAGCGCCATCAGACGGATGTCGTCGCCCTGCAGCATCGACTCGCCTTCGCCCATCAGCCGCGAACGCTGGCAGATGACGCGGGTCGCGTCCTCCAGCGACAGGCCGCCGCTGATGTAGGAGGCCGACGCCTCGCCCATCGAATGCGGCACCAGCACACCGGGTTCCGCACCGTGGTGGCGCAGCGTGTCGGCGAGCGCGACCTGGATGGTGTAGATGCCGACCTGGCTGGTCTCGATGCCGTAGGTCTGCTCGTCGTCGAGGAACATGTCGGCGATCGAGTAACCCAGCTCGTTCTGGATGTGCGCGTCCACGCGGTCGACGTACTTCGCGAATATCGGGTTCTCGGTGTAGAGCTGCTTGGCCATCTTGCGGTGCTGCGAACCGAAGCCCGACAGCAGCCACACGGCCGACGCCGCATCCGGCGAATCCGAGGAGTACACCAGGGGATTGCCCTTGCCGTCGGCGATCGCCCGGACACCGGTGATGGCGTCGTCATGGGTGCGGGCCATCACGACGGCACGTGAACGGCCGTGGTTGCGGTGCGCGAGCGCGCGGCCGATGTCGGCGAGCGGGGTGGCCCGGCCCTCGTCGGACTCGAGCCACTCGAGCAGGTCGGCGGCGGTCTTGCGGCGGCGCGACGGCAGGAAGCCGGAGATCACCAGCGGGACGACCGAACCCTCGACGGCACACGGCGCGAAACCCTCGGCCGGGTCGGCCGCGGTCTCGGCGAGCGCCGGCTCGACATTCGCGGCCTGCGCGGCCAGAACGGCCCGCTCGGCCTCGGTCAGGTACTCGTCCTCGTCATCGTCGAGATCCGGCTCGCCCGGAAGGGATTCCGTGGCCGGGAGCTCTGCTGCCGAGGCATCGACCGGAACCGTCTCCGGCTTCAGGTCGCTCGGCAGGACCTCGCGGACCACGACGTGCGCGTTGGTGCCGCCGAAGCCGAAGCCGGAGATACCGGCGACGGCGTGACCCGAGTAGCGGGGCCACTCGGTGGCCTCCGGGATCACCTTGAGGTTGGTCGCGTCGAACTGGATGTACGGGTTGGGACCGCTGTAGTTGCGCGACGCCGGGATGATCCCGTTCTTCAGCGCGAGGACGACCTTGGCGATCGCACCCGCACCGGCAGCGGACTCCATGTGTCCATAGTTGGTCTTCACCGAACCGAGCAGCATCGGCTTGTCGGCGGTGCGGCCGCGACCGACGACGCGGCCGAGGGCGTCGGCCTCGATCGGGTCGCCGAGGATGGTGCCGGTGCCGTGGGCCTCGACGTAGTCGACGGTGCGCGGGTCGATCGCCGCGTCGGTGTACGCCGAACGCAGCACCTCGACCTGGGCCTCGGGGTTCGGGGCCGGCAGGCCGTTCGAACGTCCGTCGGAGTTGACGGCCGAGCCGGCGATGACCGCGAGGACCTCGTCGCCGTCGCGGCGGGCGTCGGCCATGCGCTTCAGCACCACGAGACCGCCGCCCTCGGCGCGGATCATGCCGTCGGCGTCGGCGGAGAAGGCCTTGATGTGGCCGTCCTTGGCCTGCGCGCCGATGCGGTCGAAACCGAGGGTCGCGGCGGGCGTGATCAGCATGTTGACGCCGCCGGCGAGGGCGACGTCGGATTCGCCGGTGCGCAGGCTGCGAACCGCCTGGTGAATCGCCACCAGCGACGACGAACACGCGGTGTCGATGGCGATCGACGGTCCGCGGAAGTCGTAGAAGTAGGAGACGCGGTTGGCGACGATGGCCGTCGAGGTACCGGTCAGCGCGTAGGCCGCGGTGTCCTCGGCGCCCTCGCCGAGTCCGAGGGTGGCGAGCAGCTGGTAGTCGTTGGTCGACGTACCGATGAACACACCGACCGGTGCGCCCTTGAGGTCGCTCGGCGGGATGTGGGCGTGCTCGAGCGCTTCCCAGGTGAGTTCCAGGGCGAGCCGCTGCTGCGGGTCGACCATCTCGACCTCGCGCGGGCTCATCTGGAAGAAGTCGGCGTCGAACGAGCGCACGTCGTCGAGGTAGCCGCCCTTGATGTTCGAGGACTCCAGGATCTCGGCGAACCGCGGATCGGAGGTGAACTCGGTCCATCGGCCCTCGGGCAGATCGGAGATGCCGTCGACGCCGCCGACGAGCGCCTCCCACGTCGACTCCGGGGTGGTGCCGGACTTGGGGAAGCGGGTCGACAGGCCGACGATCGCGATGTCGTCGTCCGTGCTGCGCTCACGCCGCCAGAAGGTGTCGGCGGTGTCGTCGAGACCTTCGTCGGGGTCGCCGTCGATGATGCGCTGTGCCAGGGACGAGATCGTCGGGTGGTTGTAGACCACGGTCGCGGTCAGGATGACCCCGGTCTTGTCCTCGACGTCGGCGGCGAGCGCCACCGCGTCGCGCGAGGAGAGTCCGAGTTCTTCCATCGGGCGGTCGACGTCGATCTGGGCGACCGGCACGGCCGTCGCCTGCGACACCCATTCGCGCAGCCAGTCCCGCAGCTCGTCGACGGTGAGGTCACCGGCGGTCTCGCCTGGTGTGGCCTCACCGTTCGACGTCGCGTTGGTCGCGTCGGCGGTTGCTCCGTCTACCGAACCGGGGGTCTCGAGGGACGAGTCGTCGGGCAGATCGGTGCCGCGTGACTCGTCGGTATTCAGTTCAGACATCGCTTCCAGACTACTGCTCTCGTCGCACCCGAAACCGGGTGCCGGGTGACTGTTGTGGACGCGCTATTCCGCCGCGTCCGGGAACGCCGTCTGCTTGTAGCCGCCGCGCAGGCTGCCGTCGATGTAGGCGGTACGAGTCGCCCGGCGCGCGATCTTGCCCGACGAGGTGCGCGGGATCGAACCGGCGGGAACCAGCAGGACGTCGCGGGCCATGACGCCGTGGCGCTGCGCGACGGCGGCACGCACGGTGTCGGCGACCTCCTGCGGGTCGGCCTTGCGGCCCGGGCCGCGCTCGGCCACGATGACCAGCTGCTCGGAAGCGTCGTCGGGATCGGGGGTCAGACCGCTGCCGGCGAACTCGAAGACCACGGCGGGCAGCTGGTTCGCCGGCACCGAGAAGGCCGCGACGAAGCCCGGACGCAGCGCGGTGCTGGCCTCCTGGGCGCTGTACTCGAGGTCCTGCGGGTAGTGGTTGCGTCCGTCGACGATCACCAGGTCCTTGACGCGACCGGTGATGTAGAGCTCACCGTCGAGCCAGACGCCGTAGTCGCCGGTCCGCATCCACAGGCCGTCGGCCGGGGCGCCCTCGGAGTGGCTGCCCTCCGACAGCGGGGTGACGAGCTTGTTGTGGAAGGTCTCCTCGGTCTCGGCCGGCTTGTTCCAGTAGCCGGCGCCGATGTTGAGGCCGTGCAGCCAGATCTCGCCGACGTGGCCGTCGGGACGCTCGGATGCCGTCTCCGGGTCGACGATGACCGCCCACTGGCTCACCGCGACCTGGCCGCAGGACACCTGCGCGACCGAGTTCGGCGTGCCCTCCTCCACAACGGTCAGCTTGCCCGCGTTCAGGTCGTCGCGGTCGACGTAGATGACCTTGGCCTCGTTCTCACGCTGGGTCGCGGAGACGAAGAGGGTGGCCTCGGCCATGCCGTAGCAGGGCTTGATGGCGGTTTTCGGCAGGCCGTAGGGCGCGAAGGCCTCGTTGAACTTCTTCATCGAGCTGACCGTGACCGGCTCCGAGCCGTTGATCAGGCCGATGACGTTCGACAGGTCGAGTTCCTCGCCCTCCTTCGGCAGACCGCGTGCGGCGGCGTGCTCGAAGGCGAAGTTCGGGGCCGCGGCGTAGGTTTCCGCGCCGTCGGCGGCCGCGGCGAGTTCCTTGATCCAGCGGCCGGGCCGGCGGACGAACGCCTGCGGACTCATGATCGTGATGTACCGGCCGCCGAGCGCCGGAAGGATCACCGTCAGCAGGCCCATGTCGTGGAACATCGGCAGCCAGGTGACGCCGCGGGCGTTGCGGTCGATCTGGATGGTGTCGGAGATCTGCAGGACGTTCGCGGCGACCGCCTGGTAGGTGATCTCCACGCCCGCGGGGACGCGGGTCGAACCGGACGTGTACTGCAGGTAAGCGACGGTGTCCTTGTTGTGGTCCTTGCCCGCGATCGGGGCGACCCAGCTCGAACCCACCGAGTCGGGCACCGCGTCGACGGCGATGACGCGCGGGCGCTCCTTGGCCGGCAGCGGCGCGAAGAAGTCGCGGACCGCCTCGGCGGACTTGGTGGAGGTGAGGATCGCCGTCGGCTTGCAGTCGTCGAGGACGGCGTGCAGTCGATCGGTGTGGCCGGGCTCGTCGGGCGAGAACAGCGGCACCGCGACGTTGCTGGCGTACAGCGCGGAGAAGAAACCGATCACGTACTCGAGCGACTGCGGCGCGAGAATCGCAACACGATCACCGGGCTTGGTCACCTGCTGCAGGCGTGCGGCGACAGCGCGCAGGCGCTTGCCGAACTGCGCCCAGGTCAGGTCCTGGCTTCGCCGTCGCGCTCGCGGCTGTAGTCGATGAACCGGTAAGCCAGCGTGTCGGCCTGCTCACGCACGTTCTGTTCGACGTAGTCGACAAGCGTCGCTTCCTCGGTGAAGGAGATGTTTCCCGTCTCATCGAGAAAGTCTTCGAGTTCAGTCTTCAGCATTCATTACTCCTGTGGCCCCCTCGTGGACTCCCCCACGCGAGTGCAGTTCCCGGTGACGTCCTTCGGCGACAACACCCGGCGCTTCTGCCATCCACGTCCTGTGCCGACCGCGGGATACGGTAGCGCACGTCCAGTTACACAACGAAAAACTTGTGATCGTCAAGTTCAGCTTCGAAAGAGCGTACGTCGGTTCATCGACGTACACCCTCGGGTCAACACCCACCACCTCGTCGTTCACACGCGAGACAGACGGTCATCCTACTCCCCCTTCAACTGGGCCAGAACGGGCGCAAAGGCGTCCATCTGGGTCGGGAAGACCCCGACGTAGGACATGGTCGTCCGGCGACGGACCTCGCGGATCTGATCCGCGATCTCCTCGAAACTGCCGATCGCGATGTACGGCGAGGACAACACGTCGTCGACGGTGAACTCGGTGTCGTGCGCGATGTTCGGCGGGTAGCCCTGCTCGAGGGCCTTCAGCGCCATCTCGGCGGTTGCCACACGATCGTCGGTGATCACGATGACGGCGATCGTCCAGTTCAGCTCGATGTCGTCGAACCGGTCACCCGCGGCCTGGCGGATGCGGTCGACACGTTCGGCCGTCTTCTCGATGGTCATGTCCGACAGCTTCATCTTGCCGTCGGGCGTGGTGCCCGGGGCGACGGAGATGATGTCGGCGTGCTTGGCGGCGAGCGCCAGCATCTTCGGTCCGCCACCGCCGACCGCGATCGGCGGTCGCGGTCCCTGGCGGGGTCGCGGGCTGCCCTCGAGGCCGTTGATCTTGTAGAACTCGCCGTCGAAGTCGACGGTCTCGCCGCGCATGAGTCCGTCGAGGATGGTCAGCGCCTCGTCGAGACGGCGGATACGGACGCCCGGGGACTCGAACTCGATCCCCGCCTTGTCGAACTCTTCCTTCATCCAGCCTGCGCCGATGCCGAGCTCGAGTCGTCCCTTGCTCAGCACGTCGATCGTGGTGGCCTCCTTGGCCAGGAGAGCCGGGTGGCGCCAGCCGTTGGCCAGCACCGACGTCGCGAGGCGGATCGTGCTGGTGGCCTGGGTCAGCGCACCGAGCGCGGCCAGCGGACCGACCTGGTTGCCCAGGTGATCGGGCACCGCGAAGGTGTCGTAGCCGTATTCCTCGGCGGTCTGGGCCAGCTTGACGAACTTGCGGGCACCACCCTCGTCCTTGTTGCCCTCACCACCCGCGCCGAAGCGGAACTTGCGCAGACCGGAGGAGCTGCCACCCGCATCATTCGGGGGTTGCGTCATCGCTGTCCTCTCCTCGTGTCCGGCCGTCGGGGACGCCGTGCGGCATCCCGTGTGTTCGTTCGCCCGGGTGAACCCCGGGCCAGCCCAACACGTTAATGCAGCGTGACGGCCCCGCAAAACGAATCGGTGGTGTTGGCGACAGGGTTACCGCAAGTTGACCGACCGCGGGACGCCGATGGGTCAGCTGTGCTTCGGACGCGGGGCCTCGTCGATGAGGCGCTCGGCCCACGAGTACATCCACTGCGTCGCGGTCTGCCCGTCTTTCTCCCAGTACCGCGGCGTGCCGTACATCGCGTGGATCGGGTTGCTCGCCGCATTGGCCAACTTCGACACGGCGGCGAGCGGATTGACGACCGTCGGCGAATCGCAGATGAGATCGCCTGGCGCACAGATGGACTGCACGCGGTCCTCGAGATCGCCGAATCCACCGTTGCGCGGGCCGGTCATGGTGATGCCGGGGACGATCTTGCCCATGCCGCCCAGCGCGATCTCGGCACCGACGCCGTCGGGGCTGGGGTCCACGTCGTTCTGCTTGCCGGGCTGGCGTCGTCCGTCGGCGATGAGCCCGACCCCGAGAACGAGATCCTGGTCACCGTCGGCGAGCACGCCCCGGCCGTTGCCGATGTTGCTGGCGAGATCGCCCGCGATCACCGCCCCCTGGCTGAAGCCCATGAGCACGTAGCCGGTGAGCGGGCAGCGCTTGTTGGTGCTGATGATCTTTCCGGCCGCGCGTTTGTACCCCTGCGTGCGCGAGACGTTGTAGTCGGCCTGCCGGTCGGCGAGGTTCGTCGGATTCCGGAACTGAGCGGTGTAGGGCACCGTGTAGATCTCGGTCCGCGACGAGTCGAACTGCTTGCCCAGTGCGCTCGAGACACGCAACATCAACGAGTTCGGGTTGGCCGTGGGCGTATACGGATCGTCGGTCGCACTCGACTCCCAGGTGCCGGGGATCACCACGGTGAGCACGTCGGGACAATCCGCGGGTTGCGCCTCAGGCCGCTCCTTCGACGGCGTCGACGGCACCCCGGGCCCGATCGGCGGGGTCGGCCCGGGCCTCAGCCACACCAGGATGAGCAGCACGATGAGGACGATCGCGATGATCGCGAGCGCGAGGAGGAACAGGGAGAACTTCCCCAGCCGCCGGGCGGGGCTCTTCCGAGCGCGGCCCGCGGCACGTCTGGCCATCACGTCAGCAGTAGTGCCGTTCTGCCGCGCGGATCACCTTGTCGGCCTTGGTGTTCGCCTCTTCGACGGTCTTGGTGCCCGGTCCGACCGACGCGGTGACGAAGGCCTTCACCATGCCCGGGTCGGCGCCCTTCTGCTTGGCGCCGCACACGTACTTCGCCATGGTGAGCGAGACGGAGTTGTCGCTGTCGCCCATGAAGGTGACGTTGTCCGCCTTCAGCGCCGCGAGGTAGGCCTTGGCCTTGGCGTCGAGCGGAGCGCCGCTGGGGCCCGGGAAGTTGTCCGGGACCTGGTGCTCGGGTTCGGCTCGGTCTCGGGCAGTTTCGAGGTATTGCCCGACGGCGCGGCCGAGACCTCGGTGGTCGGCTCGGCCGACGCCGAACCCGACGCGGGTGTGGACGATCCCGCGGCCGAGTACAGCGACGTGGTGGTGACCGGGTTGTTGGTGATCGGTGCACTGGCCGTCGAGTCGTCGGAGCACGCCGAGACCGAACCGAGCGCGAGTGCGAGCCCCGCCAAGGGCAACACCAGCCGAGCACACTTCGTTGTCATCGCCACTTCCTGTCGAACCTCTATCCCGCCGGACGCGGCACAGTCGGACACTGCACCGCACGCTCCGTCAGGCTACCGTCCCCACGCACCTCGACGATCCCGCCCACCGGCGCGACCTGCACGAACGCCTCGATTCCTCAGCGAAGTCTCAGCGCCCGCACACGTGCGGTCGAGGTTGGGCAGTCACTTCAGAACCTTGGTGCCGTCCTTGGCCGTCCAGGTGATGCGGCCGTGTTCGAAGTAGTTGACCCGGCCCTTGCCGTCGCGGGTCGGCTCCTCGTTGCTCAGCGGCTTGCCGAGACGCCCGCCCGGACCGCCGGCGGCCACGTAGGCACCGCCGATGGCACCGGTCACGATCTTCGGGCCCTTCGGGCCGGTGAAGATGCGGCCGTTGGCGAAGTCCTGGGCCTTGCCACCGGGGACGCCGTACGACGGGGTCAGGCAACCGCCCAGATCGCCCTTGTTGGCGTCCCAGAGCTTGCGGAAGGCGCCGTCGACACGGCAGGCCACCGCGTCGCGCGAGAGACCGAGTGCGGCCGCGGCCTGCGGCCACGCCTGCATCATCTCGAACTCCCAGTACGGCCAGGTGTGCGTGCCGGACGGACGGTAGACCGCCTGTCCCGGAATCCCCTTGCGGTTCAACTGAACCGCGAACTGCTGGGACGTGACGCGGCTGAGCATCTCCAGACCCACGCCGGAGTAGTTCGTCGCGAGCAGCGGGATGTCGGACGGCTTGTCGTGCGCGCCGACCATGCCGTTGCCGGAGGAGATGTAGAGACTCGTGCCCTGCAGCTTGTCGGCCAGGACGTACGGATCGTGTTCCTTCCAGGCCGGGTCGGAGGGCGGGCCGAACATCTTCATCGAGTCGTAGCCGCCGCCGTCACGGACGGCGAACTGGATGGCCTGCGGCATACCGAAGGAGCTGAACTGCAGGATGCCGGAGAACGACGCAGCGAACTTGTAGAAGCCGGGGTTGCGCGCGGCCAGCATCATCGCGGCCGAACCACCCATCGACAGACCCTCGATGCCACGGACGTCCGTCGAACGCCAGTCGTTCTCGAGGATGGGCGGCAGTTCCCGCATGAGGAACGTCTCCCACTTGTAGTTCTTGCCGCGGTCGGGTTCCTTCCAGTCGGTGTAGAAGCTCGACTCGCCACCGATCGGCAGGATGACGTTGACGTTCTTGTCCTTGTAGAAGTCGACGATCTTGGTGTTGAGAACCCAACCGCTCTGATCGTCCTGCGCACGCAGGCCGTCGAGCATCGTCAGCTGCGGGAACTTCTCCTTGGGCTTGGCGTGCCAGTCGCGCGCCAGGAGGATCTGCACCTGGATGTTGGTGTTCATCGACGGCGAGTACACCCAGAGGGCGACCCGGCGATCGGTGTACCAGTACGTGTTGGTCACCTTGCCCGGCGGAACCGGGGCCGGTGCGGCTGCCGGCGCCGCCGATGACGGGGGCGCAGCCGGAGATGCCGGTGCCGGGGCAGCCGGCGAGGCCGGGGCAGGTGCCGGCGCGGGTTCGGCGCCCGCAAGGCCCTGACCCACGACAAGTGTCATCACGGCCATCATCGCCACCACGGCGGCCATCACCGTTCGCCAGGCCACTCGGGCACCGAACGGTCGTGTACCACTGTTTCGCCGCATCACTCTCCAGAACTCCTTCGACCCAGTACAACGGCGTCCGCACGTCCTGACCGATTCCCCGTCAGTCACAACTGCATCATCATTACCAAACGCCTCAGGAGTTTCTTACACGGAATCCGGCCCCGGTGTCCGAACGCCACGCTGTGACTCGTGGGATTTGTGTGACAGTTGATACCAAGAGGGGCCGGTGGCAGTTCGTCCCGGGAACACGACGACGCCCCGCCCGGGAATCCCGGACGGGGCGCCGTGAAGGCCGTGTCAGGCCGGTCTGTTGCCGATCAGCGGAAGAATCCGCGGTTCTTGGCGTTCCAGACCATGTCCTGCCAGTAGCCCCAAGCGTGCGTGCCATTGGCGTAGTACGTCATGAGCGGCACGCCCTGGACGAACGCGGCTGCCTCGAAGGCCTTCGACTGCGTGAACGCCAGCAGCTCCAGCGTCGAACCCTTGAACAGGTCGTCGAACACGTTCGGCAGTGCGTTGTACCGGCCGAAGAGACCGTTGCCCGAGCCCACGAAGAGCTTCATGCCGCGCATGTTGCCGATGTTCCAGAAGGGATCGTTCTGGAACCAGCGGATGCTCCACGGCGGGCCCCACATGGCGTCGATGTTCCACGGCTTGGGATCGACGTCGAACATCGCCAGGCGCAGTGCGGTGCGCATACCCGGAGCGCTGAGGAAGTTGTAGCCCGACAGCGAGCCGGCACGGTCGAAGTGCTGGCGGTTCTGCGCGCCGATGACGAGGGCCGCGTTACCGCCCATCGACAGGCCCATGATCGCGTAGCGGTTCGACGGCCCGACGCGGAAACCGCGCTTGTCGAGGGCGCCGACCAGCGACCTGGTGATGGCGCAGTTCCAGCGGTACCGGTACTTCTGGCCGTTGAAGTTACTGGGTGCATCCCAGTCGGTGTAGAAGCTGGCCGGTCCACCGATGGGCTCGACGACGTTGACGCCGGATTTCACCATCTCCTGGACGTTGGTGTTGATCTCCCAGCCGCTGTAGTCGTACTGGGCGCGCATGCCGTCGAGCAGGATGACGGTCTTGTAGTTGCCCGGTCGCTTCCAGGCGCGGACCTTCACATCGGGCATTCCGCAGCCGTTGATGAAGAATTCCTGCTTGCCGACCTGCGTTCCGCCGATACGGGCGGTGGCCTGTCCGGCGACCACGCCGGTGAGACCCACAACTGTCAGCACGGCTACGAGTGCGGCGACCAGCCGGTTACCCATCCGGCCGCGCGCAGGCTTGTTCGCCTGAGTGGCAGCTTCACGCATGTACAGAATCTCCCTCTTCGGCCGATCGGATCGGGGAGGTCTCGCCTCCCGCAGAACCCGACCGGTTCTTGTGCGTCTCACATCTCTCGTCGCCCGGCGCTGTGCGCGGCGCGACGATGGTTCCGAGCCGATCTCGCATGCGATTCGCCGTCGGCGAGCCTATTCGATGCCCCCGAGCGTGACAAACCTTGTGATAGCGATCACAACCCCCGCCACCGAGCGTGCCCCGGCACTTGCCACGACACCTCGGTCACGACCGGATTATCGACCTCTGACGCCGGGACGTTACCGATCCGAGATGTTCCGGGGCAAGTCCTCAGGGCAGAGTACGGGTTCTCTGCGGGTTTGTTTGGGTTCGTATGTGAGAGTCGCGCGCACCCGCGTGACCCTCGGATGTCCGACTAGTCCGGATTCACGGGCGGCGGCATCTCGAGTCCGCACCGGGCGATCTCGTACTCCGGTTCCCGCTGGATCCGATAGCTGTTGAACGTGAACGCCTGCTTCAGGTTGTGCTTGAAGCGGGTGAACGACCACGGTCCCTCGAAGGAGGCGAACCGGTCCTTCGTCTCGGGGCATTGCAGGGCCACCTGCGCCTGGCGGACGAGGTCCTCGTCGAGGTACCCCGGCAGGACCGGCTTGCGCGGGTAGGCCCCGGCCTCGGCGACGACCCATTCGCTGGGCAGGATCTTGTCGTGCCCGATACGGCCGTCCTCGAGCCGCTCGGTGTGAGCGGCGAGCGGGTACGCCAGACCCATCTGGTCGATGACGCGCACGTCGAGAGGCGCGTTCATGCTCGTCATGCCGAGATTGAGGAAGTAGACCGTCACCTTGCGCTCGGCCCCACGGGGCATCACCGCGGGCAGCTGCGCGACGTACCACTCGTCGTAGTTGAACGACGGCAGGATGACGCCGCCGTCCTCGCGATACTTGTCGATCTTCTCGACCATCGCGCTCATGCGCGGGTAGGCGAGGTAGTCCTCGGCGGTCACCGGGTTCTCGTTGCCCATGTTCGTCACGTAGAAGCGACGCTCGTCGACGATGCCGCTGCGTCCGATGTCGATGCCGGCATTGGGAAGCACGTTCGCGTGGGTGCTGATCCCCCAGACCAGGACGGTGATCCACAGTCCGGCCATGGCGACCGCACCGGCCAGTCCGACGCGGGTCCGGCGACGTTCGGCCGGGGACACCTCGACGGGTTCCGGATCGTCGTCGATGACGGACTTCTCCACGGCACGACGCCGGCCGAAGGCGGCACCGAGGTGCGCGGGGACCGTCAGCGGCACGACCATGAGCGGCAGCAGCGTCACGAACAGCGGCACGAGCAGCACGCGGCCGTGCATGAAGTCGCCGCCCTGGCGGATCCAGTAGACGATCAGGACGAGACCGGCGACGGCGACCACGGTCACCACGGCGGTCGACGACTGGAGCCGGGCCGACAGCGCGGCCGGCCGGGAGCGGTCGGTATCGGCCGTGCTCGCACCGGCATCCGCGCGTAGACGTGCGCCGACGATGAGGATCACACCGGCGACGACGGCCAGCACGACCGGCAGCACCAGAATGTACGGACCGAACAGGTTGGTCAGATAGGCGAAACCCTGCTCCCACTTGGCACCGCTGGCGTCCTTGGCGACCGCCGGGTTGGGGACCAGGAGGGCGTAGTAGCCCATCCGGAAGATCTGGTAACCCACCGGCAGGGCACCGGCGACGACGGCCACGCCGAGGCGCATCTTCCAGCCGAGCGGCGCGAAGAAGACCAGCACCAGCACCAGTCCGCCGAACACGGTGAGCTCGGGCCGGATCAATGGTGCGAGACCCGCGGTGAACGCGAGCGCGAGCGTCGCCGCCGAGGCCTTGCGCGTGGACTGAGGACCGCGTCGAGCCAGGCGACGAGCTGACACCACAGGACGGCGGCCCAGAAGATACAGAGGCCGTTCTCCAGTCCGCTCGTCGCGAAGTCGCGGGCCGGGGGGATGGCGATGTAGATGATGGCGCCGAACGGGAGCAGCAGCGTCCAGCCGTCACCGGTGATGCCGCCCAGGCGGTTGCCGTAGAGACGTGCGCTGCCGTACATGGCGATCGGGATCGCGGCGACCGAGCACACCAGGGCCACCCAGAGGGCGACGTACTCGAGCTGGCCGTCGGTGACCCACGCCCAGAACCACAGCAGGTAGGTCCAGGCGGTCGAGGTGTTGGCCTCGACGCGTTCGCCCGCGTTGAACACCGGTCCGTTGCCCGCGAAGAGGTTCCGCAGCGTGCGCAGCACGATCAGACCGTCGTCGGCGATCCACCGCCGCTGCCAGGCCCCGATCGCGAAGAACGTGCTGACGGCGACTGCGCCGATCAGGAAACTGACCGCGGCGAGACGTCGGCGCGCCTTGTCGATGACGGGCGTGCCAGACGCCCGGGTGCCTTCTACCTCGGGTTCGTCGACGGAATCGATACCGACACCGTCGGTGGACTGCAGACCGTCAATTGACTGCATAGACCGCGACACCCACGCATACTAACCAGGCCACGGCCAGCAGCTGCAGTACACGGTCGCCGAGGGCGATCTCCTCGGGTTCGCCCGCCGCACCGCCGTCGACGTCGACCGCATAGCGAAGGATCGCGACCGTGAACGGCACCATCGAGATCGCGTACGCGACGTTGGTGTCATGGTCGGAGCCCTTGTCGAAGGCCCAGAGTCCGTAGAAGACGACGACGCCGGTGGCCGACAACGTCCACACGAAACGCAGGTAGGTGGTCGTGTAGTACTCAAGCGCCTTGCGGATCTTGGCGCCGGTGCGCTCGGCGAGCTGCAGCTCGGCGTACCGCTTGCCGGCCGCCATGAACAGCGAGCCGAAGGCCATGACGAGCAGGAACCACTGCGACAGCACGATCTCGGCGGCGACACCGCCGGCGATCGCGCGCAGCAGGAATCCCGACGACACGATGCAGATGTCGATGACGGCCTGGTTCTTGAGGCCGAAGCAGTAACCGAGCTGGATGACCAGGTAGATCGCGATGACCACCGCGGTCTGCCAGTTCGCCAGGAAGGAGATGCCGATCGACGCGGCCAGCAGCACCGCTGCGAGGCCGTAGGCCAGCGGCACCGGGACCACGCCGGCGGCGATCGGACGGAACCGCTTGGTCGGGTGATTACGGTCGGACTCGACGTCCATCGCGTCGTTGACCAGGTAGATGCTCGACGCGGCGAGGCAGAACGCGACGAACGCGATTCCTGCGGAGGCCAGCACCGAGGCGTCGGTGATGTTGCCCGCGGCCAGCGGCGCAGCGAGCACCAGGACGTTCTTCACCCATTGCCGCGGGCGGATCGCCTTGATCAGCCCGGCGGTCAGGTTCTTCGGGGGCCCGGCGACCTTCCCGTGCTCGATCGGCTCCTCGCTCATGCACTCTCCCTGTGTCGTGTCACCCGTGCGATGACGGGGGACGCGGCGAGTCGCAGCGGCCCGCCGGGCACCGCGGCCGTGAGGCCGAGCCGGGTCAGGACGCGCGCCGCGCGACGGGCACGTCCTGAAGCCGGAGCATTCCGGGTGGGTTCGAGCAGCACCTTATCGCCCGCGATGACCGCCGCTGCGCTCGCGGCACCGATCGCGGCACCCGCGGTGACGTCTGTCGGATAGTGAACGCCGAGTACGAGACGCGACAGGAGCATCGGCGGCACCAACGCGGCGGGCAACACCCTGGCGTCCCAGCCGGCCGCCCGGCCGATGAGGATCGCCGCTGCCGTGGTCGAGGTGGCGTGCGACGACGGGAAGCTCAGCTTGCTCGGCGTGGACACCCCGATGTCGATGGCCGGGTGGGCCGGCCGGGGCCGGCGCACGATGCGCTTGATGATCACCGAGGCCGCGTGTGCGCCGAAGGCACCCACACCGGCTTCGATCCACAACTGCTGCGATCGCACATCGCCACGGGCACGCGCCAGCGTCCAGCCGGCGCCCGAGATGGCCAGCCAGCCCAGGGCGTGCTCGCCGAAGTGCGACAGACCGCGCGCCGCCGACCGCACACCCGGGCGGGAACCGATGCCCGTCTGGATGGCGACGAGGACCTTCTCCTCACCCGCGAGGGGCCTGGGGGCGTCGTCGGCCGGGAGCTTTGTCGACTCCTCAGCCTGCACGTCGGGACTACTCGATTCCGAAGACACCCGCCCAGCTCTCCTTACTGGTCAACTCACGATGTGCGGCGCGGTACTGCTGCTTCATGTCGCCGAACTTGTCCTGAAGTTCTTTGATCAGAGCGAAATGCTCACGCGCGAGCGCGATCATCTTCTCGCGATCACGCTGCCGGTACACCACTCCCCGACCGTCGGCCGTGGTGACGGTGACACCGTCGACGCGGCCGAGGGAGAACCAGCGCGCCTCGATCGGCGGGTAGTTCGCCTGCGGGACCTCGTGATGCCGCGGGTCGGCGGGGCGCGCGTTGTTGACGACGGCAGCGGCCAGCGCCTTGACCTTGCTGATCGGGTTCAGCGGGATCGAGGTACCCAGATGCGTTGCCTCACCGGAGGTTCGGGGCAGCTCGGTGGCCGACGGCAGCACGACGGCGTCCGGGAACTCCTTGCGCATCGCCGCGACCTTGGGCAGCGCGGTCGGCAGCAGGCTGCGGATGTGCTCGGGCCCGGCGAGGAAGTCGCGGATCGCCTCGTTCTGGATGGCGACCGTCGAATACTCGAGGCACAGAAGGTGTTTCGCGGTCGCCTTGGTCATCGAGCGGATGATGCCCTTGATCGGACCGTCATGGTGGATGGACGCGACGACGAGCCGGTTGCGCAGGTGGAAGTACGCCTGCCAGTCGATGGCGTCGTCCTTGTCGCTCCACGCCATGTGCCAGATCGCGATGCCCGGGATGGTGGCCGTCGGGTACCCGGCCTTGGCCGCACGCAGCGCGAATTCCCAGTCGTCCCACTTGATGAACAGCGGCATCGGCAGGCCGATGGTCTCGGCGCATTCGCGGGGGATCATGCACATCCACCAGCCGTTGCCCTCGACATCGATCCGGCGGTGCAGGTTCTTCGAGTTCTCACGATCCCGCAGCGGGTATTCGGAGAAGTTGTGGTCGTATTCGACGAACGGCGCAGCGGTCCACATGAAGGTGTCGCGGCGGATGACCTCGCCCATGCAGTGCAGGTGACTGCGGTCCTGCAGGTTGAGCATCTGCCCGCCGACGAGCATGGGGGACTTGGCGAATCGCGACATGGCGAGCGCGCGCAGGATCGAGTCGGGCTCGATGGCGATGTCGTCGTCCATGTAGAGGATGTACGGCGAATCGGTGAGTCGCAGCGCCTCGTACATGATGCGCGCGTAGCCGCCCGAGCCGCCGAGGTTGCCCTGGTCGAAGATGCGGAGCCGGTCCCCGAGAGCCGCGGCGGCCTCGGCGTACCCCGGCTCGTCGACGACCTTCTTGGTGCCCTGGTCGGGCATCATGACCGCGTCGATGACCTCGTCGACCATCGGGTCGGAGGTCAACGCGGCCAACGCGTTCACCGCGTCGGTGGGCCGGTTGAAGGTCGGGATGCCGACGGTGACGCGCTTGGTGTCGGCGTCGGAGGTCGGCGCGTCGATCGGCGAATACCAACCGGCGGAGACGATCTCGGTGTCGGTGTCAGTGGTGATGTCGAACCAGATCCAGCCACCGTCCTCGAACGGGCCGAGGTCGAGTTCGAATTCGACCACACCGCGGCCATGTTCGTCGGTGGCGATCAGGTCGCCGCCGATGCCGATGCGCGAGCCGTCGATCTTGGAGCGATACAGGTCGACTCGAGCGGTGCCGACCACCTCGATGCGCAGCACGACCGAGTCCAGGATGCTCCAGCGGCGCCAGTAGGCGGCCGCGAAGCCGTTGAAGTAGGTCTCGAAGCTGACCTCCGATTCGCCGCCGAGCAGCACCGAGGTCCGGCTCGGCGCATGCGCCCGCCGGTTGTTGGAGTCCGACTCGAGCAGGTACAGCGACCGCACGTCGAGCGGCTCACCCGCGCGCGGGAAGATGACGCGCTGCAGAAGGGATTTCGCCTTCGACGGCCCGATGCCCGCATCGGGGATCTCGGCCTGGTTCACGGGGGTCACCGTCATCTATTCGGCTCCTGCGGGGTCGGACACCAGCGGCGCACCGTCACGCAGATGCGGCGCCAGGGTGTTGTCGAACATGGTGAGCGCGCTGGCGATCGCCATGTGCATGTCGAGGTACTGGTAGGTGCCGAGACGACCACCGAACAACACGTTCGCACTGGCGGTCTCGGTCCGGGCGAGTTCACGGTAGGCCGAGAGCTTGGCCCGGTCGTCGGCGGTGTTGATCGGGTAGTACGGCTCGTCGTCGTCGTTGGCGAAGCGGCTGAACTCGCGCATGATGACGGTCTTGTCCGCGGGGTAGGAGTCCCGCTCCGGATGGAAGTGACGGAACTCGTGAATCCGCGTGTACGGCACGTCGGCGTCGTTGTAGTTCATCACCGGGGTGCCCTGGAAATCGCCGGTGTCGAGTACCTCGGTCTCGAAATCGAGTGTGCGCCAGCCGAGTCGGCCGGCCGAGTACTCGAAGTAGCGGTCCAGCGGGCCGGTGTAGACGACCGGTGCGTCCGGGTTCTGCTCCCGCAGCTCGTCGCGGACGGCGAACCAGTCGGTCGACAGGCGGACCTCGATGCGCTCGTCGGCGGCCATGTTCTCCAGCCAGGCGGTGTAACCGTCGACCGGCAAGCCCTCGTACTTGTCGTTGAAGTACCGGTTGTCGAAGGTGTACCGGACCGGGAGCCGGGTGATGTTGCCCGCGGGCAGCTCGGTGGGATCGGTCTGCCACTGCTTGGCGGTGTAGTGCTTGATGAACGCCTCGTAGAGCGGCCGCCCGATGAGGCTGATCGCCTTCTCTTCGAGGTTCTTGGCATCGGCGGTGTCGATCTCGCCGGCCTGCTCGGCGATCAGCTTGCGCGCCTCGTCGGGCGAGAAATAGCGACCGAAGAACTGGCTGATGAGGCCGAGACCCATCGGGAACTGGTAGGCCTGCCCGTTGTGCAGCGCGAAGACGCGGTGCTGGTAGTTCGTGAAGTCGGTGAACTGGTTCACGTACTCCCACACCCGGTCGTTGGAGGTGTGGAACAGGTGGGCGCCGTACTTGTGGACCTCGATACCGGTCGTCGGCTCGGCCTCGGAGTAGGCGTTGCCACCGAGATGGTTGCGCCGTTCGATCACGAGGACCCGCTTGCCCAGCTGGGTGGCCGCCCGCTCGGCGACGGTGAGACCGAAGAATCCGGAGCCGACGACGATCAGGTCAAAGCTGCTAGTGGTTGCCACGGGTCCTCAGGGTAACGGACCCTTCCTGATGATTCTCCGAGCCACGGTGGTCGCCGGGTAATGTTCGATCGTCGGTCTGCAGCCATCGGGCCGGTTCCTCTGCTTCTCGAGTAGTTCGGGGCACCGTGACGTCATCGCCTGAGTTGTCGGCACCCGTGGCTGCAATGCCACCTCCCGCGGTGGCGTCCGCCATCACGGACATCGTGGTCGTCGTGCCCGCCCACAACGAGCAGGTCCTACTCCCCTCCTGTCTCGCCGCACTCGACGCCGCGGTCGCGGGACTTCGGCAATCGGTGCAGGTGATCGTGGTGCTCGACTCCTGCGACGACGACTCCGCCGGTGCGGTACCCGACCACGTGACGACACTGCACGTGACCGCCAGGTGCGTCGGTGCCGCGCGGCGGGCGGGCTTCGCCGCGGCATCACCGACACCGGCCGACACCACCTGGTTCGCGACGACCGATGCCGACTCGGCGGTGCCGCCCGACTGGCTGCTCACCCACGTGGAGGCGGCGGACTCCGGTGCGGACGCTTTCGTGGGGATAGTCACTCCGGACGGCTTCGACGGATGGCCGCGGGGAATCGGGTCGATGTTCGACGCCCGCTACGACGCCCGACCCGGTCACCGTCACGTGCACGGGGCAAATCTGGGCATACGAGCGACCGCGTATGCCGCAGCGGGCGGATTCCGGGAGCTCGACGCGCACGAGGACGTCGACCTCGTCCGGCGGCTCGAGGATTCCGCCGTGCCGATCGTGTGGGGCGCCGATGCCCCGGTTCGTACGTCGACGCGACGGATCGGCCGGACCGTCGATGGTTTCGCCTCTTATCTTCGTGAACTCACCGATCAAGCTCCCGAGGCGTCCCGATGAGCACCGAAGCCGCCCGCGGGATCGTCGACTCCGCCGGGTTCGGCCTGCCGCGGCCCGGCACCGGTACGACGCTCGGGCGCTTCGCTGCGCTCACCCGCCTCTGCTCCGACGACATCAGCACCGGGCGGCTCGTCGAGGCGCACGCCGACGCCGACGCCATTCTCGGCGAGATCGTCGGCGGCGGGGTCCGTCCGGGCGAGTTCTGGGGTGTCTGGGCTGCTCAGCCGCCTGGGACGGGGGTCGACGCCCGGTCGGTCGCGGACGGATTCGAGCTCGTCGGCGTCAAGGAGTGGTGCTCGGGCGCGGGGGCGTGCACCCATGCGCTCGTCACGGCCGCGACGGCCGACGGCAATCGCCTGTTCGCAGTCGACCTGCGGCACCCCGGCGTGTCCACCGACTTCTCGTCCTGGCACGCCGCCGGCATGCGCGCCACCGACACCGGGACCGTCACCTTCGACTCGGTGCCCGCTACGGCAGTCGGTCGGGTCGGGGCGTATCTCGCCCGTCCCGGCTTCTGGCACGGCGGGATGGGAGTCGCGGCGTGCTGGTTCGGCGGAGCTCGGCGCGTCGCCCGACCGCTGTACCGCGCGGTGAGCCGTTCCGACGACCCTCTCCTGCGGATGCACGCGGGTGCGGTGGATGCACAGCTCGCGACCGGGTGGGCCGCGATCGAAGCCGCTGCCCGGCACATCGACGCCGATCCCACCGCTCCGTCGCAGCGCGAGGCATTCGCCCTGCGGTGGTCGATCGAACAGATCGCCACCGCCGTCATCGACCGGGTCGGTCGTGCGCTCGGCCCCGGGCCGCTGGTCGCCGATCCCGATCACGCACAGGCGGTCGCCGACCTCACCGTCTACATCCGGCAGTCACACGCCGACGCCGACCTCGCGGTTCTCGGGTCACTCGTCGACGAGAACATCCCGGGCCCCCTCGCGGATTCGTCGGAGGAGGATTCATGACCTCGGATGCCGGCAGCATGTCGGAACGTTTCGCCGCGACCCCGGTGGCAGAGACGGGAACCCCGGAGGCGGAGTGGCAACGCTGGTTCGCCACCCGGGGGCGGTGGCCGGGCGTCGACCTGTCGGTGGAGCGTCTCGTCGTGCTGTCCGCGCATCCCGACGACGAGGTGCTCGGGGTCGGGGCACTGATCTCCGCAGCCGCGCGCCGCGGGATCGAGGTGGTGACGGTGTGCCTGTCCGACGGAGCGGCGTCGCACCCGGGCTCGCCGACACTCACACCGGAACAGCTCGCCGGTCGACGGCGCACCGAACTCGATTCGGCGACAGCACTATTGGGCCTATCCCCATCGCGATGGTGCGGCCTCCCCGACGGCACCCTCGCCGAACACGAGGAGGAGGTCGAGGCGATCGTGTCCCGGGTGCTCGCCGAGAAACCGGACGTCGCCACCGGCCTGCTGGCCGTGTGGGCGCACGACGGCCACCCCGACCACGAGACGGTGGGCCGCTGCGCCCGACGGGTCGGCGACCGGTTCGGTGTGCCGTTGTGGATGTACCCGATCTGGATGTGGCACTGGGCAACTCCCGACGACCCGGCCGTCCCGTGGCATCGGGTGCAGACCTTCGACCTCGACGACGAGGCACTCGAGCGCAAACGTGCGGCGGTCGAGGCCTTCGTCACCCAGGTCGATGCACTGTCGGACGCACCCGAGGACGCCGTCGTCCTCGGTCCGCACATCCTGGCCAGATTGCTCCGCCATCGGGAGTTCGTGTTCGTATGAGACTGCCGGACAGCTACTTTCACGACATGTACGCGGGGAACGACGATCCGTGGGGATTCACCTCGCGGTGGTACGAACAGCGCAAGTACGCACTCACGCTCGCCGCACTGACCAAGCCGCGTTACCGATCGGCCTTCGAACCCGGATGCTCGATCGGTGTGCTCAGCGGGGGGCTGGCCACGCGGTGCGATCGGCTGATGTGCACGGACGTGAGCCCGCGCGCCGTCGACCTCGCCCGCCAGCGGCTCACCGGGCACCCGCACGTCGATGTCCGGGTCGGCGACATCGTGGCCGACTGGCCGTCGAAGCGCTTCGACCTCATCGTTCTCAGCGAGGTGCTGTACTACCTGGACAGGACCGCCCTCGCCGAACTGATCGCCCGGTTACCCGCGGCCCTCGCTCCGGGTGGGGAGGTCGTCGCCGTCCACTGGCGCTGGCCCGTCGACGAATATCCCCAGTCGGGTGACGACGTCCACGCCGCTCTGGCCGAGTCTCCGATGGTGGCCTCGACGTCGTACTCCGACACCGATTTCCGACTCGATGTTCTCCATTTGTCACCTGAACGGTCGGTTGCGCAACGAGAGGGACTCGTCAGTTCCTAGGGGTTATACGATCCGGCATAATAGATCCTCGACAAACGAGTGTTTCGTTTCCTGCGCTCAGCTGTCGGTCCGGCTGAGACGCGTGGAACGCGGTCTCTCGAGGAGGCAGGAGTGACCGAGGTGACGGATTTCTCGGCGCAGATGACGCGCATCGCCGGCGAGATGCGCAAACAGAGCGACGACACCGAGACTGCGGTGCGGGCGATGACCAAGTATGCGGTCGACGCCATCCCGGGCGCGGAGTACGCATCGGTGACCCTCGTGACCAACGGCGTCGTCGAGACCCCGGTGATCATCGGCGACCTGGGCGGCGAGGCCGACGAACTGCAGCGTGAGCTCGGCGAGGGGCCGTGCATCCGTGCCGCGGTCAACGACGTGACCGTGTGGATCGACGACATGCTGGTCGACGAACGCTGGCCGCGGTTCGCCGCGGAGGCCGCCGACATCGGCATCCGCTCGATGGCATGCTTCTTCCTCTACATCGACGGCGACGACTTCGGCGCGCTGAACCTGCACAGCACCCGTCCCCACGCATTCCCATCCGAGGCGCGCCTGCTGGGCGAATTGTTCGCCGCACATGCCGCGACCGCGTTCGGCGCCATCCAGGAGAAGCAGCAGCTCCGGGCGGCGCTCAGCTCGCGCGACATCATCGGTCAGGCCAAGGGCATGATCATGGAGCGCTACAAGCTCGACGCCAACGGCGCGTTCGCGCTGCTCGCCCGTCTGTCACAGGACACCAACACCAAGCTGGTCGATGTCGCGGCGCAGATCGTCGTAGCCGGGCCGGAGAGCTCCTAGCCGAGCCCGTCGTCCTTGGGGAACCCCAGCGCCGGGATGCCGCCGCGTTCCTGGAACTGCTCGAGACTCTTGCCGACCAGCACGCGCGGTCCCGTGGCAGGGGTGAAGAACATCATCCCCTTCTCGTAGACCTGCGTGACGCCCGCGGCGTCCGGGGTCAGCGACGGGAGCCCCATCGCCTCTCCGAGGGGGCCGGAGAGCCCGCCTAGGTCGGCGAACTTGCCGTCCATGGCCGACGCGGCGATCTCCAGGAACTTCGCGCCGCCGGGAATGATCTGGTCGACGAACTGCCCGAAGCTACCGAAGTCGAGTCCCAGTGAGGGCCCGGACGGTCCGGTGGGCGGCTTGACGATGCGCGGCGCCGGCTGGCCCTGCACGGTGAACCACGACGACTTCAGCTTCAGTTTGGTGCGTGCCTCTTCGCCAGAGACCTCGGAGGTTCCGCCGGAACCCACGGCACGGACCTTGACAGCGCGGCCGTGTTCGGCTCCGAGGCCGTTGGCCTCGACCACTTCGAAGCTCCGGAGAGCACCCACACCGAAGGCCGAGCCGATGGTGCCGGCCGAGACGGTCACGGTCCAGTTGTGATTGGGCGAGACCGTGTCACCCTCGTCGGGTACGGCCGGGAAGCGGCCGCCGGCCGAGAAGCCACCCGTCGAGGCGGAGAACTCGGTGAACGCGGGCTGGCCGTTCTGCAGCAGGATCTGGCCTGCGGTCGCGTCGGCCGCCACATTGGTCCGACGATCCTCGCCGGAGACGCCGCCGTACACCTGGGAGTTCTGGGTGTCGTCGATCTTCTTGCCGCCGGCGATCGCGGCGAGTGCATAGGTGCGGGCGGCGACGGCTTGCGCCTGCAGTGCCGCCGCGCCGCCGGAGTCGGCCCAGGCGGGCAGGCTCTCACGCGGGATGACGCCCTTGACGTAGTCGTCGATGTGGATGCGGTTGACCACGCGTCCACCTTCGAGGCCCAATGCGCCTCGGTAGGCCTTCTCGGAACCACAGAACTTGAGGAACTCGGCCGCGGGCCGGTTCGGCGCCATGCTCAGCGGTTCGACGAACGTGGCCGGGACGGAGCGGAGCACGTTACCGCCGCAGCCGCTGCGAATGGCGGCCGTGCCCCCGGACAGGCTGACCGCCTGTCCGGGAGCCACCGTCTGACCTCCGACGCGCATTCCGGCGTCCGCATGCACATTCACCGAGTTCTGACCCGTGAGGGCCACGATGATCTCGGGCCTGTCCACCTTCCCCGCGGTGGTTCCACCGTAGAAGTGACGCAGGATCTGCTGTGCCGACCAGCCCTTACGGGCGTAGCCGTACGCACCCCATTGCCCCATTCCGCGGCCGTGGCCATGACCGTGCCCGATCAGCGTCACCGTCGACCCGACCGAAAGCTCGACCCCGGGGGTCGATTCCGTCGAACTCGCGGCAACGAGTCCTCCGGCCAGCAGTGCGGGCGCGAGCCCGGCCGCGGCCCAGGTCAGCAACTTTCCGCGAGTCCGTGCGGGCCGGGAGCCGGTCGCCGGCCTCCCCGGCAGGAGCCGTCTGGGTCGGGCTTCGTTCACTACAGAACACATCCTTCGGTCGCGACGACACCAGCCTCAGAAGTTCCAGCAAGCTGCAACTTTCACTCAATCGTGGCCGATGTGACGATTGGGACTTAAGTGACATTAGTGAACCTCATTCGCGTTCACCAAGTCGAGCAGATCACAACCGGATCACGAGTTGTCTCCCGGATCGTGACCTCATGAATATCACCAGTAACACAGGCCTCATAAGTAACAAGAGAGTCACGAGTGGTCAGACGTCGGCGTGTGTCATGTCCACGAAGCGCCGATCCGCATCACGATGGCGGCCGACACCGAGCACGCCTCGACGCCCGCCCGGCGCGCGAGGCTGCACACATCGCATCGATGACCGGATCCCCCCTCCGGCGAGGAGACCCCAGTGCGTTACCCCCGACCGAAGCATTCGATCGCTCTCGCGGCCATCGCCGCGGCGGTCGTCGCGAGTCCGTTCGCGGTGATCGCGAGCACCTCAGGCCCGCAGGCCGGCGACACCCGGCTCGTCGACAACAAGCAGAAGATCTCCAACACCGAGATCGAACAGGTACCGATGCGTGAGCTGCCCGCCGCCATCCTCGATGTCGCGTCCTCGGGCCTCGCCGCCGCCGGCGTCACGCTGCCGGAGATCGATCCCGATGCGTTCCCCCTCCCCGATCTGACGGTCCCGCTGCCGAAGGGGATCGTGCCGAGCGCTTCCCGCGATTCGAGCACCACCGAGTCGAGCACCACCGAGTCGAGCTCCCCGGAGACCACTTCCGCCGAGGCGCCCGTGCCGACAACCGAATCGGATCCGGCTTCCGCACCGACGAGCACCACTCCCCCTCCCGTGACGACGATGCGTGACGGGCGCGAGGTGGGTGCCGCGGTGACGCACATCGTGCGCGAGGACCCCATCAAGATGGTCGCCTTCACCTGGGACCGCCCCGTCGACGTCGACCTGAAGCTGCGCGCGAAACAGCCCGACGGGAAGTGGAGTCCGTGGACGGTCTTGGAGCAGATCTCGAAGGGCGGCGCCCCGAGTGCCGAGAAGCCGGCGGGCACCGAACCGGTGTGGGTCGGCGATGCACGTGAGGTGCAGGTCGCCGCGTCGAAGGACGGTCTGGCGATCCCGGCCGCCGAGACCCAGGGCGGCGACCTCGCGCAGCTGGCCGTCGGCTCCGCGAGCGAGATCGTGACGAAGCTGGCCGAGACGGCTCTCAACACCCTCAAGGCGACCCTGATCAGCCCCGAGGGGCTGCTGTCGCTGGGCTCGTCGCTGCTGTCCCCGCTGACCGGCGGACCGCAGGTGGTCGCACGCCAGCAGTGGGGTGCGGACGAGGGAATCCGCTGCTCGCAGCCGGTGTACTCGCCGCAACTCAAGGGCGCGATCGTGCATCACACCGCGGGCAGCAACGACTACACACCGCAACAGTCGATCGAGATCGTGCGGGGCATCTACGCGTACCACGCACAGAGCCTGAACTGGTGCGACATCGGCTACAACGTGCTCGTCGACAAGTACGGACAGATCTTCGAAGGCGCGTTCGGCGGACTCGACCGCAACGTGGAGGGCACCCACACCGGCGGATTCAACAAGGACACGGTCGGCCTGTCGTTCATCGGCAACCTGGAAGAGGTGCAGCCCACCGCGGCGGCAGTGGCCGCGGCCGGACGGTTCCTGCGCTGGCGGCTCGGCAAGGCCGGTCTGAACCCTGCGGGCACCGCGAACCTCAGGTCAGAGGGTTTCGCGGGCACCAAGTTCGCGGCCGGGACTCAATCCAACCTGCCGATGATCTCCGGCCACCGCGACTACAACAGCACCAGCTGCCCCGGCGTGCACGGCTACTCGGCGCTGGAGCAGGTCCGGGCGCTGGCAGGTGGCGCTGCGCCGGCCCCGGAGGCGACGCCCGAGGCGACACCGGAAGGAGCACCTCCCGCCGAGCCGGGAGCACCCGCACCGGCACCGGCACCGGCACCGGAAGCCGCCCCACCCGCCGCCTGAGCGGGCGTCAGCCGAACCAGCGCTCGAGAACTTTCGCGACGCCGTCGTCGTTGTTGCCGACGGTGATCTCGTCGGCGGCGTCGAGCGCGGCCTGATGACCGTGTCCCATGGCCACGCCGTGGGATGCCCACGTGAGCATCTCGACGTCGTTGGGCATGTCGCCGAAGGCGATCAGGCCGTCGCCGGGGAGACCGGTGGCCTCACAGAGACGCGCGAGTCCGGACGCCTTGTGCGTACCGGGCACCGACAGTTCGACGAGCCCGTTGTCGGTGGAGAACGTCACCTGGGCGAGGTCGCCGACGAACGGCTGCAGCCGCGCGGCCATCTCGCCGCTCGGCATGTCCGGTTTGCGCACGAGCAGCTTCACCGCCGGTTCGCTGAACACCTCGTCGTCGCCGACCTCGACGTGATCCGGGTTCAGCCAGGCGTGTTCGTAACCGGCGCTCGCGACGAACGGCGGCGTCGCCGCGTCGTGCGCCGACCGGCCGGCACGCTCGGCGGCGATGCCACACCCCGGGATCTCCTGGTAGGCGATCTCACCCAACTTCACGAGGGCGTCGGGTTCGAGATTGGCCGACCACAGGACCTGGTCGTGCTCGGCGTCGTAGATGATGGCGCCGTTGGCGCACACCGCGTACCGGACGAAGGCATCGGTGTCGGCGAACTGGTCGGTGATCTCGGCGATCCACCGGGGCGGGCGACCGGTCGCGAGCACGAACTCGACGCCCGCCGCACGGGCCGCCGACAACGCGGCCACGGTTCGCGACGACACCCGGTTGTCGTCGTCGATCAGTGTCCCGTCCACGTCGCTGGCGATGAGGGTGGGTGGACCGAATGTCATCTGTTTCCTCTGTCTCGGGCCTGGTAGGCCTCACGTTGTTTCTCGGCCGCCTTGCGGGCGCGGCCCTCGGCTTTGCGGAGCGCTTCGTCGGCCTCGATGACCGCGGCCTCCGGTGGTGTCGGGGCCGATCCGCCGAGCCGTGCCGGTACCCAGAACTCGCCCGCCGGGTGCGGGCCGTAGGCGTCCTGGACCTCGTGGAGCATGGAATCCACGCGGCCGGGATGAAGTCGACGTAGCCCGTGTGGTTGATGCACAGCACCGCGCCGCCGACCTCCGGGATGTTCTGGACCCCGGTGAAGTGCAGGTCGAGCGCCTGGGCGCGGACGAGCGTGTTCGCGATGATCTCCAGGGTCCGGTAGACCGGCTCCCGTCCTCGACGCGGCCCGCTGCTCATTCCTCCAAGGTTAACGGTCAGCGGTTGTCACGCTGAGCGCGCTTGGCGGCGCGTTCGGCCTGCTCCTCGGCGTCCATGCGGTTCGCCTCCTCGAGCGTCGGTGCCGACCCGCCGAGGCGTGCGGGAACCCAGAACTCACCCTTGGGGTGCTCGCCGTAGGCGTCCTGCAGTTCGAGCAACTTCGCGCTCATGACCTCGTGCAGCTTCGCGGTGAGGGCGTCGGGATCGCCGGTGGGCTCGAGCGCTTCGCAGACCCCGATCGAGATCGGGTAGCCGGTGCGGCCGAGCTGCTTCGGATGTCCCTTGGTCCACACGCGCTGGGCACCCCAGATCACGGTCGGGATGATCGGCGCACCGGACTCGATCGCCATGCGTGCCGCACCCGACTTGAACGCCTTCAGCTCGAAGCTGCGGCTGATCGTCGCCTCCGGGTAGACGCCGACGAGCTCGCCGCGCTTGAGGTACTCGACCGCGGCCCGGTAGCTGTCCGCACCGGCGGTACGGTCGACGGGGATGTGCTTGAGCGAGCGCATGATCGGGCCGGAGATCTTGTTGTCGAAGACCTCTTTCTTCGCCATGAACCGCACCTTGCGACGTCCCTGCAGATGGGCGGGGATGCCGGCGTAGGTGAAGTCGAGGTAGCCGGTGTGGTTGATCGCGACGACGCCGGGGCCCTCGGCCGGTACATGCTCGACGCCCGACACCTTGAACTTGAGACCTTCGGCCAGCCACAGCAGGCGGGCGGCGGTGATCACGGTGTCGTAGACGGGTTCCATGCCGGAAAGCTTAACCAGTGATCGGACGCGGCAGGTCAGGCCTGGTCGGCACCGATGCGGGTGACGGCGAACACGAGGTCGACGGCGGCGTCGGAGAGCTGTTCGGGCGTGAGGGCGAGTCGGCCGTCGATGTGGTCGAGGTAGAGCGCCACGAGTGCCCCGGTGAGCGCCGAGGAGATCACCGCGACGCGTTCGGGGGCGAGTGAGTTCTCGTCGGTGACCATGGCCAGGACGGCCTGGACGAATCCGGGCACGGTGGCGGCACGATGGGCGCGGAGGACGTCGTCGGCGAGCGGTTCGCGCAACAGGATGCGAGCCCGCCCCGGCTCGTCCTGGAAGAACTCGCGAAAGCCCTCGAGCAGCGCACGGACGTTTCCCCGCCGGTCGGCGGGCCGCTCGATGACGGCGATCCGAGCGAGGAGTTGTTCGGTGACGCGGTCGTACACCGCGGTGACCAGCTCCTCGGTCGAGGAGAAGCTCTCGTAGAAGTAGCGGGGGCTGAGGCCGGCCTCGCGCACGACGGCCCGCATCGTCACCGCAGCGGTACCGCCGGTGCCCAGCAGGGTCTCGGCGACGGCGAGCATCTGCTCGCGCCGGTCGGTGGACCGGTCCTCGAGCGTCTGCCCGCGCCACAGCTTGGGAGAACTCATGTGTTCATCGTCGCATCTGCGCGCGGCGGGACTCATGGCCCACGCGGGCGGTCCGCGCGGCTCGATACATTGGTGGACTGTAGTGCTTTGACGCGCAGCCCCGCGCACACCAGGAAAGGCCCCCTTCGTGCAGATCACCAGCATCGGTCACGCCGGTTTCCACATCCAGACCAACGCCGGATCGATCCTCTGCGACCCCTGGGTCAACCCCACCTACTTCGCCTCGTGGGTGCCGTTCCCGGACAATTCCGAGCTCGACTGGAAGACGCTCGGCGACTGCGACTACCTCTACGTCTCGCACCTCCACCGTGACCACTTCGACGAGAAGAACCTTCGCGAGAACGTCAACAAGGACGCGACGGTCCTGCTCCCCGACTACCCGGTGCCGGACCTGCGTGGTGAACTCGAGAAGCTCGGCTTCACCAAGTTCGTCGAAACCACCGACTCGGTGAAGACGACGGTGACCAACGACAAGGGTTCGCTCGACGTCATGATCATCGCGCTGCGCGCCCCGGCCGACGGGCCGATCGGCGACAGCGGCCTGGTCGTCTCCGACGGCGAGACCGTCTGCTTCAACATGAACGACGCCCGCCCGATCGACCTCGACGTCATCGATGACGCGTTCGGCCACGTCGACGTGCACCTGCTGCAGTACTCAGGCGCCATCTGGTACCCGATGGTCTACGACATCCCGCGGAAGTCGAAGGCCAACTTCGCATCTCAGAAGCGTCAGCGCGGAATGGACCGCGCGCGATCGTACATCGAGCAGGTCGGTGCGACCTGGGTCGTGCCGTCGGCCGGTCCGCCGATGTTCCTCGACGAAGATCTTTTCCACCTCAACGACTTCGGTTCCGCCGACACCGCGGACGACACCTCGATCTTCCCCGATCAGGAGACCTTCCTGGAGCAGATGCGCATCCACGGCACCGACGACGGCGAGAAGCATCGCGGCCTGATGATGGTCTCCGGATCGGTCGCCGACTTCACCGGTTCGACGCTGAACGAGGTCAGCCACCCGTACGCGCCGGGCGACGTGTTCGGCGAGAACAAGCGCGCCTACCTCGAGCGGATGAAGGAGAAGTTCGCACCGGTGATCGCCGCGGACAAGGCCACCTGGGCGCCCGCCGAGGGGGAACCGCTGATCGGCGCCCTCCGCGAACTCTTCGAGCCGATCATGGCCCAGTCGGATCTGATCTGCGACGGCATCGGTTACCCCGTCGGCCTGGTGATGACCCCGGGCGGCGGTCCGGCGAACGACGCCACCGAGACCGTCGTACTCGACTTCCCCAACCGCATCGTGCGTGAGCCGAAGGAGGGAGAAGGCAAGTACCGCTACGGTTTCCGAATCGCCACCGAACTCGTGCGCACGGTTCTCCGGGACAACGAGCCGGACTGGGTGAACACCATCTTCCTGTCCACGCGTTTCACCACGTGGCGCATCGGCGGATACAACGAGTTCCTGTACACCTTCTTCAAGTGCCTGACCGACGAGCGCATCGCCTACGCCGACGGCTGGTTCGCCGAGGCACACGACGATTCTGCGTCGATCACCAAGGACGGCTGGGAGATCCAGCGCCGCTGCCCGCACCTGAAGGCCGATCTCGGCAAGTTCGGTGTCATCGAGGGCGAGAAGCTGACCTGCAATCTCCACGGCTGGCAGTGGGACCTGGCGTCGGGCCGCTGCCTGACGTCGAAGGGCCACGAGCTGCGCGCGAGCAAGCTCGACTGACGCGATGACGGCGTCCGAACGGACCTACGCCGGAAGGCCGGTCGGCGACCAGGAACTCGGGCGGTTTCAGCCCTGAAATGGGGGGTATTCCACCCCACATGACAACTGTGACCGAGATACTCGAGGCACATCCGGTCCGCGACGACATCGACGACGCCGTGCTCGCGGCCTGTATCCAGGCGTGCGCCGAATGTACGCAGGCCTGCACCTCGTGCGCGGACGCATGCCTCGGCGAGAGCGGCGTCGAGCACCTCGTCGAGTGCATCCGCGCCGACCTCGACTGCGCCGACCTGTGTTCCATCACCGAGCGAGTGCTGCTCCGGCGCACCGAGGCCGGCATCGCGGTTGTGCGGAAGACCCTGGAAGCGTGTGCCGTCGCATGTGCAACCTGCGCTGACGAGTGCGCGAAGCACGCCGACCTTCATCAGCATTGCCGGATCTGTGCCGACGTCTGCCGACAGTGCGAGGAGGCTTGCCGCGCCCTGCTGCTCGTGCTCGGCTGATCTCGGCGTAAACGCGCAGTAGTCGTTCGTTATGCACGTGTTGTCGGCCGGGCACGATCCGACGTCGATGATTGCCGTCGAACTCCGGTGGGTAGGCGGGTGGATACCGTCGCAAGAGGCGCCTCGACCGAGGCGCGATGTCGAACCCGACAGTGAGGAGAGAAGATCATGGCTCAGTACCGCGTCGTGGATTCCGACGAAAAGGTCATCGAGGAGAAGGATTTCGACGACGCCACCAGTGCTTACGACTGGTTCAAGACCGTCGCCGCGCCCGACGACAGCCTCGGGACCGTCATGCAGGTCCACGACAACGGCGAATGGAAGAACTTCGAGGTGTCCGACGGCGGCACCAACAAGCACCCCTCAGCCGACGCAGACTGACGTCCGAGGCCGGCGGGCGGTTGCTTCAGCAGCCTCCCGTCGGTCGTCCGGCGAACCGATTGTCCAGAAATGCAAGAGCCTCGACGCTCCAGGGGATGAACGCCGCCGTATGTGACTGGCCGCGGTACTCGGTGAACGTCGTGGGCACTCCGCGACGACAAAAACTCCCGGCCAGGCGCGCGACGTCACCGGCGATCATCACGCCGTCGCCGACGCCGTCGGAGTTCCCGACTCCCAACATCATCGGCGCCCGCGGGGTACCGAGCGTCCCCATGATGTTGGCCGAAAGTGCCCGGCGTGCACCGGGAACGTCGAGGATGCCACCGACCCCGGGCTTCAGGAGCTGACGGTCGGTGAGCCCCGGGTATGCGTCGGCGAATTGTTCTATGCACTGCCCGGCCACCTGACGCAGGATGCGCGTGCCCTTCGGGGACAGGTAGTCGGCCAGGTTCAGGCCGTAGGTCTCGTCGTAGACGCCATCAGCGCCGGGATGACTCCGGTCCAGTCCTTCTTGCCGTTGACGTAGCCCAGGTTGTGGATGGGATCGACGACCACTCCGCCGGCGGCTGCCCCGACGATGTTCAGCTCCGGCGCGTACTTCGGCGCCAGTTCCGCACCGAAGCCCGTCGGCACCGATCCGCCGGAGTAGCCGAACAGTCCGATCGGAGTGCGTGCCGGAGCACGAAGCTGACGCAGGCTCGCCCGGAGACCGTCGAGTGCGGCGTAGCCGGATTCCCGCGCAATCGTCCAGCGCAGGCCACGCCCTTCGTAGTCGGGCACCGACACCGTGTACCCGGCGGCCATCAGGCCGGTGACCAGGCTGATGTCGATCGGCCGCTCGGACATGTTGCCGCCGCGCAGCGTGTACGACGGGTCGCACTGAGAGCCCAGCGCGTCGTAGAACGAGTGGTAGGACACCAGACGACGCGGTGCCCCCGGTCCCACACCCGGCGGTGAGATCACGGTGGTGACCGTCGACGTCGGGTTGCCGAAGTTGTTGGTGCTGCGGTAGAGGATCTGTGTCGCAGATATCGGCACATTCGTTGCGCGCCAACCGAGTTGAACCTGTCGTGTCCGCAGTACCGCACCCGGCACCCGGTTCTCGTAGCCGCGGGGCGGGACATAGAAGGGGTCCTGCGACGGCAGCTGGCTCGGCGCCGCGACCGGGTTCGGCAGCGGCGCGGCGGTGACCGGTTGGGCCACCAGGCACAGGGAGACCCCCATGCCGATCACGGAGGTCAGCGTCACCAGGAACCGCAATGTCAGGCGCATGAGCAGTAATGATGCCGGTGTTGTCGGATTTTGGACGGGTTACACGGTATAGACGGCACAGTTCAGCCGACCGGCGTGCTCTCCCCCGCGCGTTCGACCTCTTCGATGACCGGCGACATCGCGACGACCACCGCGCCGATGACGGCGGCGATGAACGCGATCACCGCGACCGGTCCCCAGCCTTCCCGGACGGTGTCGCCGAGGACCACGATCCCGATAACGCCGGGCACCACGGTCTCGCCGACCACCAGCGACGCCGACGCCGCACTCACCGCGCCCTTCTGCAGGGCCACCGTGAACATGTAGAACCCACCCGGTCCGGCCAGGATGATCGCGTACAGGGCGGGGTCGGTGAAGAGTTCACCGAGATCGAAGGGGTCCAGGCCGTCGAGGATTCGGACCGCCACGGCGAGAACGCCGAACAGCACACCGCCGGACAAACCTGCCAGCACCGCGACCCGACTCTGCATCCGCGGCAGGATCGCTGCTCCGAGACCGAGGATGACCACCGCCGCGATGAGAACGGCCCAGTGCAGCCACCACTCGTGTTTGCGTCCCTCGTCGCCCGCGGCGAACCCGAGCAGCACCAACGCCACCACGACGACGCCGATCGCGATCCAATCACGCTGGGACAGCTTTGCTTTCAGCACGATGGTCGCCAGCACCACCGTCACGACCAGATTGGCGCTGACGATGGGCTGCGCGAGGAACAGCGGGATCATCCGCGCCGCCACGAGGTTGCCGAGAAACCCGATGCCGTCCAACGCCATTCCCGCGATGAACGCCACCGTCAGCATGGCCGCGATGGTCGACCGCAGCGACGGCGCCTCACCGGGCCCGGCACCCGTGTCGGCTACGCTCTGCGCGCCTCGTGCCTGCAGCACCGAGGCCGTACCGTAGGCGAGCGCCGCGAAGACGGCCGCGAGGATTCCGATCAGCATCGGATCAGTATCCCCGCTTCGGCCCGAAAATCGGTCAGAGACCGGGACCTTCGGCACGCAAGTTGTCCACCTCGTCCATTGCGGCACGCAATTTGCCCAGCCACTCCTCGGTGTGCGCGCCGACCAGCTTGACCGACCAGGCCAACGCGTCGGCCCTCGACCGGGCGACCCCGGCATCGACGAGGGTGTCGAGAACGCGCCGTTCCGGCTGCCGGAGCCGCGTCATGACCGGTACCGCAAGGTGGGTGAAGAGGATTCGCTCGTCACCGACGGCGACACCCCATGACACCTTTCGGGCGTGGCGGGCCTGCGCCTCGTCGGCGATCGACATCCGTTCCGCGCGGGTGTCCTCGCGGAACCTCGCGCCCGCCCCTGTGCTGCGGCCCGTGCGTCGGCGTCGTCGCTGGTCTCGGGCGGCTCAAGGGCTCCGATCACCGTGATCTCGTCGCGGTCGACGGTGACCTCTACGGGTCCGGTGAACCAGGCGTCGGGCAGTCGGCCGGCGAACCACGCGGCGGCATCCCCGGCGTCGGGCAGTTCGGCTTGCTGCCAACCACCACGACGACCACGCGCTACCGCTGTCAGCGACCGATGGTGTCGAGTTCGGCCAGGTCATCGGCGGTCAGCGCGAGGCCGGCGCCCGCGATGTTCTCGCGGAGGTGTGCCGCCGACGACGTCCCGGGGATGAGCAGGATGTTCGGTGAACGCTGAAGCAGCCAGGCCAGTGCGACGGACATGGGTGTGGCGCCCAGGCGGCCGGCGACCCGGGACAGCGCTTCGGACTGCAGCGGCGAGAAGCCGCCGAGCGGAAAGAACGGCACGTACGCGATGCCGTCGGCGGCGAGTTCGTCGATAAGGGCGTCGTCGGCGCGATGGGCGAGGTTGTACATGTTCTGGACGCAGACGATCGGGGCGACGGAACGTGCCTCGGCGTCCCGGGTGGCGCCGACCTTCGTCGCGATGAACAGCGACTCGGGATATGGGTGGAGCGTCTCGCGGATCAGTTCGTTGGTGACGCGAGGTCCATAGGCGTCGCTGGTGTCGATGTGGGTGATGCCCAGTTCGACGACGTCGCGGAGCACGGCCCGGGCCGCGACGGGGTCGGCGGGCGGACCCATCACCCAAGGACCGGCGAGTTGCATTGCGCCGTAACCGAATCTGGTGACTGTTGTGTCACCCAGGGTCCAGGTGCCGCCGGGAAAAGGGAGGGATGAGTTCACGATCATGTATTTCGTTCGGAGTGGTGGCTCAGTTCTTGAAGAAGCTGAGGGGCCAGCGGTGGTGGAACAACGGTCGTGCCGGTGAGGGCGTTGGTCGACGACCGCTCAAGCGTCGCTCGCGGCGAGGGCTCGTAGCCTCCGTCAAGTGACTGCATTACGATTCCTCCACCGACTCAGGCCGGTGGGACTTCAGAAGGGCGGAGGTCCGTCCATGTGCTGACGCCTCTCACGTTCCCGCTGGTTGCGGGCACGCTCGGCCCGCCGGCGTGCGTGCTTGTGCGCGAGCCGGTTGCTGGTGGGCGGGGTGTCGTCCCCGGTTATGACCCGTGGGGACGGTGGGGCCTGGGGTGGCTGTTCGTAGCGGATACGACGCAGGTTCGGGAAGGAGTCCTCGAGGTTCTCGGCGTCACCGGGAATGACGACGCCTTCCGGGGTGCGGTACTCGGTGACCAGGTGGCCGTCGTCGTCGCGGTACTGGACGTCGACCCAGTCGCCGAACGTCTTGTGCAGATGCCCGAACCGGCACTTGGCGTTCAAGTTCTCACTCGCCGTCGCCCCACCCTGGGCGGGATCGGTGTGGTCGTACTCGGTCACGTGGTCCAGATCAGAGTCGAAAGCCGAACACCCGCAGCCCGGTTCGGTGCAATACCCATCACGCACCCGCACGAAATCGGCACACGCAGCGGTGGGCCGGTACGGGTCGGCGGCTTGCGCACCCGGGTAGACGATCACGACGTCTTTCGACGGGACGTCCTCGACAACAACGCGGGCCGGGGGTGTGCGCACCGGGGTGACGGGTGTGATGGTCGCGTCGACCCGTTCGGCGAGATCACGCACATGCTCGTCGGAGACGATCCCGTGGCCGTCGACCCAACCGATACCGGGTGCCCCGGCGAGAGTGGCGGCGTCGGTGACCACGTGGACGACGACCTCGGTACTCACCGACCGGACCACCTCGGCGGGGTCGGGGATCTCGGCGTCACAATCCTCACGCTGGCATTGGCAGTCGAAGACGGTGCCGGTCAGCAGCGCGAACATGGCATCGGAGTTGCGCTGGTTACGGTTCCGGCCGTCGTGGGCGCAGACGGTGTCGGCCAACGCTTTCACCGCTTGTGCCGCGATGCGAATGTTCTCCGCGGCCATCACGCCGGTGATCTCACCGGTGCCGTCGGTGAAGTTCTCGGTCCACATACCGCGCTTGTCCAACGCTTCACGACGCCGCTCCCGCACCGCGTCAGGATCGTGACGGAAGACGAGGCGGTCGACCATGTCACGCAGCTTCGGTGTGGTCCAGGCGCCCTTCCTGGTGCGCAGGATGGTTTCGATCTCGGTATCGAGGTCCGCGATGGCCGCGGCGTCGGAGATGAGGTCGGTGCGGGAGATGACCGTCTGGATCAACTGCCGCGACAGGATGCCGTCGCGCAGGGTGGTCAGCACTTTCGGTAACCGGTCCCGCAGGGCGAGCGCTTCACCGACCCACTGATCAGCCTGGTAGCGGGTGATGGCGGCTTCGCGGCAGACCCGGGTCACCATCTCGGTGTAGCGGTCGATGAAGAACCCGCCCTGAGTGTTGACCACGAGCTGGTCGTAGACGGTGACGATCGACTCATACCGGCACCATGCCAGATAAGCCTCACCATGGCGGATCGAACCGAACCGTTCCATATGGGTTGCGGTGTCAGACAATTCGGGGTGGGCAGGATCGACCCCGGCGAGGAACCCGCCCGGAAGATCGATCCACTTGCTCACGCTGCCCCCACAACGTCTACAGCCCAACCTGGATGGCTGAATCTGTTACCAACCAATCTAGATCAACCCACCGACAAACGCGGATCCTCCTCCACAAGGTCCCGGTAACCAACACGCTGTGCGCCAGTCGGTTCCATCGACCTCAGTCGGTACCTGCCAGGCGTCGAGCGCATCACGAAGCGCTGCCCGCGAGGTGACTCCGAGTTTGGGAACACCCGATACAGATGCGACGAGACGGTGCGTGGCGTCGATCCGCCCGGTGCGCACTGCGGCCTCACTCGGTGGTCTTCGCGGCCCTGCTGCTCTCCGCCGGCCTGGCTCAGTGACCGGGTGGGACACCGACTGCTGTTCATCGTCGGAATCGGCTAGCGAAACCTGCCGGGTGCCGCGAGCTAGTGGGGTCGGCCCAGCTCCCGCGGCGGATGCCCGTACCCGCGAGGCGCATTTGTGGCGTCGGCCGTCTCGACGGCGGTGACGGCACCCGACGACGCGAGCACCACTCCCCCGCCGACGGCGGCGACGAAGGCGACGATCGCGGCCGGTCCCCAGCCCGCGCGCGTGACGTCACCGAGGAAGGCGATGCCCACCGCGCCCGGGAGAACCGTCTGCCCGACGACGAGTGCTGCCGCGGCACCGTTCACCGATCCGGTCTGGAGTGCCACGGTGAACAGGTAGAAGCCGCCGATCCCGCTGAGCAGCAACGCATACAGAGCCGGGTCGGTGAACAGCACGGTGAGGTCGAGGGGGTCCAGGCCGTCGAGGATGCGGGACGCCACCGCCATCACACCGAACACGGCGCCGGCGATGAGACCGGTGACAGTGGCGATGTGAGTCTTCAAGCGCCGCATCACGATCAGGCCGAGCAAGATCAGCGCGGGACCGGCGACCAGGACGGCCCACCGCATCCACGCAGTGTGGTCCCCGCCCTCGCGACCGGCCGACACCGCCAGCAGGATCAGCGACGCCACGACCACCGCACCGGCGATCCAATCACGCATCGTGAGGCCGACTTTCAGCACGACCATGGCGAGGAGCGCCGTGGCGACCAACCGGGCCGAGATGATGGTCTGCGACAGGAACAGCGGGATCAGACGGGCCGACGCGATCGTCGCGATGA
This sequence comes from Gordonia sp. CNJ-863, assembly GCF_001942325.1. NCBI lineage: Bacteria > Bacillati > Actinomycetota > Actinomycetes > Mycobacteriales > Gordoniaceae > Gordonia > Gordonia sp. CNJ-863. The sequence goes on from NZ_MKKG01000006.1 coordinate 61,942, forward strand.
ACCCGATGATGTCGAACACGAACCCGACCAGGAACGGCACCGTCAGCATCGTCAGCGCGGTGGACTTCAACGACGGGTGGGCCGCCGCGGATCGTCGACGCTCCTCACGGATGGCGGCGCGCTGCGAGACCTGCTCGGCGCCCAGCGCCTGGAGAACGGCCGCGGCGGCAAACGCCAGCGCACCGATCACCGCGATGACGATCCCGCTGGTCATGACCCAGGCTCAGATCAACGAGGCGTGAGGACGTCGGTGCCGACGAACTTCGCAAGCTCGGGCGGCAGTTTCACCGAACCGTCGGGCTGCTGGTGGTTCTCGAGGATGGCCACCAGCCAGCGGGTGGTCGCGAGTGTGCCGTTGAGCGTCGCCGCGGTCTGCGGCTTCCCGTTCTCGTCGCGGTAGCGGATCGAGAGACGGCGGGCCTGGAACGTCGTGCAGTTCGACGTCGACGTGAGCTCGCGGTAGGCGTTCTGGGTGGGAACCCAAGCCTCGCAGTCGAACTTGCGCGACGCCGACGAACCGAGGTCGCCACCCGCGACGTCGATGACACGGTAGGGCACGTCGATCGCGGCCAGCATGTCCTTCTCCCAGCCCAGCAGACGCTGGTGCTCGGCCTCGGCGTCCTCGGGCCTGCAGTAGATGAAGCCCTCGACCTTGTCGAACTGGTGCACGCGGATGATGCCGCGGGTGTCCTTGCCGTAGCTGCCGGCCTCCCGGCGGAAGCAGGTCGACCAGCCGGCGTACCGCTTCGGGCCGTCGGACAGGTCCAGGATCTCGTCCATGTGGTAGCCGGCGAGCGGCACCTCCGAGGTGCCGACCAGGTACAGGTCGTCGTCCTTGTCGAGGTGGTAAACCTCGTCGGCGTGGGCGCCGAGGAAGCCGGTGCCCTCCATGACCTCCGGACGCACCAGGACGGGCGGGACCATCAGCGTGAAGCCGTTGGCGGCAGCCTTCTGCGCGGCCATGTTGAGCAGGCCGAGCTGCAGGAAGGCGCCCTGCCCGGTGAGGAAGTAGAACCGCGAACCCGACACCTTGGCGCCGCGCTCCATGTCGAGCAGACCGAGCGACTCGCCCAGTTCGAGATGATCCTTCGGGTTCTCGATCTCGCGGGGCTCTCCGACGTGCTCGAGGACGATGTAGTCGTCCTCGCCACCCGCGGGGGCCTCCGGCGCGACGATGTTGGAGATCGCGCGGTGGGCCTTCGCGGCGGCCTCATCGGCCTCGGACTGACGCGCGACGGCAGCCTTGACCTGCTCGGCGAGCTCCTTGCCCTTGGCGAGCAGCGCCTGCTTCTCGTCGCCCTGCGCCTTGCCGACCTGTTTTCCGAGAGCCTTCTGCTCGGAGCGCAACGTGTCGGCGTCGACGATGGCCGCACGACGGGCCGCATCGGCATCGAGCAGGGCATCCACCAGGCCGGGGTCCTCGCCGCGAGTGCGCTGCGAAGTACGGACCAGATCCGGGTCGTCACGAACAATCTTCAGGTCGATCACGCCTTCAAACCCTACTTGAGCGCGCGATGCGAACCCGATCACGCCACCGAAGTGAAACCCGGGCCCGCCCGCAGGTCAGCTCCAGAGCGCCCGGAGATCGTCGCGGCCGAACATCGCGGCGGCGTCGGCGGCCGACGGGGTGCCTCCGTGCGGATCGGCCCCGGCGTCGACGAGCAGCCGGACCACGTCGTCGAATCCCTTGAACACCGCGCCGGCCAGCGGGGTCTGTCCGCGGTCGTTGGCGAGGTCGGGATCGGCGCCGCGGGACAGCAGCACCGAGACCGCCGACGCGCGGCCGTGATAGGCGGCGAGCATCAGCAGCGAGTCGCCGGACTGGTTGCGCAGGTTCACCGGCACCCCGGCATCGACGTAGCCGCTCAGCGTGGCGGCGTCGCCGGAGCGGGCCATCTCGAACAGGCGCGTGGCCAGTTCGACCACCTCGGCGTCCGGTATCGCGTCCGGACCGGGCACGGGAGAGGAATCGGCGGGCATTCCCGCGAGTGTAGGCAGCTCTCGCCGCAGTGGCTGGTGCCCGCATCGACTGATGCGGGTGTGCCCAGCCGGATCGACCAGGCATGATGGATCCCGATGAACGAGCCCGACCCTGATCGCGACAAGCCCGACCACGACGCGCACGACGCCATCGACGACGATTTCACCGCCGTCGACCCGGTCGCACCGTACGACGAGCCGGTCAATGCCGTCGGCCGGCCCCCACGAAACGCCACGCGCAATCCCGTCTTCGTCGTCCTGGCCGCGATCGTCGTCGGCGCACTCGTCGCCGGCGGTATCGCCTTGGCGATGGGCGTCTTCGACGACGCCGGCAGCGTCGGCGGCAGCAAGGTCGGCGAGGGCGAACGACTCGTCCAGAACGCCTTCACCCAGTCCGTCGCCGGCGACTGCCTGGACTGGCCCGAGGGGAACCCCGGGCAGCCGACCGCAGTCGAATGCGCGCAGAAGCACCGCTTCGAGGTGGCCGGCGGCATCGACACCTCGCTCATCCCCGGCGTCGAGTTCGGTGAGGACGCGCTGTGGCCCGGGCCCGAGCGTTTCGCCGCCATCCGCGACGAGCAGTGTCCGGTGATCGTCGACCAGTACCTCGACGGTCGCCTCGATCCGCAGGGCCGCTTCTCGGTCGGCATGATGTACCCGTCGCAGGCCCAGTGGGACAAGGGCGCCCGGCAGCTGCGCTGCGGGGTCCAGGAAGACGGGGCCAACGGTCAGCCCGTGCAGTTCTCCGGCCGCGTCGCCGACCAGAACCAGTCGTATGTGTGGCCCGAGGGAACGTGCATCGGCATCGACCCCGAGAACCGCAACCCCACCGGATTTCCGGTCAACTGCGCCGAGCCGCACGCCTTCCAGACCACCGGCATCGTCGACCTCGCGGTCCGCTTCGGCGACCGGATGTCGAACAAGCCGTGGCCCGCGACCGGCGCCCAGAACAACTACCTCGGCTCGATCTGCCCGAAGCAGGCCGAACGATTCGCCGGCGGCGCGGCCGCTCTCGACAAGACGACACTGAACGTGCAGTGGTCGGTTCTCAGCGAGCCGAGCTGGCTCGCCGGCAGCCGAAAGGTGGTCTGCTACCTCGGGCTGCCCGACAAGCGCGGCGGATTCGCCACCCTCGTCGGCGACGCCAAGGACGGGGCACTGCTGATCAACGGCAAGGCGCCCGTCCCGCCGCCCGCTGCTCCGCCCGGTCGCGCTCTCCCGACGCCGGTGCCGCTCCCGCCGGGAATCGCACCGAACCCCGACCAGGCCCCCGCCCCGGCGGGCTGACCCCATGGCCGTCCCGATGTCCGACGACGAGTTCGACGGGCTGGTCTCCGACGCACTGGACACCATCCCGTCGGAACTCACCGGCGCGATGAACAACGTGGTCATCCTCGTCGAGCCGTACAACCCCGAGGAGCCCGACATCCTCGGGCTGTACCAGGGCGTGGCGCTGACCCTGCGCGACCACGACTACGGCGGATTCCTACCGGACACGATCACGATCTACCGGGACCCGATCCTGGCGATGTGCAATTCGCGCGACGAGGTGGTGCACGAGGTCGCGGTCACCGTCATGCACGAGATCGCCCACCACTTCGGGATCGACGACGCCTGGCTGCACGCCAACGGCTGGGGCTAGGAACCCCGCCGGGACCCCGGCTCAGGTGAGATGTTTCAGCGCGGGCGTATTGCGGAATACCGAGATTCCGATGTCCAGCCCACATCCAGGAGTTCCGCCATGTCCACCGACGCCATCGTCATCCTGAAGGACGACCACAAAGAGATCCGCAAACTCTTCCGCGACTTCAAGTCCCAGGGCCCGAACGCCACCAAGACCAAGGGCAAGATCGTCGACAAGATCATCGAGGCCCTCACCGTGCACACCTACATCGAGAACGAGTGCATGTACCCCGAGATCCGTAAGCGCGTACCCGATCTCGAGGACGACATCCTCGAGTCCTACGAGGAACACCACGTTGCCGACGTCCTCGTCGTCGAGCTCGCCGCGTTGAAGCCGGACTCCGAGCGGTTCGACGCCAAGACGACCGTGCTGATCGAGAACGTCGAGCACCACATCCAGGAAGAAGAGGACGAGTGGTTCCCGAAGGTGCGGGAGGCCCTCGGCCGCAAGGATCTCCAGGAGATCGGCGAAGAGATGCTCCGGCTCAAGGAGAAGGCACCGCGTCGCCCGTCGCAGCCGTCGGCGTTGAAGAAGACGGTCGACGCGATCATCAAGTGAACTAGCCCATGGGGTCGTCGACCAGCGGCTCGTCGACCCGATCGAACGGTGCGGTCTCGGCGCCCCAGCGGTGGCAGACCCAGATGCCGTCGGCGTACTCGAGTTCGATCGAGCCGGTGTTGCCGAGGTGCGTCGCCGCGGCGAAGCGGGAGTCGATGCCGGCCAGGCGCGCCGCGATGAGTCGGATCGCCGCACCGTGGCTGACCAGGAACACATCACGTGGTTCGGTTCCGGTCAGATACGAGCGTGCGAGGTCGTCGACGGTCGGGATGTAGCGGTCGTAGACCATCGCGAGCGACTCGCCGCCGGGGATGCGCACATCGAGGTCACCGGCGTGCCACTTCTCCATGACGTCGTGGAAGACGTGGTGGGCCTCGCGGTCGCTGCGGTCCTCGAGCTCGCCGGCCTGGACCTCGTGCACGCCGTCGACGGCCTCGGTGTGGACGTCCCACACCGAGCCGATCAGTTCGGCGGTCTGCCGGGCGCGCCGGGCCTCCGAGCTGAACAAGACCGCCTCGCGCTCGGGTCGGTTCTCCAGCCCGAACCGGGCGCCTTGTCGCGCACCGAAATCGGTGAGTGCCGCGCCGGGGAGGGCGGTGTCGAGCCGGCGCATGACGTTCGCGGTGGTCTCGCCGTGCCGGACGAGATGCAGGCGCGCCATCACACCTCTCCCTGTCGCAGCGAGTCGATCCAGGCCAGCGACTCGGCGTGGTCGGGAGGTGCCGATCCCGTGGTCCGTACCGCGGGCCATGAACCTACGTAGACGACTCGTTCACACCGGCGATGCAGTGCCGCAAGGGCTTCCGCGACCGCTGCGTCGTCGATGTGGCCGACGGCGTCGAGGAAGAACCGGTAGCGACCGGCGATGGCCCGCCCCTCCGCCTCGTCGCGCTGCGGCCGGGATTCGATGCGAGTGAGATCGATTCCCCGCGAGGCGAATTCGTTCATCGCGTGCATCAGGCTACCGGGCTCGTTGGACAGGTCGAGGATGACCGACGTGCGGTCCGTGCCGGTCCGTCGCGTCGGGACCGCGGGGCGTCCGAGGACGAGGAACCGCGTGGTGGCCTCCTTCGCGTCGCAGACACCGTCGGCGATCACGGTCAGATCCGACAACCCCGCCGCGAGACCGGTCGTCACCGCGGCGTCGGCCTTGCCGGACGCGACGTCGAGCGCCGCAGCAGCATTCGATCCGGACGTGACGAACTCCGCGTTCGGGAAGAGCTTGGCCACGGATTGACGGACCTGCGCAGCCGCCACCGGGTAGGCCGCGATGGTGCGGACGTCCTCCGGGGCGAGCGGGCCGGTCGCGGCGATCGCGAACGCGATGTCGAGGACGGTCTCGGCGAACACCTGCACGCGCCCGTCGGTACCGGACCGCGCCGGTGGTACGAGGGCGTCCATCGTCGCCGGCACCGACCCCTCGAGCGAACTCTCGATGGGCACACAGCCGTAGTCGGCCTCCCCGCTGCGGACCATCGCGATGGTGGCAGCCGGGCTCGAGGCGTCGACCTTGGTGACGTCACTCGAGAGGTCGAGACCCCCGAGTGCGGGGTCATGGGCGGCGAGGGCCGCGTCGAGTGCCATCTCGGTGAAGGTTCCGGGCGGGCCGAAGTAGGCGATCACAGGCACCACACGAGCCTAGTGGACGCCGGTGATCACTCCGTTCAGGCCGCAATCCCCGGGAGCCGACGGTCCGAGGACCCGTTGACGACCACGCCAACCGTATTTAGGTTAGGGTTACCTTTCAACAGCCGCCGAGCACCGCAGCCGCCCGCGCCGACCGGAGAGACAACATGACGCGTACGACGACCGACCGACCCACGGATGCCGAGATGATCCAGACGGCCTGCCGTCGAGTCGGCTCCGCCATCCTCGCCATCGAGGGCGCCGACACCACGCCGATCGGCGTCGTCCACCTCTTCGAATCCCAGGCCTTCGTCCTCGTACCCACCGACGGCGACGCCGTGGCTGCCGTCGACGGCGCCGAGGGCACACCCGCGATGCTCGAGGTCACCGACTGGGCGCCCATCGACCTGCGCGAACGGGTCCGGTCGGTGATCTGGCTCAACGGGACGCTCCACGAGGTGCCCCGTGACCTCGAGCGCGACCTGGCCATCGAGATCGCCGGCGAGCACCCCGACGACGGCCTGCTCGACATCGGCCACGGCGCGTCGATGCTCCGCCTCCAGGTCGACTCCGCGGTGCTGGCATCCAGTTCCGGTGCGACGTCGGTGTCGGCCGCCGAACTGGCCGACGCCACCCCCGACCCGTTCTGGGAGTGCGAGGCCGGCTGGCTCGAGCACCTCGACGCCGACCACGCCGACCTCGTCGGCCAGTTGGCCCGCAAGCTGCCCACGGACCTGCGCCAGGGCCGTGTACGCCCCCTCGGCCTCGACCGGTTCGGCATACGCTTCCGCATCGAGGGCGCCGACGGCGACTCCGACGTCCGGCTGCCCTTCCCCCGCCCGGTCTCGGACGTCTTCGAGCTGTCCCGGGCACTGCGCAACCTCGCCGGTTGCCCGTTCATGAACTCGATGCGCGACTGACCCGCATCGCCGGCTGCGAGGGGTTCTAGGCTGACCGGCATGCCTCTGCGCGAGTACCTGCGGCCGTCGCCCCACGGCATCCCGGTCGTCACCGACCGTGTCGAGCGTCGCGGTCTGATCGCCGAGCTCGTCATCGTCGGAATACTGACCTTTGCGTTCTCCGCGGCCTCGGCCGCGCTCGCACTCCTCGAAGCCCAACTCGCCGGCGGCATCGGCGGGACCACTGTCGCCCTCAACCCCAGCCGCTCCGACCTCGCCCTCATCGACGCCGCGCGCCAGATGATGAGCATCCTCAGGCTGTTCGCCATCGCCGCGCTCGGCGTGTACCTGCTGTGGCGGAGCGGGCTCGGACTGTCGCGCGTCGGCCTCGGCCGGTGGACCCCGCGACGCGACGTGCCCGCGGGACTCGTCCTCGCGGCCGTCATCGGCCTCCCCGGACTCGCACTGGTCGCGGTCGCCCGCGTCTTCGGACTCAACGCGAGCCTCGTCCCCAGCCAGGCGGACACCTGGTGGGAATGGCCGGTGCTGATCCTCATCGCGATCGGCAACGCGGCCGCCGAGGAGATCGTGGTGGTCGCCTACTTCATCACCCGGCTCCGCCAGCTCGGGGTCTCGGACGTCAAGTCGCTCGCCGCGAGTGCCGTGCTCCGCGGTGGCTACCACCTGTATCAAGGCTTCGGCGCCGGTCTCGGCAACGTGGTGATGGGCGTCGTCTACGGCCGGTTCTACCAGGTCACCGGCCGGGCCTGGCCGCTCGTCATCGCCCACGGCGTCATCGACGTCGTCGCCTTCATCGGCTACGCGCTGCTACGCGATCACCTCTCCTGGGTCGGCTGACACCCGGACCGGTCACCCGCGGTCCTCGGCGTGCTTGCCCGATCCGGTGGCACGGGCCAGCCCGAAGAGTGCCAGCCCGACGAGCATCAGGAGGCCGGCGCGCAGCCAGGTCTCCGCGTTCTGCTGGGTCAGCAGGACGATGCACGTCACGATCGCCAGCACCGGCACGATCGTCCACGCCCGGAAGTGGTCGGTGTCGGCGCGTTCGCGCCGCAGCACCAGGACCGCGACGTTGGTGCTGAGGAAGACGAACAGCAACAGCAGCACCACGGTCTCGGCCAGCGCCGCCACCGAGCCGGTCGCCGAGAGCACCATCGCGATGGCGGTCGTGGCGATGATCGACGCCCACGGCGTACGTCGACCGGGTAGGACCTTCGCCAGCGGGGTGGGCAGCAGACCATCGCGGGCCATTCCGAAGGTCAACCGTGAGGCCATGATCATCGTGAGCAGCGCGCCGTTGGCGACGGCGATGAGGGCGATCAGCGAGAACAGTTGGTCCGGGGCACCGACGTCGGCGATCGTGACCACCTCGAGCAGCGGACCCGACGAGCCGGCGAGCTCATCCGGCGACACCACGGTCGAGACCGCGAGGCCCACGAGTACGTAGACGACACCGGCGGTGATCAGCGAGCCGAACAGCGCCTTCGGGTAGACCCGACGCACGTCGCGGACCTCCTCGGCCACGTTGGCCGACGTCTCGAATCCCACAAACGAGTAGTAGGCGAGCAACGCGCCGCTCAGAACCGCGAGTGCGGGCGTCGTCGAACTGTCGAACTCGAACACACGATGCGGTTCGCCGTCTCCCCGACCGAGGACGATGCCCGCCAGGACGACGACCAGCACCAGACCCGACACCTCGATGACCGTCATCACGACGTTCGCCCGCACCGACTCGCTGATGCCACGTGCGTTCAGTGCCGCGATCGCGACCAGAAAGACGAGGGCGGTGACGGTGGTGGGCGCGTTCACGAACGTCTTGAAGTAGTCACCCGCGAACGCCAACGCCAGGCCGGCGGCGCTCGTGACACCAGCGGCCAGCATGCAGAACCCGACCAGGAACGAGACCAGCGACGACCGGTAGGCCTGCCGCGCGAAGACCGCGGCACCACCGGCCTGCGGATACTTGGTGACCAGCTCGGCATACGACCCCGCGGTCAACAGCGCCATGACGAGAGCCACCACGAGCGGTACCCAGATCGCACCGCCCACCTCGCCGGCGATCTCGCCCACGAGCGCATAGATCCCGGCGCCCAGCACGTCGCCGAGGATGAACAGGAACAGCATCTTGCCGGAGATCGCGCGCCGGAGCGGAGTGCGATCGTCACCGGTCTCGGTGTCTGGCCGGGCGGCCACGTCGTCGGTCATGGCGAGCCGGATACCCCGTCGCGGGCCGATCGAGTCCTGTGATCTGCGTCGAATCCGTGCCGGGCACCCGTGGATGCGTACATTGGTTGGGATGAACGAGCAGGACCCGCCGATCATTCGGCGCGGTCGTCCGGGGCCACAGGTACCGTCCGGGCGGCCGGCAGGAGGCATACCGCCACGCCAGGGGCCTCCTCCCGGTGGACCCCACCGACCCCATCCGCAGGGTCCCGCTCCCGCCGCACACCCCCAGGCGATGCCTCGAATCCCCGCGCAGGGTCCGCCGCCGCGTCGGGCGCCCGGCCCTGCCCCGGCAGCCGGCCCGATTCCGGGGAGGGGTGCCGCCCCGGGCCAGTACGCCCCCACCCAGAAACCCGAACCGATCCCGGCCGGTGAGCGTCGAGGTGACCGCGCCCGATCGTTGGCACGTCCGCCCGCTCCGCCGGTCGGCACCCCGCCCGCTGCGAAGCCGACACGCCCCCGGCGTCGTCGGCGGCGCACCCTGCGGGTCGGCAGGATCCTGCTGATCCTGCTGCTCGTGTTCGTACTCGGCAGCGCCGGACTGCTCTTCTACTACGACTCGCGACTCGACCGCATCGACGCGCTACCCGCCTACGCCGGACGGCCGTCGGACACCCCCGGAACCAACTGGCTCATCGTCGGCACCGACTCCCGCTCCGATCTGTCCGACGCACAGCGCACCAACCTGTCGACCGGTGACGCCGACGGCTCCCGCACCGACACGATCATGCTGGTCCACAATCCGCCGGGGAGCGGGAAGGCGACGGTCGTCAGCATCCCCCGCGATCTCTTCGTCGAGATCCCCGGCCACGGAAGCCTGAAAGTCAACGCGTCGTACAACATCGGCGGTCCGGCACTGCTGGTGCAGACCGTCGAGAACCTGACCGGCATCCACATCGACCACTACGCCGAGATCGGCTTCGGCGGTTTCGACACCCTCGTCGACGCCGTCGGCGGTGTCGACATGTGCATCGATCAACCGCTCAACGACCCCAAGGCCGGACTCAAACTGGCCAAGGGCTGCCACCACCTGAACGGCCGCCAGGCACTCGGTCTCGTCCGTACCCGAGCCTTCCCGCGCGCCGACCTCGAACGCGTCATCAACCAGCGGAAATTCCTCGCCGCCCTGGTCTCCCGCGCGACGAGCCCGGCCGTCCTGCTCAACCCGTTCCGGTTGTTCGGCTTCATCGGCGGCGCGATCGACTCCCTCACCGTCGACGAACGCGACCACATCTGGAACCTGGCCTCGCTGATGTTCGCCCTCCGGGACCCAGTGACAACCACCACACCCACGGGTGAGAGCGTCTACACCGATGACGGCCTGGCACTGCCGGTCACAGAGACGACCGAGCAGTTCTTCGGTCTCTTACGTGCAGGTCAGCCCATCCCCGACGAGCTGCTCGTCGACGCCGGGTGACCGGGGTGGCCAGGTTGCCCAAAGACAGGTCAGACTTGCCTTACTTAGCCTGAACTTGCTGGTAGAAGGCGCTTTTCGGCACCTACGATGAGCGAATGACCGAATTCACGAAGTTCCACCAGCTGCTGCACGACCAGATCGGCAACGAGTTCTACGCCTCGCAGCAGTACATCGCGGTCGCCACCTACTTCGACAACCACGACATGCCGCAGTTGGCCAAGCTCTTCTACCGGCAGGCCGTCGAAGAGCGCAATCACGCGATGATCATCGTGCAGTACTTCCTCGACCGCGACATGGAGGTCGAGATCCCCGGGGTCTCCGCCCCGAACAACAAGTTCGAGGACTACAAGGCGCCCATCGAGTTGGCGCTCGAGCAGGAGAAGACGGTCACCCAGCAGATCGTCGACCTGGCCAAGTCGGCCCGTGACACCGGCGACTACCTCGGTGAGCAGTTCGTGCAGTGGTTCCTCAAGGAGCAGGTCGAGGAGGTCGCCACCATGACGACGCTGCAGACCATCGCCGACCGCTGCAAGGGCAACCTGTTCGACCTCGAGAACTTCGTCGAACGCGAGTTCAACGGCCCCGAGACCGACGACCCGACCGCACCTCCCGTCGCCGGCGGCAACATCTAGCCTCCGACCAGCAGACGATCTCGGCGGCGCGACTTCACCGAAGTCGCGCCGCCGAAACGGTTTTCGAGGGTTTCCTCGTCTAACGCAGAGTGACCTGGCGGCCGCGGATGCGTCGCGCGAACTGCGCTCGGCGATGGTCAGCTCCGAGGAGTCGGCAAGCGCCTCGCCCAGCCACTGGTCGAGCTGATTGAGACCCGCCTGCCACTCCTCGTGGTGCATCTCGCTGTCGAGGTCGAACACCGGGACCAGCAGCCCGTGGGTGCGGAACGACCCCGCGAAGCGCGAGCCCTCACCCATCGTCAGACGCCCGGCCGCATGCAGGCGGGCCATCGCGGCCATGAGGTCGTCCTCGGGCTCGGGACGAATCCACCGCAGATGTGCCCGCTCGCCGGCATCGACCCACCACGGGGCGCCGGAACCGCTGTCGACGACGAGGCGCGCGGTCGGCAGCACGGAATCGTTGGCGCGCTCGAACATCGGGGCGATCTCGGCAGGAACCTCGGTGCCCTCCGGGAACCACCACGAGAAGTCCTGGTGCACGGTGATGTCCAGGACCGCGTCGGCCTTCAGCACCTCGTCGAGCGAGGGGGATTCGTCGGCGGCTTCCAGATCGAACTCGCTACCGGCGTCTGCGTGGGCTGCCCAGGCGATCGCGGCCGCCAGTTCGACGGGGAGCGCCATTCGGTCGGGCTCTGTCTGCAACCCGACCAAACCCTCTGTCGCGCCACCGGATTCACGTGCGAGTGCAGGCCCGGCACCCGGCAGGATCGTCACGATGGAGACGTCGTTGCGCGTGTCGGCAGGCTCCGTCAGCTCGAGACGTGCGGTCGCCGATGCGACGAAGGTCCGCAGTGCGACGAAGTCGCACTCGGAGGCCAGCCCCGCGAAGGGGCGCGGCGGCGGTGCCATCGACGCCGCCTGCCGAGCCTTACGAGCGGCGACCCGCTCGGCGCGATTGCTTCCCGGGCGGGGTCCACTGCCCCGCTTGCTCTTCTTGCCCATCGGTCCACTCTCTCACGAGCCGCTCACCGCGCCGAGAAGCCCGGGCAGGAGAAGGCCGCTCAGTCGACGGTGACCAGCCAGTCGCGGACCCTGGCCGGGTGGTTGGTGGCCAGCCAGCGCACTCCGAGGTCGGCGCAGAGCTGGACGTCCACCAGTTCGTCGACGGTCCAGCAGTATGTCACGCGTCCGGCCGCGGCGGCGCGGTCGACGAGATCCGGGTACTGCCGCAGGGTCATCACCGAGGGACCGATCCCCGTGGCCCCGACGGCGGTCGCCGCACTGCCACCGAGTACTCGGGCGGTGTCGCCCAGCAAAATGGTCGGGAGCATCGGGGCATGGCGACGGATGCGCCAGACGCCGGCGGAGGAGAACGAGATGACCACGGCGCGACTGTGATCGGCCGACGGCGGGGTGGCCACGCCGAACTCGTGGAGGATCTCGAGGAGCTTCTGCTCGACGAGACTGCCGAACCGAACGGGATGTTTGGTCTCGATGAACAACCGGACCGGGCGGCGCCAGTCCAGGGTGAGCGTGAGCAGCTCCCGAAGCGTCAGGATCGACGCGGGGTCGCCCGCGGAATGCCAACTCCCGAAATCGAGTTCGCGGAGCTGGGCCAGCGTCATCTCGCTGACGATGCCGGAACCGTCCGACGTGCGGTCGACGGTCCGGTCGTGCACACAGACGAGCTCGTGATCGGCGGTGAGCCGAACATCGCACTCGAGTCCGTCCGCGCCCTGCGCGAGTGCGAGCTCGTATGCGGCCAGGGTGTGTTCCGGACGGTCCCCGGAGGCGCCGCGGTGCGCGACCACCGCGGGCTTACCCGAACGCGACACCTTCTCGGCCGCACCCACGTTCACACCTGAGTTCATCCGACCGCCACCCACCTTCTCTTCGGGACCGGGACCGCCGTGGCGGCGTCGAACAGCACCGGCACACGGCGCGCCGTCCAGAAGGCGAAGGCGGCCGACACGGCCGCGCTGATGATCACCATGGCGAGCGCGTTGGCCCCGGTCTGCACCGAGTCCGAACCCAACGCGACGACTCGGGCGACCAGCGCCAGTACGGCGGTGACGGTGACGACCACCCACGCGACCCACAGCCGGCGGACCCGGCGGCCGACACGTTCGGCGTCGAGGGACGGATCGTGGGCCACGCGCAGGGCCACGACCTCGCCCAGCACGAGCGGCGCACCGACCAGGTTCACCAGTGGGACCCCCACCAGGACCCCGACCCACAGCGGACGCCTCGGGTCGAGGAGTCGGGCTTCCTCATAGGCACCGGCCCGCAGGTCCATCACCCAGCGGATGAACGCGAGGGTCGCCCACACATAGGCCAGGAGAGCAGCGACCCCCACGAACACGATCATCCAGTCGGAGACCACGATCAACGGGTTCGGGAGCGGCTGCGTGCGGTTGACGGCCAACAGGATATAGCGCAACAGGTGGATGACCGCCGACGCCGCGAGTGCCGTCCCGGCCACGACGAGCGCGAACAGCAGGCGTGCCCGCGAGGCGTCGATCCGATCGTGCGTCGCGTCAGCGGTCACCGGCTCGTCGCGCAGACCCCAGGTCGGGATGTAGACGTAGCGGGGGATGAGACGCGGACCGCGCGGGCCCGACGGTCCGCGGCGGCTGGGGATGGCCTCGGGAGGACGCCGCGCGACCCACCGCACGTTACGGCCCCGGTACAGCCGGCCGGTCGGCGCCGTACGGGGCGGCGCGTGGGTCGCCGGGCGCGCGGGTGCCGCCATCGCACGAGAGACGTCGTCGACGACGCTCAGCGGGCCACCACAGCGAGGACAGTGCTCGCGCCCGGGACGGTGCGGCGCCTGGATGCGGCACCGCGGACAGAGGTCGATCATCAGTGGGCGTCGCCCCCGCCGTCCCTGACGCCGAACTCGACGGGCTTGCCGTGCTCCTGCCAGGCGAGCATCCCGCCGCGCACACAGATGCCGTCGTATCCCACCTGCGCGAGGTATTGCAGCACCCGCATCGAGCGACCGCTCGAATGACACACCACATAGAGGTCGGCGTCGGGGTCGAGTTCGCCGAACCGACCCGGTATCTCGGCCATCGGGATGTGGAGAGCGCCGCGGATGTGTCCGTTCGCCCATTCGTCGTCCTCACGGACGTCGAGCATCACCGCGTCGGCCGTCTGCGTGAAGTCGTCCGGCAAATCGGTCACCGGCACCTGCGTGATGTCGCCCATGGTCACGATTTCCATGGTGGCACAGTCCAGGCGCAGCGCGTGTCACGTCATCTCCCGAGCCAGTTCTCAGCAGTGCGGTGAAGATCACCTTCGATGTCGTACAGACGCCCGAAGCGGCCTATGCTGACCATCATAGTTTTATCCACATGCCTCGAATGGACAGCTGTCCATAATCCGCACCTCACCGTCAACCTGGGGATGAGGCTGTGGAAACTGTGGAAAAACCCTGGCCAAAGGCCCTCCCTATGTGACTGGCATCACTCGTTTGGGCCAATGTGCGCGTAGGAAATTCACGAAACTGCAGGCGTCGACCGGTGGTGCATTTTCTTACAGTGCACACACCTGTGGATAACGTGGGGACAAACCCTTGGGGAAACCCCCCGAACCGGGTCTGGTATTACCCCTCAGTCACGGTGTAAAAACCCCGTCCGCACCGCGGGCGCGCGGTCGATCGCAGCCATCACGCCCGTCGTGACGCTCTCGGCCAGCCCGGAGACGGACATCTGGTTGCCCACCAGACGCGCCAGCAGCGGCTTGGGTGCCTCGATGACGGTGATCTCCGCATCGGGGTACCGCTCGGCCACCACCGAACGCATGACGCCGATGCCGTCGACGAGACCGAGTTCGGCGGCCCGGTGCCCGACCCAGACGTCTCCGTTGAAGAGTTCCTCGTCGGACGCCGTCAGCTTCTTGCCCCGACGCTGCCGCACCCATGCGATGAACGCCTCGTGCAGCTGCCCCTGGAGGCCCTTCAGCCATTCGACGTCCTCGGCCACCTCCGGCGAGAAGGTGTCGAGCCGGGCCTTGTTCTCCCCCGTCGCGTAGAGACGACGCTGCACGCCGAACCGGTCGAGAAGTGCCGAGAAGCCGAATCCCGAGGACACCACTCCGATGGAGCCGACGATCGACGTGTGAGCGGCGTAGATCTCGTCCGCCGCGCAGGCGACCCAGTAGCCGCCGGACGCCGCGACGTCCTCGCAGAAGGCCAGGACCGGCACGCCCTTCTCCGCGGACAGCTGACGGATGCGCTCGGCGATGTACTCCGACTGCGCCGGCGAACCGCCGGGCGAATTGATCACGACGACGACGGCCTTGAGCCGTTCGGTGGCGAACGCCGGCTTGAGTACCGGCTCGACCGTGTCGGTGGTCAGCCCGTGTTTGCCCATCCCGGCCGCGCCGATCGGACCGTCGAGTCGAACCACCGCGACGTGCTCGGCAC
This sequence comes from Gordonia sp. CNJ-863, assembly GCF_001942325.1. NCBI lineage: Bacteria > Bacillati > Actinomycetota > Actinomycetes > Mycobacteriales > Gordoniaceae > Gordonia > Gordonia sp. CNJ-863. The sequence continues at coordinate 77,408 of NZ_MKKG01000006.1, forward strand.
GCGACTTCGCGAACTTCTTGCCCACCGCCGCCAGCGGTCCTGCAGTCATCTGCCCGAGTCTAGTGGCGGTTCACCGGTTCCGGTTTCGGGCTGGGCTGCCCACGCATTCTGCAGCGCACCGGGTGCACTCGCGCCGTAGACTCTCCCGCGTGCAGGTCAGGTGGCTCAGCGCATTCCTCGATTTCCCCGCCGACGAGTTCGGCAGCGAGGTGACCTTCTGGCGTGCGATCGCGGGCAGCACCGTGTCGCCGCCGCGCGGCGAACACCGCGAGTTCGCCTCCCTCGAACCGTTCAACGGCGACCCTCACCTCCGAGTGCAACGGGTCGACGACGGTCCGGGCGGGGTCCACCTCGACATCCACACCGACGACCCTCTGGCCGCGGCCGACGAAGCGGTGGGACTCGGGGCGACGCTGAACCACGACGCCGGCACCCACGTCGTCCTCCGTTCGCCCGCCGGTTTCGTGTTCTGCCTGGTGCCGTGGGCGGGAGAGTCAAAACGGTCCCGGCCGATCCGGTGGCCAGGTGACGCCATCAGCATCATCGACCAGTTGTGCATCGACATACCCGCAGCCGACTTCGACGCCGAGGTCGAGTTCTGGACGGCGCTGACCGGCTGGCCGCCCAAGCCACCCGAATCCCGACCCGAACTCGTGGCACTGCGCCGCGACCCCGCGATCACCACCGGAATCCTGTTGCAGCGCAGGCAATCCGATCCGGACACGCCTGGACCCGAAGGCTCGTCGACGGCAACCGGGCACCTCGACCTCGCGACCAACTCGGTCCCCGACGAGGTGGCACGCCACGAGGGATGGGGCGCTCGCGCGATCGAGCACCACCCGCACTGGACGACGATGGTCGACCCGATGGGACGCCCGTACTGCATCACCTCGCGCAATCCGCGGACGGGCGACTGAGCTCAGGGAGCAGAGAGGAACGCGCGCAGTCTCTCGACCTCGGCGTCGATCTCCCGTTCCTCGGTTTTCGTGACCTCCCGCAGCATCTCGATCCGTATCCCGCCGTCGCCGTCGAGATGCCATGTGCCGACGAGGAATCCGTCGGCGAAGACGAACCCCGGCGAGCGGCCGTTGGGTGTCACGGTCCGCCGGAACAACTCCGGGTCGGCGACGCGGACACGGTCGGCCGAGACGCCGATGACATGGTCGAACGGCGCCACGAGTCGGGCCGGGGCGGGAGTGTCAGGATCGGCGAAGCCGAGTCCGTCGAGATCGTAGAGGGTCTCGCCGTGCGGACCGGTCAGCCGGACGAGTTCCCAGTCGGCCTCCATCTTCTCCACGAGTGACCTCAGGCCGGTCATGCCCGCCCACGTCTGGATGGCCTTGACGGTGGCGGGCCCGAAACCGCGGAGGTACAGGCGGATCAGGTCCGCCCGCGCGTCCTCGCCCTCGACCGCCGGTGCACCCGGACCGGCCCATTCGTCGAACAACCGGTAGGTGGGCGCCCCGCGGCCCCGCCAGAGTCCGCGCGGCGGTACCTGCACGAGTGGGAGTCCACAACGGGCGATCCCGGTGAGGGTGGACGGGTTCTCCGCCGGATGCCGATGCGCCAGTTGCGTTCCCAGGTCCGTGCCGGAGAGTTCACGGCCGGTCAGGAGTTCGGCGGCATCGGCGATCACCCGCGACGGATCGGCCTCCACCAGCCTCGGGACGTGCGCCTCGGCGATCTCGCGCCGGAGGATCGGCTCGGCGAGCGGCCGTATCCACCGGGCATCCTCGGCGTCGATGAGGAACACCGTGGAGCGCAGCAACGCGATCCGCACGACCTCGCGCTCGGTGAGCAACTCGTCGAGTTCGGCCGGATCGAATCCCTCGACGCGGGACCACAATCCGAAGAACGCGGCACGCGGGTCCTGGGATTGCATGCCGACGCATCGGTCCAGCACCTCGATCGCGTCCTCGTCGACGCGTTCCAGCAGGTGCTGGCGGGACAGCAGGGTGCGGTTCCACTGCCGCAGTGTGATCGGCTCGGACACCTCAGGCGGGGTAGCCGATTCCGGTCGCCGCGTGGCAGCGATAACCGTGCGGGTTCTTCGCCAGGTACTGCTGGTGGTGATCCTCCGCGTAATAGAAGTGTCCGTCGCCCGCGGCGGCGAGAGGCTTGATCTCGGTGGCGATGGGGCCGAGACCGGCGGCATCGAGCGCGGTCTGGAACTTCGCCGCCGACTCCACGACGATCGCGGCGTCGTCGTCGGAGAGGGTGTAGACCGCCGACCGGTACTGGGTCCCGATGTCGTTACCCTGACGCATCTCCTGGGTCGGATCGTGCGACTCCCAGAAGATCTTGAGGATTCCCTCGAGGTCGATGACCGTCGGGTCGAAGACGACGAGCGTCGACTCGGTGTGGCCGGTGCGCGCGGTGCAGGTCTCCTCGTAGGTCGGGTTGGGCGTGTGACCACCCGCGTAACCGACCGCGGTCGTGTGCACGCCCGGGACCTGCCAGAAGATCTCCTCGATCCCCCAGAAGCAGCCACCCGCCAGGATCACCGCGGACAGACCGTCGTCGAAGGAGCCGATACCGCCGTTGCCGAAGGAGCCGTCGGCCTCCGGCCGCCCACGCATGGGGGTCTCCAGGACCAGATGGACTCCGGGGACCGTGATCTCGGTGTCGCGTCCGGGTAGTGCGGAGTCGGCCGCGATGAGTTCCTGCTTGTGCGAACTGGCGGCGAAGAGCTGGTCTAGCCAAGACATGCGCCAAGTCTACGCGCGCCGCCGGCCGTGTCCTGCTTCCCGAGTTGAGTCAGCCGTCCCAGTCTGTTTATGATGGCGGTCACATCCCGGCATGTGACACCTGTCACGTACAGCCGAAGGCCCTCGGGCCGCCGACGCCGGAATGCCGAGCCGATCCGCTGATGAAAGGCGACAATGGCGACGCACGCGACCGGAGACTATCGAGGTTCCCTCCGGACTCCGCGCGGCGCACCGCGCGCCAACTACGACGTGGCGAGAAGCTGCCGCACCATCGCGATGAGCATCGTCGCACTGCTGGCCGTCATCGTTGCGCTCGCACTGATCTGAGCCGATCCCGGCATCTCGCCCGCGTGGACCGGCGTGAACGCCCGCCCGTGATCTTCAACCGCACTTGATATTTCTTCGGGCCTGTTTGTTGCAATCACCCATGGTGTGGGGAAGGCTGGAACCATCCGCGTGGCGCCGACACAATCGGCGGACCCACGTGTGAACAGGGAATACGAAAGCACCTCAGAGAGGAACATCGTGGCTGAATACACCTTGCCGGATCTGGATTACGACTACGCGGCACTGGAGCCGCACATCTCCGGCAGGATCATGGAGCTCCACCACAGCAAGCACCACGCGACCTATGTCAAGGGCGCCAACGACACCCTGGAGAAGCTGGCCGCGGCCCGCGAGGACGAGAGCATCGCCGGAAAGGTCTACGGACTGTCGGCCACCCTGTCCTTCCACCTGGGCGGCCACACCAACCACTCGATCTTCTGGAAGAACCTGTCGCCCAACGGCGGCGGCGAGCCCGAGGGTGACCTCGCGGCTGCGATCACCGAGCAGTTCGGTGGCTTCGACAAGTTCAAGGCCCACTTCACCGCCGCCGCCACCACCCTGCAGGGTTCGGGCTGGGCGATCCTGGGCTACGACACCATCGGTGGCAAGCTGGTCATCCTGCAGCTGACCGACCAGAGCGGCAACATCCCCGCCGCCATCATCCCGGTCGTCATGCTGGACATGTGGGAGCACGCCTTCTACCTCGACTACCAGAACGTCAAGCCGGACTACGTCAAGGCTTGGTGGAACGTGGTCAACTGGGCCGACGCCGGTGAGCGTTACGGTCGCGCGAAGACCCAGGGCAACGGCCTCATCGTGCCTGCCTGATCCTCCCTTCGCCAGATACCAACGGCGCCGGTCACCTTCGGGTGGCCGGCGCCGTTCCTGTTCCGCGGGAGCGGGAGATCAGAGGATCAGCGTCACGGCGACGGCCACACCGCAGGCGATAGCGATCACGATGAGCGCCAACAGATCTGCGCGGCCCGGGCGGGCCGGATGAGCCGTGAGCCGACCGGTACCGCCGCGGGCGGTGATCGCCTCGGCCATCTCCGCGCTACGGCGCAGCGCCGACGACATGGCGGCCGTGATGAGATCCATGATCCCCATCTCCGCCGACGGATGATCACTGCGCCCCTTTGCCGTCGGCCGCAGCTTGTGCGCGGCGCGCAGCATGCGCAACTCCTCGATCAGCAGCGGAAGACCCCTCAGGCACAACGCGATTGCGACGGCCCACTCGTCGACGGGTAGACGCAGCCGCCGGAGGGGTCGCATCAACCGGGCGATCGCCGGTGCGACGTCGGCCATCGGGGTGGTCCAGATGACAAGGATCGAACTCGCCACGAGGACGAGCGCGAGGGTCACCGCCCGGAGGAACACCAGCCCACCGTGCACGCCGGCGAACGAGACGTTGAAGGCGACGCCGACACCGATCAGTCCCCAGAACCACCACGGCGGACGGGGGATGGCGCCCAACGGGATCCCGGCGATCAGGGCGGTGAGGATGACGATCGCGGCCACCATCCCCAGTGCCGGCCACGACGGCAGCACCCAGGTCATGATGCCGAGGATCAGCACGATCACCAGCTTGGTTCCCGCCCACAACCGGTGGACGAAGGAATCGCCGGGGACCTGCCGCAACGGAACCGTGCGCATGGTCATGGGGCACCTCCGTCCCAGCCGGACGGCTGATCGGCGTTCTGATGTGTGTCGGGCAGCAACCGCCCGTCGACGAGCCGGACCCGCCGGGTACACACCGAGTCCAGCGATTCGAAGTCGTGCGAGATGATCACGATGGTCATGCCCTCGGCACGCAGACGCGCGAGGAGCGCGACGATCTCCTCCCGAGCCAAGGGGTCGAGACCCGCGAGGGGCTCGTCGAGCACCAGCATGTCGGGGTTGCGGGCGATGAGCCCGGCGAGCACGACGCGACGCATCTGCCCACCCGACAGTGAATCGACCTTGGTGGCCGCCATCTGCCGGGGCAAGCCGACGAGTTCGAGGACGCGGGCGACCTCGGCGGTCCCGACCTTCTCGCCACCGGCCGCCATGATCTCGTCGGCGACGGTGACCTTCTGCAATTGCAGGCGGGCGTGCTGGAAGCCCAGCCCGACCGCGCCGACATGCTCGGTGACCGGCTCCCCGGCGTCGTAACCGGCTGCCGGAGTCGACTTCACGGAGGTGTCGAGCAGGTGGCACGTTCCGGTGCGCGGCGACAGGAGGCCCGCCATGATCCAGGCGAGGGTCGTCTTGCCCGACCCGTTGCCGCCGACGATGAGCAACCCCTCCCCGCGGTACACGGTCAAGGTGACGTCGGTGAGCGCGACGACCTCCCAGGGCGAGCCGGGCAGATGCGCATATCCCACATGGTCGAGCACCAGCAGCGGCCCGCCGATGTGCGGGCCCGGCGCCGCGAGGGACGTCGACGGCCCGGTCGGAGGAGCGTGGTCGAGGTCGGCGTGCGGGTCCGGCATCCAGTGCGGCGGATGAGGGACCACGCGACCGGCCTCGAGATGGATGACGCGATCGGCGGCCGCGGCCTCGCTGCCGCGGTGGGTGATCAGCACGACCGCGATCCCGCGTCGGGCCGGTAGCGACGCCAGCAGGTGCAGGAGCTGCCCGCGGCCCTCCGGGTCGACCATCGAGGTGACCTCGTCGGCGATGAGCAGCTGCGGATCGCGGGCGAGTGCCGCCGCGATCGCCAGGCGCTGCTGCTGCCCGCCGGACAGGTCGGTGGTCTCGCGGTCGCCGAGACCGGTCAGCCCGACCTCGGCAAGGAGAGCCTCCACGTCGACGTCGGCATCCGGCGGCAGACCCCAGACCACGTCGTCGGCGACGCGGGAACCGAGCATCTGGATCTCCGGCCGTTGCAGGACGAGCGCGGTCCCGCCGTGGACGCCCAGCCCGGCGAGACCCGGGCGGTGCACGACACCGGTGGTCGGGGCGCGACCGGCCAGGATCTTCGCGAGCGTCGACTTGCCCGAACCGTTGGCGCCGACGACGGCGACGAACTCGCCGGGGTCGATGCGCAGGTCGATGTCGTGGAGGACCGGTCTCGCGTCCGGGCTGTAGGCGAAGCCGACACGTTCGGCGACGATCGGCAGCGGCGCGACGTCGGTTGCCGTCGATGCCGGACCGTCGGAGGTGAGCGTGTCCTCGCTGGGGACGTCGCGAAGTCGCGCGATGACGCCACCGAGAATCCACCAGGCGGCGAGCAGCGAGATCGCGGTGCCGACGGTCCCGGAGATCCAGATCCACGCCCACCAATGACTGGCGATGCTCCGGCTCATCGAGTCGAGGGCGTTGCCCACGACATCGGTGGGTCCCCACCCGCGCAACCACTTGGCGACACCGTGGAGGGAGTTGGTCATCGCCTCGATGGTCAGCTCACGCAAGGGCACCAAAATAAGGAGGATCAGGACCGAGACCCCGCCGAGGAGCGGCGAGGCCACCAGCGTGGCCAGTCCGAGCGTCCCGAGCCCGCGGCGACGTCGCTTGAGGTCGCCGACGATTCCGCCGATCAGCGCCGAGCCGAGCACGGTGGCCATCGCGCCCGTACCCGCCATCGCGAACGCGACCGCTGTCGTCGCCACGGTGGCGGTGAGCAGTGCACGCGGCCGAGTGCGGGCTGCGATGAGGGCGAGAGGAACCGGTGCGAGCAGCCCGGCCGCCTGCGCCAGCGGGATGACCGAGGCGATGACCACCGCGGCGACGGTCAGGCCACCGAAGATCGCGACGGACGCGAACTCCATCGGACGCAGCGGGTGCGAGTTCTTCACCGGTCCAGTGTGCCTGGGCACCGGAGCCGTCGGTCGATCGCATGTAAACGAACCGTCACAAGACGGTGGTTCGGGTTGTCCGTTTCGTCCCCGCGGTGGATTCTTTTCACACGGGTGATCTTCGGCGGTCCTGGGTCTCAATGACCAGGTCTCCCACCCGGATTGGAGGTAGGACACGATGCAGTCGATTCCGATCGGACTCACCCCGTTCCAGCATGAGGGCACGCTGAACGGAATCCTCATCTCGGGCCGCTGGCCGGAATCCACACTCGAGTGGACACAGACCCTCGTCGGGTCGGTGCGGATCGCATGCCGGCCCGGCTTCCTCCCGACGACGACGATCTTCGGCGTCGTCGAGCAGCGTCCGCCGCACGGCGGTGAGGACACCGTCGGGATGATGGTCGCGATCGGGAACGTCGTCGACGACAGCTTCGTCGAGGCCGGCAGGTTCCTGAACAATCCCCCGGCGCTCGTCATTGCTGCACCCGCCGTCGCAGACCCGTCCGTCGTTGCCGGAGTGTTCCGAGGTCGCCTCGGGTTGTGTGCTGCTGCCCGGGCTCCCCGAACTCGGACTCGAGCACCGGGCCGGGTGGGCCGAGGCGGAGGCCGACGGGACCGTGGTGAACCTCCGCAACGAGGTGGGCATCGACCCCAATGCCGACCCGGACACCGCCGTGCTCGCCATGCTCCTCGCAGCTTAGGGCGCCGAGGCCTCGCGAAGGCCCAGAGGCGGTTGCCCGCACGCGGCAATCCGGGTGGCCGAACTTTAGTTTTTGTGCCCCCGACCTGCATGGATACGGGCTACTGACGAGTTGCATTCGCCAGTTAGGGCTCACTAACCTGGCGTCTGTGATTGCTGCCCTGCTCCTCAGTTTCGGCGTGATCTTCGTCGCCGAACTGGGCGACAAGTCACAACTGATGGCGATGACCTACGCCCTGCGGTACCGCTGGTGGGTCGTCCTCCTCGCCATCACCGTCGCCACCACTGCGGTACACGCCGTCTCGGTGTTCTTCGGTCATTTCCTCGGGATGTCGCTGCCGACCGATCTGATGTCGGTCCTGGCCGGCCTCGCCATGCTCGTCTTCGGCCTGTGGACGATCTACGGAGATCGCCTCGACGACGAGGAGCAGAACCGCGCGACGCGAGTCGGCGCCTCGGTGTTCCTCGCCGTGATGTCGGCCTTCTTCCTCGCCGAGCTCGGCGACAAGACCATGCTGGCCACCATCACACTTGCCACCGACCACGACTGGCTCGGCGTGTGGATCGGTTCCACCGTGGGCATGGTCGCCGCCGACGCCTGGCGATCGGCGTGGGTGTCCTGCTCGGGAAGCACCTTCCCGAGCGTGTCATCGCGATCGGTGCGGCCGTTCTGTTCTTCGGTTTCGCGGTGTGGCTCACCGTGACCGGCCTGACCGGGGCGTCGACCCCGATGATCGCCGCGACGGTCACCGCGATCGTCGTCATCATCGGAGTGGGGACGTTCCTCATCCACCGCGACCGTCGTCTCCGCGCCGACTCCGATACCGAAGCAGCCGTTCCCGAGCGTTCGCTCGGTGGACACGAGGGCTGAACGCGGGCGCCACGCAGCAGCTGACTATCGTGAACGTGCACCCCGCGCCGGTGCACGTCGTCCACTTCACCGGGACACGGGTCCGGCGGCAATCGGTACCGCGAAAGGACTACTACACCCATGGACGTTTCAGGCGCTTCCGTTCTGGTCACCGGCGGGGCATCGGGCCTCGGCGCAGCCACCGCCCGTCGCTTCGCCGCCGCAGGCGCGCAGGTCTTCGGCCTCGACCTGCAGGCCTCGATCGACAAGGCGGCACCCACCGACGGCGTCACCCTGATCGCCGCCGACGTCACCGACGAAGCGCAGGTCCAGGGCGCCATCGACACCATCGCCGAGTCGGGCGCACCGCTGCGTGTCGCCGTCAACTGCGCCGGCGTCGGATGGGCCGCACGCATTCTCGGCAAGAACGGCCCGCACGAACTGGACCTGTTCCGCAAGATCATCGACATCAACCTGGTCGGCACCTTCAACGTCATGCGACTGGCCGCCAACCGCATGTCGGAGGAGTCGACCATCGACGGTGACGGCCAGCGCGGCGTCATCATCAACACCGCCTCGGTGGCGGCCTTCGAGGGCCAGATCGGTCAGATCGCCTACGCCGCGTCGAAGGGCGGCGTCCACGCGATGACGATCTCGGCTGCTCGCGACCTCGCCCGGATCGGCGTGCGCGTCTGCACCATCGCCCCGGGCACCATCAGCACCCCGATGCTCGCTGGTGTCACCCCCGAGTTCCAGAAGACCCTCGCCGAGGCGATCCCGTTCCCGCAGCGTCTCGGCGAGCCCGACGAATACGCACAGCTCGCGGAGTTCATCGTCGAGCACAACTACCTCAACGGCGAGACCATCCGCATGGACGGCGCGATCCGGATGGCTCCGCGCTAGAGCCCCGAATCCCGGCCCTCGGCTGAGCGACCGACGTGCGACACCTCGGCGCCGTCGGTCCGCAGCAGCTCCGCGGACAACCTGATCAGCGGTGCGGCATCCGCTTCCAGACCCTCGCCGTCGGCGGGGGCGAGGTCGCGGACCGCGCCGCTGATCGCGTTTCCGGACCCGTTCGCCGCCGCGTCCATCTCCGAGACCGCGGTGCGCAACAACCGGGCCTGCACGTCCACCTGGGCATACTCGAAGACCGGCGGCAGATGGGGACTGATCTGGGTCAGCGCGTCACGTGTCTCCACCACGCGCCGATGGAGCAGTGGCGTCGGGGACAGCTGCCCCGTGTGGGGCAGCACCACCTCCGGTACCGCGCCGGTCACCAGACGCCACAACGGCAGAAGTTCGGTGTCGAGTCGACGACGACGCCGGTTCGCCACGAGGGTCTGCACCTTGGAGTAGACCATCGGATAGCTGATGCCCAGCAGGAACGACACGACACCGATGACCGCCAGGACCCGGTTGGTGGTCACGAGCCACGGGGACCTCGCGACATTCGTCGCACTGACCGCCACGAACACGATCTGCGCGATCGCCCCGAGCGCCAGGAATCCGAGCCCGGCCATGAGCAGCCCCAACGACACGCGCAGGTACCCGTCCGCCGTCGAGTAGAACTTCCGGACACTGTTGACGCAAGCCAGGAAGCCGTAGGCGAGGTAACCGCTCGCGATCAGCATGAACAGTGCGAAGCCCCAGTTCTGGACCGTCCATTCGCTGATCGTCGCGGTGCGGATCTCGGCCGGGATCACCAGCATGGTGATCTGGAGACCGATGAGCGACGCGACGAGCGGGAGCGCCTCCCATCCGGCGCGTCGTTCGCGGGACACCCGGTCGGGGAAGAAGAACACCACGACCAGCGCGGCCACCCCGATCGCGAGGAGTGCGTAGAACGCCACCCTCGACAGTCCTTCGAATCCCCTGGTGTCGAGCTCGGACGCCACTGCCTCGTTGACCACGACGAAGGCGACGGTCAGCGACGCGACCGCGACCATCATCGCCAGCGGCTGGAGTCCCCAGCCGGCCCGGCGGATCTGGTCCAGTCGCCAGCAGAGCGCGATCGCGAAGATCACGCCCGCCAGCGCGTTGACGATGCCGATCCCTGCCTCGACACCCTGAGCGAGGACGAGGACCGTGGCGGCGTCGCCGGCCGGCCCGGTCACAGCCATCCGCGGTGCCCACCCAGCAGACGCTGGAGGCCCCGGAGCTCGTCGTGCGCGGCAGTACTTCCGACGCCGGTATTGGCATCCTCGGCCCAGGTGAGGATCATCGACGCCAGCATCTCGGCCTCCCACTCACGGCCGTCGGAGTAGCAGGTCCGACGCAGCGCCGCGTCGGACGAGTCCTGTGTGAGTGCGGCCAGCCCTTCGACGGATACCTCGGCCAGCATCTGGTGGCCGGCGATGAGATGCCCGAACTCGTGGATGACGATCTGGTCGCGATGCAACGGCGAGGTGTTCGCCTGATAGAAGAAGTAGTCCGCGTCGGCAGCCGCCAACCAGATCCCATTGGGCGCACCACTGGGCAACGGATGGGCGAGCAACCGGATCGGACGACCCCGTCGCTCGCCGTACCGGTCACACAGCTGAGTGACGTCCAGCGGGAGATCGAGATCGAGTCCACGCAACGCGGTGCGGCACAGCACACGCAGAGCACGCTCGGATCGACGCATGCGCACAATCGAACCATGACCCCGCAAGGGCAGGCGATCGGTGTCCACCGACCCGAGGAACGGACGGCCACGAGGCGGTCACCGGTTCGGACTTGTCTGGGCCGACACCCCACGGCCCATTTTCTCTGTCCGACGCCCGTCGACCCGTGCGACGCGGTTGTCGACCGTCAGGCCGAGAACCAGGTCATTCCTCGTTCGGCTCCCCGACCACACGCAGGCGCGAATCAGCCGACGGCTTCTTCTCGTCGCTGAGTCCTGCTGCGATGACGTCCGGTGGATCCTTCGGCAGCCCCTGCTGCTCTCGCAGCACCTTGATCAGTTCGTTCACCACGGTGACCGAATCGCTCGAGAGTCCCGCCAGGCGGAATGCGGCCAGCTGTACGTTGGTGTCCGCCTGCAACCGCATCAGATCGATCTCGTCGCGGGTGCGCTGCGCGGCCCGATCCTCGAGGAAGTAGTGTACGTCGACCCCGAATGCGGCCGCGATTCCCTCGACGGTGCGGAACGACGGGGACTTCGCCTTCCCCGACCGCAACTGGCTCAGATACGACTCACCCAGACGGAACCCTCGCTCCGTCGACCGCGCCGCAATCGCCTTGGCACTGTATGCCCTCCCGTTCGGACCGGGTACGGTCCGAAAAAGCTCCTCGAGTCGCCGGGCGAACAACCCCGGATCGAGTGCATCCGATTCCTTCGTTCTCGAACGATCGGGGTCGGTGCGTCCGGTGTCGCCCATAGGCTTCTCCGCCCCTCCTGAAGTCATGACCATCTTCTCCGAAATGCAAAACTTGAATTTGCAAACATTAAAGCCCGCTGTACTCGGCCGTTGCAATGACCGGTACGGTCAGAACGTACCGGACCGTCGCACACCATGCGTATCACCTGTGGTGATGATGTAACGAACGTTAGTGTGGCGTTCTTCACATTTCGGGGGGTAACGCGTTGTCGGACTGCTTACGACACATGATCTGGGAGCTTCACTGCAACGCCCGTTGGGCCGTGAGGTCACGTCCCGACCCCTTGGATCTCACCGACAACTGTACGCCCGGAGCCGATCGATGACCCATCGCATTCCGGCGCCGCGGGGTGACCGGCGGCGTCGATCCGTGGCAGCTTTCTGTGCCGTCCTGGCGATGATCGCGTTCCTCACTCTCACTCCCGGAATCGCCTCGACGGCCCCGATCAGTTCCGGCGACCCCGGACCGGGTCACAGCGGATCGGGCGGATCAGGCGCATACAGCGCCGACGACTCCGACGGCGACTCCAGCGACGGCGACGGCGACGGGGTCCTGCCACCGACCGGGACCGGCAACCCGGGGAGCTCCTGGCACCACGGGCACGGACACGGACACGGACACCACGGTCATGGCACCCCGTCGGGCACCGGCACCGGAACGCCGTCCGGGAGCTCGACGCCGGAATCCTCCCCGTCGGAGAGCTCGGAGAGCTCGGAGACTCCGGCGACGTCGGAGACCTCGGCAACCGGGTCGTCGACGAAGTCCTCGACGACCGGGGTCGTGGTCCCACTCCCGCCGGTGAACGTAGAGCCGAACGTGCCGTCGGCTCCGCTGCCCCCGACCGTCGCCACCCCACCTGGCGACGGAGAGGGAACCCCTCCCGCACCTGCCGCGGTCCCCACTGTTGCCGCCCCCAGCGGTCCCCCCGCCGCAGCGGCACCGCCCGGAGCACCCGCAGCCGGGGCGCCTGCAGGCGCGGAAGCCGACGCTCCCCGAGCCGGCGAGACCTCGAATATCGAGACACCGGAACCCGATTCGGACGAGTCGGACGAGTCGGCAGCCCTGGTGTCGAGCCCGCAGGGACCGTCGGATGGCCCGGCGCAGGCTCTGCCCGATTCGTCCCCCGATACGGTCCTGACCGGGGTCAAGAAGTTCCTGGTCGGCGTGGCCCCCGGTGGCCTGATGCTGCTGGGCGCGGTCGCCCTGTTCGGCAGCGGATCGTTCCTGGAGTCGCTGCGCACCCTGCGTTTCTGACGGCTCCCCTGAGCCACCCCCACCGTCTCGGCAGGTCAGTAGTCGGTCCGGGCCAGCAGATCGCGTTCGTGGGGAATGTCCTCGACGGCACTCCCGGAGATCCACTCCCGCAACGCCTTTGTGGCCCGCACGTCGTCCTCGTTGTATTCCAGCAACCGCTTGCGCTGACCGAGATCGGGGCGTCCACCGCCCAGCGCGACCGCGGCGCTGTACCACTCCATCGACGCCTCGCCGCTCGCGTCCTCGTCGCGCCACGCGAACCCGGCGACGGGCGCGACCCGTTTCAGTCCCTTGCCGCGGGGGCAGATGAAGTTCTCGCCGACGGCCTCGTAGATGTCGACCCACTCGTCGGAGGCGATGAACGCCTCCACCTCGCGGCGCGTCGGGATACCGGGTTCGCCGGCGAACCGGTCGGCCGAGCCCAGCAGCCACCGGTTCTCCGCCTGTTGTGAGTAGCAGTACGCCGCGAAGGTCTTCCCGCTCTGCCGGGCGGCGAGCCGTTCGGCGGTCAGCCAGGCCCAGAACTCGGCGAACGACCTCGCCTCGTCGCGCGTGGGCAGCGGGTCCCAGGTGACGAACGGCCGGTACACCACGGGCTCGTCGGGTGCGGTGGTGTCGGTGCGCAGTGTGCCCCACAGGTAGGCACCGTGTTCGCCGAAGCTCTCCATGTCGACGTCGACCTCGACGTCGGCGCGGTACACCCGCGGGGTGTCGAGGCGCCGGACGAGCTCGGTTCCGGTGAGCCAGGCGATCGCGCCGATCACCGCATCGTCGAATCGTGCACTGCCCGGCCAGTTCTCGGGCGGATCCCCGCGGTGTGCGGCGAGCTGGTCGATCGTGGTGATGCCCGCCTCGATGAGTGCCGTGCCCTGGTTTCCGGTGGCGACGAGCGACACGTCGCGGACGGCCTCCAGTTCCGGACCGCACTTGACCCACCACGGACACGACCGGCATTCGGCGACGCGTCGTGGTTCGGTCGGCACCTGCTGCGCCGCGATCGCCCGACGGCGGTCCAGGACCTCGTTGTAGTCGTCGAGCATCGCACCGGTGTCGTGCACGACGATGCAGTCGGCGTCGACTCCGATCACGCCGCCGCGCAGACCCCCGCTCTCCGATGACGGAGTGCGACCGATCTCGACCAGCATCGCGGTGAGCTGGGCGAGGCGTAGTGCGTCGCGCCGGTTGGGCCGGGCGGTGCGATACGGATCGGGGCTGGGCGCCCAGCCCCAGAGCGGGCTGGTGACCAGGGTCGGCGGGCGGCTCGGATCCGGGGCGGTCTTCGCGGGCTGGGTGACCCGGTGGTTGACGACGATGACCGGGACGTATCCGTCCCCCACCCTCACCAGGAGTTCGGCGTGGCCCCGCCGCCCGTGCTCGACGTCGGTGGGCAGCGCAGCATTCCAGATCCACGCGGCACCCGCGTCGCAGGCCTTCATGGTGGCGGCAACCCGGTCCACGGCCCGGGACTGCGGGTCGACGGCGACGAACGCGCCCGGCTGATCGCTGTGGATGCCGCGGAGCAGATCACGGACCGCGGCCCGATGGTCGGCCGCGGCCTCCTTGCGTCGCTGGACGCCGGGCGGGTCCGGTTCGGTACCGGGACGCCCCTCGTGACCGAAGTCGAGGGCGACCCGGTGCTCGCAACCCGCCAGATCGCGCGGCGACAACACCACAGAGGCCACGCCATCCCTTTCTCGGCTCGAGCAGTCGGACGCGTGGCCCCGGCGGGCCACGTGTCATGCTTGTACTTGTTACCACGCCCGCAGCGGTCCACTCGGCAGCAGCGAAAGGTCATTCGATGGGTTTGTTGTCCTCCGACGGTAGGTCTCGCGCTCAGCGCCGCGCAGAGGCCAAAGCTCTCAAGACGAGAGCCAAGCTCGAGGCGAAGTTCGACGCCAAGCACCGGCGGAAGGAACAGAAGGCTCGTCGCAAGACCGAACACAAGTACCTCGAGAAGGATCTGAAGGCCGAGCGCAAGACCGCCAAGCAGTTGGCCAAGGCCCAGGAGAAGGTCGTCAAGGCCGAGACCAAGAGGGCCAGTGCCGAGGCGAAGGCAGCCGCCGACGCCAAGGTGTTCAGCCCGGCCAGCGTCAAGCGCTACCTCACGGTCGCTCGCCTCGTGGCGCCCATCGCCGTCCCGATCGCCTACCGCGCGGCGGTCGCGGGTCGCGCACAGCTCTCGGCGCTGCAGGCCAGTCGTGCGGGTGTGTCGCCAGAAGTGTTGCGCCAGTTCAGCGGCCACGGTGCCGCCCTGTCCGCCCGGATCGCGACCACGCGCACCACCCTGGACAAGGTCGTCGCGCAGGACACCAGCGCCGACGCCAAGGACTTCGTCACGGCGATGACCCAGCGTCTGGACAACCTGGACATCGCGGTCGGCGCGGCCGAGACCATGTCGGCCGGGCAGCGCCGGACGGCCCACCAGGCGATCGACGACGAGCTCGTCGCCATCGACGCCGACATCCTCGCGCGCCTCGGCGTTCGCTCCTGAACCTCTAAGATGGGTTCCACGCGTCGCGTCGGGGATCTCCCCTGCGCGCACACCCCGGAGACACACGCAAGGCCGGGACACACGCAAGGGAGCGCCGTATGACCGAGCAGGAGCCGAACGTCACGCCGTCCGACGACGGTGCGAACAACGACGAACCTCCCCAGGAGTCGGCGGCGGCCGATCCCGGACCGGCTCAACCGGATGCGACGCCGGCCCCCGAGCAGGCGACCCCACCGAAACCTGCGCCGAAGAAGGCCCCGGCCAAGAAAGCACCCACCAAGAAGGCCGCGAAGAAAGCACCCACCAAGAAGGCCGCGAAGAAAGCACCCACCAAG
Organism: Gordonia sp. CNJ-863; assembly: GCF_001942325.1. Classification (NCBI taxonomy): domain Bacteria; kingdom Bacillati; phylum Actinomycetota; class Actinomycetes; order Mycobacteriales; family Gordoniaceae; genus Gordonia; species Gordonia sp. CNJ-863. The sequence goes on from NZ_MKKG01000006.1 coordinate 93,209, forward strand.
AAGGCCGCGAAGAAAGCACCCGCGAAGAAGGCCGCCCAGAAGAAGGCGCCGGAGAAGAAGGCACCCCCAAAGTCGGTACCTCCCGTCACCGAGGTGCCCGTCGCCGAAACCCCGGCCGCCCCGGAGACCCCGATGCCGGCTCCCGCCCCCGCCCCCGCGCCGACACCGGCGCATCCGCCGGTTGACGTCGTCGCCGAATCCGATGCTGCGCGAGCCACTTTCGCCCAGCTGCGATCAGGTGCACCCACCGAGCCGCCGACGACCAACCTCCCCCCCGCTTACGCGGGGCTGGCGGCGGTCGTGGCGATGCTGGTGTTCGTGGTGCTGCGGCGCGTCCTGCGCTGAGGGGCTACCGCGGCGGCGGTGAGACCTCGACGCCGCCCGACTCGTGCTCGGGTCCGGCGTTCGGGTGTTCGGCGGGGAGCCGTCCGCGGAAGCGTGCGGCTTCGCTCGGACCCGGTTCCTCGCCCCGCGAGTGCGGCGGCCGGTGGTACGGTCCCGGCTTCGGGCGCGCCTTGCCGCCGGGGAACGCCAGGCGCGCGATGGTGCGGTGGACCTGGCCCCACTGTTGTCCGAAAGGTCCTGTGTTGTAAGGCAATCCGTAGCGTTCGCAGATGTCCTTCACCTTGGGTGCGACCTCTGCGTACCGGGTGCTCGGCATGTCGGGGTACAGGTGGTGCTCCACCTGGTAGCCGAGGTTGCCGCTGATGATGTGGAACAGCGGGCTGCCCTCGATGTTCGCCGCACCGACGAGCTGGCGGACATACCAGCCGCCGCGGGTCTCGTTCTCGGTTTCTTCCTTGCTGAATGTGTATGTCTGGTCCGGGAAATGGCCGCAGAAGATGATCGCGTGCGCCCAGACGTTCCGGATGATGTTGGCGGTGAAGTTCGCGGTCAGTGTTCGCAGGAAAGTGCTCTCCGCACCGGGCAGGACCTGATCGGCGAACTTCGCCGCGGCCTTCCCGCGCCGGCCGCCGCGGCGTCGGATCACGTTGCCGATCCGTGAGGTCGACGGCTGACGGATCGCCCCGCCGGTCGCGGCCTGGCTCAACAGGAATGCGCCCGCACTGATCGCCGGCCAGCCGACGTAGTCCTTCACGACCTGGCGACGCATCTTGCCCGCGATGCCCTTGAGGTCCTTGGCCAGCTCCGACATCGGCTTCTCACCGCGCCGGATCGCCTCGAGGTCGAGATCGTGCAGCGCGACACCCCACTCGAAGAAGGCGGTGAGCAGGACGTTGTAGAACGGCTGGAGCAGATAGACCGGATGCCACTTCTGGTTCGGGTCGATCCGCATGATCTCGTAGCCGAGATCCTTGTCCTTGCCGCGGATGTTGGTGAACGTGTGGTGGATGTAGTTGTGGGAATGCTTCCACGCCTCGGCCGTGGAGGCGGTGTCCCAGTCCCACACCGACGAATGGATGTAGGGATCGTTCATCCAGTCCCACTGGCCGTGCATCACATTGTGGCCGATCTCCATGTTCTCCAGAATCTTGGCCATACCGAGGCACGCCGTCCCGGCGACCCATGCGCCCCGCGAACGCGAGTTGAGCAGCACGATGCGTCCCAGCGCAGCGAGCTGGCGCTGGGTGGCGATGACGGTCTTGATGTAGCGCCGGTCGCGGTCGCCGAGGTCGCTGTAGACCTCGTCGTGGATGGCGTCGAACTCCTCGGCGAGCTTGTCGATCGTCTCCTGATCGAGGTGCGCCAACGGGTTGGTCACGCGCTGTCCGGAATCGGTGGTTGTCATAATTGTTCCTCCCGGTCAATCCTGACCTTCGGTCGACGGTGTAGATCCTGACCTTCGGTCGGTGGAGTAGGTGTGACGGCCGATCAGAGCTCGACGTCGACGTCTCCCTCGGCGGTGTTCACGCAGATGCGGATGCTCGATCCCTCCGGCGAACTGACCTCGCCGGTCCGCAGGTCCCGGATGCTCCCCTGCTTGAGAACCCCGGTGCAGGTGTGGCAGATACCGATCCGGCAGCCGAATTTCAGCTGCATACCGTTCTCCTCGCCTGCGACGAGGATCGGTTGGCCCGGCTCGCAGGTCACCTCGGTGTCACTGCGCGTGAACCGGACGGTGCCCCCCTCACCCTCACCGGCATTCCCGCCGATGATCGGCTGGAAACGTTCGAGATGGATCCGGTCGCCGACACCCTCGGACTCGAAATGCTCGACGAGGCTGTCGAGAAGCTCACGCGGTCCGGAACACATGGCCTGCCGTTCACGCCAGTCCGGACAGAGTTCGTCGAGGTCGGCCGCCTTGATCCGGCCGTCCCGGCTCGTGATGCGCAGCGTCAGGTCGAATCCGTCGTGCCGCTCGTCCATCGACTCGAGATCGGATCTGAACATCACCTGTTCGTCACTGTGCGCCGAGTGGATGGCGACCACATCGTCGACCCGATCGCGGTGGTCGAGGTCGCGGAGCATGCTCATGATCGGGGTGATCCCGCTGCCCGCACTGATGAACAGCATCTTCTCCGGCAACGGATCGGGGAGCGTGAAGACGCCCTCGATCTCACCGAGCCGCACGATCTCCCCCGGGCGCACGCGGTGGACGAGATAGGGCGAGACCGTCCCCTCCTCCACCAGCTTCGGCGTCACGCTGATCAGACCGTCACGCGGATGCGGATCGGAGGTCAGCGAGTAAGCGCGCCAATGGAACACGCCGTCGATGACCACGCCGAGACGGACATACTGCCCCGGTTGGTGACCAGGCCACTCGTAGCCCGGTTTGATCCACACCGTGGCCGCATCCGCGCCCTCGGGACGTACCTCGACGACCCGTCCGCGCAGCTCCTGCGTGGTCCAGAGCGGATTGATCAGCTCCAGGTAGTCGTCGGGGTGCAGAGGATTGAACAGGTGTCGGATCGCGCCGAGAAAACCTCGACGCAGCGGGGAGACCTTGGGTGCTGCGCCGCGCTCAGCCACGGAACAGCCTTTGTCGCAATTCGATTCGTGTCACGAGACCTCGCAATGGGTCGTCGGTTGCCTCTTGGTGCCCACGAGCTGCTTCATGGGTACCCTCCGAGCGATCTGAGTCTGACCCTACGACCTCTGGCGCCGCAGGGTGAGTCACTCGATCAGATCGGTTCACAACGGCCGTATTACCACCGGAAAGCCGCTTCAAACCCAGGTCGGGGCATCAATCCGGCCACGTTCTCCGGCAAGTGGGATCTATCGGGCGACGGACGAGTCGATGCACCTGCAGATCGCGACCGCCACGTCGTCGGGCCGGGATTCCGGGAGCCAATGGTCGGCACCCGGCAGGACGACGAAGTCGTAGGGAGCGTCGACCCACCCCGAGGTCAGTTGCGCACCGACCCTGCCGAGGGCGATGTCGCGGTCTCCCCAGAGATATGACGTGGGCACCTTCACCTGGGCCGGCACCGACCGCTTGTCGGGGATGGGCATCGCGCGGTACCAGCCGAGCGCTCCGGGCAACGCACCGTACTCGGCGATGTCGGGAACCACGCGGGAGGCGAACGGCTCCGGGAGCCCCATCCGCACACCGAAATCCGGTCGCGTCGTCATCAACCGCCCGAGTAGCTTCTCGGGCAGCACCGGGATCTGGAACGCCAGCATGTACCACGACCGGAGGAACTGTCCGCGGGGCATCGCCTGCAGGAACGCACCCGGATGTGGAACCGACAGTGCGGTCAGCGTACGCACCCGATCAGGGTGATGGGCCGCGAGCGTCCACGCCACCGCCGCACCCCAGTCGTGGCCGACGATGTGCGCATCGTCGAGGCCCGCGGCGTCGAGCAGCGCGAGCACGTCCGCCACCAGCTCGCCCTGGACGTAGTCCCGGCGCCGGGTGGGTCGCGCCCCGGGCGAGTAGCCGCGCTGATCCGGGGCGATCGTACGGAAACCCTTGTCGTGCAACAGCGGAGCGACGAGATCCCACGAGCTCGCCCGCTGCGGGAAACCGTGCAGCAACACGATCGGTTCCCCGTCGGGCGGGCCGGCGTCGACGACGTCGAAGGTGTGCCGACCGCGCCGGAACGTCGTCAACCTGTCGGTGGTCCGACCGCCCATTCCGTGACCTCGCGCCACTCTCAGTCCTCCCAGCGCACCCGCAGGATGCGGTCGGAACCGTCGCCGTCGCTCGTGGTCAGCACCAGTGACCCGTCGGGTGCCACGGCAGCACTCCGCAGACGGCCGTGCTTCTGCTCGAGGGCCTCGGTCTTCGACACCACCCGGCGTCCGTCGTCGGAGAGCTTCAGGAAGACCAGTCGCTTCCCCTTCAGCGCGGTGAGCACGAGTCCTCCGCTGTACGGTCCCCAGCCGGTGTCGGGCAGGAAGGCGATGCCCGGCGTCGCGATCGTCGAGTTCCCCGACGACCACACCGGCCCGACAGCGCCGGGGACCCGGCCGGTGTCGGTCATCGGCACGGACTCGTCGTAGATCAATGGGGTGCGGTCGGGTTTGTAGCCGTAGTTGCCGCCGGCGACGATCAGGTTCAGCTCGTCGTCGCGCCTCGTCCCCTGCTCGACCGCGTAGACGCGACCGCTGCCGGGGGCCACTGCGACGCCCTGGACGTTCCGGTGGCCGAGGCTGTACACCGGGCTGCGCGGGTCCGGATTGCCCGGTGCCGGTGTGCCATCGAGGTTGATGTGCAAGACCTTGCCGCCCAGCGACTTCCGGTCCTGGGCGAACGACGGGGTGCCGGTGTCGCCGGTGCCGACCCAGATGCTGTCGGCGGCGGCGGCGAGTCCGCAGCCGGCGCGACTGCCGGAGGAGTTCACCGGGATGTTGCCGAGAAGCGTCCGTTCCCGAGTCATCCGCGTCCAATCCGCGCTGACCCGCCACGACACCACCTTGGTGGTCTGGCCGGTCTGCGGCGCCGGAATGGGTGCGCCGGCCAGCGGCTCGGGGACGGTGAATGCGCCGGGCACGGTGTACTCCGCCTGACATGAGTACACCCGCCGGTTCTCGGAGAAGCGCGGATCGATGGCGAGTCCCATCAGCCCAGCCTCGTGGACCGCGAAGATCTTCGACAGGTCGGCCCGGACGTCGACGCGCTTCCCGCCTGGGCGCACGGCGACGAATCTCCCCGCACGCTCACCGGTCAGAATCGTCCTGTCGGGTGCCACGACGACGCCCCAGGGAATCGTCCGCCCGGCGGTGACCGTCGAGACCTGCAGCGGCGCCTGGGCGTGCGCCGCCGGGGCCGCGACGAGCATCCCGGCGATCGCGGCCGCCGACGCGGTGATCGTCGTGAGCCCGCGGGCCGCCGAGCGGATGAGTGTCCTGCGTTCACGACGTGTCGGGGTCACAGGGCTCACCGTAACCACGACCCGGCGGCGGGCCGTGGCGAAACGGCGAGATCGAGACCTAGCGGCCGGGTAGGTACTTCAGGGCGCGGACCGCGGCCGGTGTGATCGCCCGGTAGATGTTCCTGGGGACAAACGGGGCGCGGTCGATCCCGATGAAGCGCTGCTCGGCGATCGTCTGTGCCTCGGTGTATTTGAGCAGACCCTCTTCGCCGTGGCGTCGGCCCACACCGGAGATGCCCATGCCGCCCATCGGTGCGGCGGTCGACGCCCACGCAGCGGCGTACCCCTCGTTGATGTTCACGGTGCCGGCCCGCAGGCGTTCGGCGACGGCCTGCGCCTCGGCGCTGCTGCCCGCGAAAACGCTTGCATTGAGCCCGTATTCGGTGTCGTTGGCGAGCTTGATGGCCTCGTCCGTCGAGTCGACCGGGTAGATCGAGACGACCGGCCCGAAGGTCTCGTTGCCGTAGCAGACCATGTCGTCGGTGACGTCCGTCAGCACTGTCGGCTCGAAGAAGAACGGGCCCAGGTCGGGACGGCGCTTGCCGCCGGCGAGGACCTTGGCGCCCTTGGCGACCGCGTCCTGGACATGCGCCTCCGCGGTGTCGATCTGTGCGGCCGAGGCCAGCGAACCCATGTCGGCGGTGAAATCGTAAGCGCCCGAGAGCTTCATCATCGAGACAAATGCCGCGAACCGCTCGGCGAACTCGTCGGCGATCCGTTTGTCGACGTAGATCCGCTCGATCGAGATGCAGAGCTGACCCGAGTTGGAGAAAGAGGCGCGGGCGGCACCCTGCACGGCGTTGGCGATGTCGGCGTTCGCGGTGATGACCAGGGGGTTCTTGCCGCCCAGCTCGGCCGAGAAACCGATGAGCCGACGCCCCGCCTGCTCGGCGAGGGTGGCACCGGTGGCCGACGACCCGGTGAACATCACGTAGTCGGTCGAGGTCATGATCGCCTGCCCCACGACGCTTCCCGGTCCCGGGACCACTGCGTACAGCTCACGCGGGAGACCTGCCTCGTACAGCAGTTCCGCCAGCGCCAAAGCGCAGTACGGGGTCTGGCTGTCGGGCTTGACGACCACGCCGTTGCCGGCGACGAGTGCCGCGACGGCGTCCGAGACGGCGAGCGTCAGCGGGTAGTTCCACGGGCTGATCACGCCGATGACGCCCTTGGGCAGGTGACGCACCCGGACGCTGGTCGCGCCGGGCAGCATGCCCTTGACCTTTCGGTCGGCGAGCAGCTTGGGTCCGGCGGTCGCATAGTGACGCGCGGTGATCGCGACGTCGATCACTTCCTCCTGCGCGTAGATCCGGGCCTTGCCGGTCTCGGCCTGCGCGATGTCCATCAGCGACTCGGCGTTGCGGAAGACGAGGTCGGAGAACTTGTCGATGATCTGGGCGCGTTCGGCCGGGGTCCGGGCCGCCCACCCCTGCTGCGCCTGCCGCGCACGGGCGACCGCGGTCTCCAGGTCTTCGGCCGTCGCGACCGGGATGGTGGCCATCTCGGTGCCGCTGAAGGCCTCGAGCACCGACCGGGTGGGACGGCTCGCGGCGTCGTCGATCGCGACGAGGGCCCCGAGACGGGCGAAATATTCGGCGGTGGGCTTCGGCATTTCGGGTCTCCTCAGTGCAGGCTCGGGTCGTTACGATGGACGGTCGCGGACCGGCGCGATCAGCTCTCGGGACCGACGAGCACGATGCCGTCGTCGTCGGAGTAGACGATGTCGCCCGGGTTGAAGGTCTCGCCACCGATCGACAGCGGCACATCACGGTCGCCGGCGCCGGTCTTGGTGGACTTGCGGGGGTTGGTGCCCAGCGCCTTGACGCCGATCGCCATCCCGCCGATGGTCTTGGCGTCGCGGATGGCGCCGTTCACGATGATCCCCACCCAGCCGTTGGATCGGCCGAGTTCGGCGATGATGTCGCCGACCAGCGCGGTGTGCACCGACGCGTCGCCGTCGATGACCAGCACGCCGCCCGGGTTGGACTCGCTCAGGATGGACTTGAGCAGGGCATTGTCCTGGAAGCACTTGACGGTGGTGACGCGTCCGACGAACTCGCGGTTCCCGCCGTACTGCGTGAACTGGGTGTCGCAACTACGGACGTCGGCCCCGATCTCGTCGACGAGATCAGCCGTCGGGGTGAAGGTCAGCTCGCTCATGCCGACCAGTTTAGGTGTTACCGCAAGTTCCGGGTTACTCCCGGGTAGGTTCGGGTAGCCGTTCTCCCCCGAGACCGTCGATGATCTCCGCGACCTCGTCCGGGCGCTCCGAGACCAGGAAGTGCTTGGCCCGCGGCAGGACGACGACCTCATCGGCGCCGAGGATGTCCGAATAGCGCCGCTGCTTCCACTCCCATAACACCCGCCAGCCGCGCAGCGTCGACGAGGCGACCACGACGACGACGGGCACGCGGGGCATCGGGGCGGTTCGACGCAGGCCGCGCAGAGTCTTGTTCATCGAACCGAAGGCGGCGTTCTCGACGAGCATGGCCAGCAGGAACGGCGGCTGCCCGAAGATCCGGGCTCCCCAACGTCGTTGTTGTTCACCGCGACCCTCGGGAGGCGCCGGCACGACCCGCTTCCACACCTGCAGGCTCGGCCAGCGCTGGATACCGACGCGACTCGTCACCGCACGCGCCGCCCCCATCAGCCGGTGTGCGTTCCCGACCCGGAACGACAACGGCACCAGGCGCCACGGCACGAGCACATAGGAGCCGTCGAGCACGACCACGCCCGCAGTCCGGCCGGGATTCTGCCGGGCGAAGGCCTCCACATACAGCGATGCCAGCGAATGACCCACCACGACAACGGGTTCGGTCACACCGCGGGCATCGAGTACCGCGACCATCCGGTCGACCTCGCCGAGGAGGGTCGGAAGATGTTGCCGCCCGACCGGGCTCGACAACCCGTAACCCGGGCGGTCGTAGCGGATCACCCGCCACGACGCCGAGAGCCGGGCCACCAGCGGGTCGAGGTCGAACCAGTTGCTGCCCAGCGCCGCCATCAGAAGCAGCGGCGGCCCCGACCCCTCGTCGAGCACGTGCAGCCGATGATCCCCGACAGTGACGAACGTGCCCGGCGCTGCGGGTTCGTCACCGTCGGTGGGAGCCATGCGTCAGGCGTCCTGCGGTTTGGCCAGCGGGAAGGCCAGCGATTCGCGGATCGACTGACCGGTGATCAGCATGACCACGCGGTCGACGCCCACGCCCAGACCACCCGTGGGTGGCATCGCGTACTCGAGTGCCTGCAAGAAGTCCTCGTCGAGCTCCATCGCCTCCGGGTCGCCGCCGGCGGCCAGGATCGACTGCTCGGTGAGACGCTTGCGCTGTTCGACCGGATCGGTCAGCTCGGTGTAGGCGGTGCCGAGCTCCACACCCCACGCCACCAGGTCCCAGCGCTCGGCGACGCCGGGCTTGCTGCGGTGCGCGCGCGTCAGCGGCGACGTCGACGTCGGGAAGTCGGTGTAGAAGGTCGGGAACGTCGTGCGGTCCTCGCCGAGGTGTTCGTAGAGTTCCAGCACGATCTGTCCGGCATCCCAGTCCGGGCGGTAGTTGATCTCGAGACGGTCGCACACTGCGCGGAGTTGTTCGACCGAGGTCTCCGCGGTGATCTCTTCTCCCGCACCTTCGGACACCACCTCGTGGACGGTCTTCACCGGCCACTCCCCCGAGATGTCCACGCGCTCTTCGTTTCCGTCGGCGTCGGTACGGATGATGACCGGCTCACCGTAGGCCGCCGTCGCCGCGTGCTGGATCATCTCGCGGGTGAGGTCCAGCATCTTCAGGTAATCGCTGTGCGCCTCATAGGCTTCCAGGCTCGTGAACTCCGGGTTGTGACTGAAGTCGACGCCCTCGTTGCGGAAGTTGCGTCCGATCTCGAACACCTTCTCCACGCCGCCGACGCAGAGGCGCTTCAGGTAGAGCTCCGGTGCGATCCGTAGGTAGAGGTCGAGGTTGTAGGCGTTGATGTGCGTCTGGAACGGTGTCGCGTTGCTCCGCCGTGAATCTGCTGCAGGATCGGCGTCTCGACCTCGAGGAAGCCGCGCGCGGCGAGGAAGTCGCGCAACGACTTCACCACCAGGCTGCGGATCGCGAGGTTCTTCCGGCTCTCCCCGTTGATCGCGAGGTCTACGTAGCGCTGGCGCACACGGGCCTCGGGATCGGTGAGGCCCGCCCACTTGCCCGGAAGGGGGCGCAGGCACTTGCCGTTGATCCGCCAGGCGTCGATCAGGATCGACAGTTCACCCTTGCGGCTGGTGCCGACGACACCACGCGCCTGGATGAGGTCGCCGAGATCGACGTCGGTGCCGAAGTCGGGAGTGCCCGGGATGACCCGCGACTCCTCGACGAGGATCTGCACCTCACCGGACCAGTCGTGCATGTCGGCGAACACCACCTTGCCGAAGTCGCGCAGACGCGTGACGCGGCCGGCGATGGTGACGACGGTGCCCTCGGGTTCCGTCCGCGCCTGCGCGATGGTGTGGGTGGGCTGGTCGGCGGGCGGATACGGATCGAAACCACGCTCGACGAGCCGGTCCATCTTGTCGAGGCGGACCCTCACCTGCTCGGGCCGGTGCACGATCGAGCCCTCGGGAGTTGCTGCCTCGGCTTCCAGTTCGGCGATCAGCGCAGGCGCGTCGACGCCGGCCGGGATCGACGGCCGGCCCTCGGAGAAGTGCTTGTCCCGACCGAACTTGGGCAGGGTGATGAAACCCTCGGTGACGATCGCGGCCATCCCCACGCGGGGCAGGATTCGGCTGTCCTCGAAGCACAGGTAACGCGACTGCCAGTCCGGCAGGTACTTGGCGTTGGACTTGTACAGCGACTCCATCTGGAAGAACCGGGAGCCGAACATCAAGACGGAGTAGCCGGCACGCATGACCGGGCCGGCACCGATCTGCGGGCCCTGCTCGAAGAACGCGCGGAAAGCCGCGAAGTTGAGCGAGACCTCGGTGATGCCGAACTGCTCGGAGTTGCGGCACAGTTCGGCGACCATCGTCTCGACCACACCATTCGGTCCGCTGCGGTCACGACGCATGAGGTCCAGTGAGACAGCGCGTTTGCCCCACGGCACGAACGAGAGCATGCCGACGACCTTCTCGTCGGGAGCGCCCTCGTCGATGACCGCCTCGACCAGCAGGCAGTCGTTGTCGGACCGATCGCCGACGCGCGACAGGGCCATCGCGAAGCCGCGTTCCTCGTCGGTGTCCCGCCACTCGTCGGCGCGGGCGACGACCTGGGCCATCTCGGCGTCGTCGATGTCGAACCACCGGCGGATGCGCACCGTGACACCCGCGCGCCGGGTGCGGGTGACGGCCTGGCGGACGGCCTTCATCGCCGGCCCGCTCAGGCTGAACTCACGCGTGTGGAGGATGGCCTCGTCGCCGATGTTCAAGGACACGAACCCGGCCGCGTCGTAGGCCGCGGCGCCGCGCGCGCTCGACCCGATCGACGCCGGGTGCCAGCCGTACTTCTCACAGAGGGTGAGGAATTCGGCGATGGCGTCGGGCCACGACTCCGGATCGCCGATCGGGTCGCCGCCGGCCATGCCGACGCCGACTTCCACCCGGTAGGTGATGGCGGCGCGGCCGTCGGGCGAGAACACGACCGCCTTGTCGCGGCGCGTGGAGAAGTAGGCCAACGAATCGTCGTCGTTGAATCGGGTGATGAGTGCGCGGATCAGCGACTCGTCCTCCGCGGTGATCAGCCAGCGCAGTCGCTGCGACCGGAACAGCACAACGGCCGCAGCGATCAGCGCCAACGCACCGAACAGACCGAGCAGACCGTTGACGAAGACATGCGCGTGGCGCCCGTCGAAGGAGGCGTCCTGATCGATCGCGCCGAAGGCGACCACGCGGTTGAACGCGTACGGCAACCGATCTGCCCGGGTGAGCGTGTGGGGGAAGGCCCAGACCAGTGCCCAGCCGAGTAGCGTCGCGATACCGAGACCGACGACGAGGGTGGCGATCGACGCCGGGATCGCACCGCGTCGGACCCGGGTGTGGAACTGCCGGTAGGTGGCCAGCAGGAAGATCAGCGCGCCGAGGTCGATGACCAGGCCGATGTAGATGTTGGTGCGGTCCCAGGCCGTGACGTCGAGATCGTCCTCGAGCGAGGGGATCAGGTACAGCACATTGCCGACCATGAACAGCACGAGGTAGATCACGCCGATCCACCAGGCGATCCGCTTGCGCGCCGACAGCGCGACGGCGATCAGCGCCAGGACGAACGCCCACGCGAAGCTCGTGTCGGGCAGGGTGATGATGTAGTCGTCGACGTAGCGTCTCGGGTCGTGGATCAGTCGCCGGAACGCCGGGATGAGGCTGGACAGCAACGCGATCGTCGCCAGGACGCCGACGACCGTTCCCGCGATGTGCGGCGCGTTACGGCCGAATCCGGTAGGGCGCCTGATCTTGTCGAGAAGGACGAGCGAGCGTCGGTCAGCCGCGGTGGGGGTCCGCCGGGGCGCCTCGGGATGTTCGTCGGGGCTGGACGGGTCGACCGGCGCAAGCGGGGTGTCGGTGGCCATGCGTCGACGGTAGTCGTCCGCGGTGGCGCGCTCGGACACTCCACGCTGATTCGATCATTCGGCGGCACATATCTGCATCGGGACAACGATGCGGTCGTGCCGGTGTGGCCGGTTCCGCGGACACGGGGCATGATCTCAGACTGTGTACGACGTGACGATCCGCGACGACTCCATCCGGCTGGGCCAGTTCTTGAAACTGGCCAACCTCATCGAATCCGGCGCCGAGGCCAAAGAGGTCATCGCCGACGGTCTGGTGACCGTCAACGGTGAGGTCGAGACCAGACGCGGTCGTCAGCTCACCCTCGGCGACGTGGTCGAGGTGGGCGGGATGAGTGTGCGGGTCGCCCGCGAAGAGGTGTGAGAATCCCCCGTTACCGAAACCCCCGGTGCCGATCCTCCCGGATCAGGAACTCACGCCGAAACGCCTGAGCTCGGCCGGCGTGATGAGGCGTTCCGCTTCGGCGGGAAAGGTCGACGTATGGACTCGGCGGCCGCCGAGTCGCCCCCCGGTGAGCGAATTGAGCAATGAGCCCCGGCGGGGCGATTGAAAGGTGTCAGCCAACTTCATGACCAATCACTTCCTGGTGCATTCACTTCGTTACAACGGACTCTGACTTTGATCTACTGTAGCGACAGTACTCATCTCTGTCTCCCGGGTTTTCCGTGGTTTGCACCACTCACCCCGAGCCCCGTCGACATGTGAGATTGCACGTCCCCGGTGTCCCGGAACCGTGACCGTCGTACCTGTCGACTAGATCGATCATGACACGCCGAGCGTTACGTCCCGGGTAGCGACGCGGCATCTACCAGCACCAATGCTACGCAGCGAACGCGGCGGCGTATGCCATCCACTCGGACCAATTCATCCTGGGGTTCTATCGCTCGAACCCGCAGCGCATGCGCGGTTCAAGCTGAGGAACGACCGGCTCAGGCCAGTCCGGCGAGGAAACGGTTGGCCCAGGTGACCGCGCTGACACCGGGCCTGACCTGGAAGTCGCCGTAGGTGCCGTGCGATCCCGACTGCAAGAACTTGTTGAACGAGATGATCTGGTCGCGCGCACGCTTGTTGCCGAGTTCCTGGACGATCGCGCCGGGCCCACCGAGGGTGAGCAGCTCACGAACGATCACCGCCGCCTCGGCCTGGTACTGGAGGATCTGGCTCGGCGTCGGGTCGCTGGTCTCGGCCAGGTATCCGGCGATGCGGGTGATGTAGAAGTCCCGCGGTGTGTTGCAGTACATGTCCGACGGCTCGCAGAGAGTGAACGCCCGCGGCAGGAGCCAGCCCATGCCGTCGATGCGGGGTCCGCCGCTGCCCTCACCGCGCAGGGCCGGACCGACGACGTTGTCCTTGCGGGATCGTCGGGGATCGGAGATCAGGACGACGCCGGCAACCTGACCCGGGCGGATCAAGGCGCGCCCGGTGCCGATCTCCGACGCGAGGTCACCCGCGGCGTCGGCGCCCTGGCTGTACCCGACGAGAGCGATCCGGGTGCCCGGGCACCGCGCCAGCATCTGCAGGGCGAGGCCGCGGGTGTTGGCGACGGCCTGGGCCTTCGACTTCCCGTAGATCGCCTTCTCCCACGGGAACGCGGTCGCGTCGTAACCGACGTACGGGACCTTGGTCTCCGGCCCCAGCCCGGAGGTGACCGCACCCAGGACACCCGGGCTCACGCCGTTGGACCAGGTTCCCGGAACGGCGAGGACGTCGATCTTCGGGCAACCGGCCGGTGCCGCGTCCGCACGCGGCGTGCTCAACCCGAACCCTCCCAATACGGCACACAGCAGAGTGCACATGATGGCGAGGATTCGACGCATGGGCTGCCCCTTCGACGGATGGATCGCGATAGGCCGAGTGTATGGCCACACCCCCCGGGTGTGTAGCCGAGAAAACGAAACTCCCGCCCACCTTCTCGGTGGGCGGGAGTTCTCGTTCGTGGTGGCCGGCAGGTCAGCGCTGCGCGACCTGGGTCGGCACGATCGGGGCCGGCAGATCCGACGCACCGGTGAGGTACTCGTCGGCGGCCGCGGCAGCCGAACGACCCTCGGCGATCGCCCAGACGATCAGCGACTGGCCACGGCCGGCGTCACCGGCGACGAACACGCCCGGCTGGCCGACAGCAGCGAAGCTGTTGTCGCGCTTGACGTTGCCGCGGGCGTCGTACTCGACACCCATCTTGTCGAGGAGATCCTCGCGCTCCGGGCCGACGAAGCCCATCGCCAGCAGGACCAGATCGGCCTCGAGCTCGAAGTCCGAGCCCTCGACCTTCTCGAAGCGTCCGTCACGCATGACCACCTCGTGGGCGCGGAGCCCGGTGACCTTGCCGTTCTCGCCGATGAACTCCTCGGTGTTGACCGAGAAGACGCGCTCGCCGCCCTCTTCGTGGGCCGACGACACGCGGTACATCAGCGGGTAGGTCGGCCACGGGGTCGACTCGGCGCGTTCGATCGGCGGCTTCGGCATGATCTCGAACTGGTGGACGATCTCGGCGCCCTGGCGCAGCGAGGTACCCAGGCAGTCGGCGCCGGTGTCGCCACCGCCGATGATGATGACCTTCTTGCCCTTGGCCGTGATCTGACCCTCGATGGTGTCGCCGAGCTGAACCCGGTTGGCCTGCGGCAGGAACTCCATTGCCTGGTGGATGCCGTCGAGCTCGCGGCCCGGGATCGGCAGGTCGCGGCCGATGGTCGAACCGTTGGCGAGGATGACCGCGTCGAAGTCGGCCCGCAGCTGCTCGACGGTGACGTCGACACCCACGTTGACGCCGGTGCGGAAGACGGTGCCCTCGGCCTCCATCTGCGCCAGTCGGCGGTCGATGTGGCGCTTCTCCATCTTGAACTCGGGGATGCCGTAGCGCAGCAGGCGCCGATGCGGTCGGCCCGCTCGAACAGCGTCACGTCGTGTCCGGCACGCGTGAGCTGCTGTGCGGCAGCGAGTCCGGCGGGACCCGAACCGACGACGGCCACCGACTTGCCGGTCTTCTTCGACGGCAGGACCGGGGTGACCCAGCCGTTGTCGAAGGCGTTGTCGATGATCTCGACCTCGACCTGCTTGATGGTCACCGGCGGCTGGTTGATGCCGAGCACGCACGACGCCTCACAGGGTGCCGGGCACAGGCGACCGGTGAACTCCGGGAAGTTGTTGGTCGCGTGCAGACGCTCGATACCGTCGCGCCACTGGTCCTTGTAGACCAGGTCGTTCCATTCGGGGATCAGGTTGCCGAGCGGGCAGCCGTTGTGGCAGAACGGGATACCGCAGTCCATGCAACGGCTCGCCTGCGTCTTCAGGTGATCCTTGTCGAAGTCGGTGTAGACCTCATTCCAGTCGAGCAGTCGCAGCTCGACCGGACGACGGTCGGGCAGCTCCCGCTCGGGGTGCTTGAGGAATCCTCTGGGGTCAGCCACGTGCGGCCTCCATGATCGCTTCGTTCACGTCTCGCCCGGTCTTCTCCGCTTCGGAGATGGCCAACAGCACGCGCTTGTAGTCCCGCGGCATGACCTTGGCGAACTTGGTCTGGGCAGTGTCCCAATCGGCGAGCAGCGCTGCGGCGACCGGGGATTCGGTCTCGGCACGGTGTTCGTCGATGATGGCGGCGAGGAACTCGATGTCCTCGTCCTCGAGGGGCTCGAGGTCGACGAGCTCGGTGTTGAGGTTGTCGGCCAGCTTGGCGTCCGGGTCGTAGACGAACGCCATACCGCCCGACATGCCCGCCGCGAAGTTGCGCCCGGTCTCGCCGAGCACCACGACGCGTCCACCGGTCATGTACTCACAACCGTGGTCGCCCACACCCTCGACGACCGCCGTCGCACCCGAGTTACGGACGCAGAAGCGTTCGCCGACGATGCCGCGCAGGAAGATCTTGCCCGCGGTGGCACCGAAGCCGATCACGTTGCCGGCGATGATGTTGTCCTCGGCGACGAAGTCGGCCGGCGCGTTGCGCGCCGGACGGACCACCAGGCGACCGCCCGAGAGGCCCTTGCCGACGAAGTCGTTGGCGTCGCCCTCGAGGCGCAGGGTGATGCCCTTGGGGACGAATGCACCGAAGCTGTTGCCCGCCGATCCGGTGAAGTCGACGATGATCGTGCCGTCCGGCAGACCTTGTGCGCCATAGGTCTTGGTGACCTCGTGACCCAGCATGGTGCCGACGGTGCGATTCACGTTGGTGATCTTCGACGTGAACGACACCCGGGTGCCGTGGTCGATCGCGTCGCGGCTCTGTGCGATGAGCTGCTGGTCGAGCGCCTTCTCGAGCGCATGGTCCTGCACGCCCGAGCAGTACAGGTCCTGGTTCATGAACGGCGATTCCGGCATGGTCAGGATCGACGTCAGGTCGAGCTTGCCTGCCTTCTCCGACTTCCAGTGCGCCAGCGCCTTGGTGGTGTCGAGAGCCTCGACGTGACCCACGGCCTCCTGGAGCGTACGGAAACCGAGGCGTGCCAGCAGTTCCCGGACCTCTTCGGCGATGAACAGGAAGAAGTTCTCGACGAACTCCGGCTTGCCGGCGAAACGCTCACGCAGAAGCGGGTTCTGGGTGGCGATGCCCACCGGACAGGTGTCGAGGTGGCAGACGCGCATCATGACGCAGCCCGAGACGACGAGC
The DNA here is from genome assembly GCF_001942325.1 of Gordonia sp. CNJ-863. Lineage (NCBI taxonomy): Bacteria > Bacillati > Actinomycetota > Actinomycetes > Mycobacteriales > Gordoniaceae > Gordonia > Gordonia sp. CNJ-863. Next base: position 109,614 of record NZ_MKKG01000006.1, read on the forward strand.
GGCGCGGTCGCGAAACCGAACTCCTCACCACCGAGCAGGGCGGCGATCACGACGTCACGGCCGGTCTTCATCTGACCGTCGACCTGGACCACGATGCGATCGCGAAGACCGTTGAGCAGCAGCGTCTGCTGGGTCTCGGCGAGGCCGATCTCCCACGGCGCACCGGCGTGCTTGAGCGACGTCAGCGGCGACGCACCGGTACCACCGTCGTGACCCGAGATGAGCACGACGTCAGCGTGTGCCTTCGACACACCGGCGGCGACGGTGCCCACGCCGACCTCGCTGACGAGCTTCACGTGGATGCGCGCCTTGGGGTTCGCGTTCTTCAGGTCGTGGATCAGCTGGGCGAGATCCTCGATCGAGTAGATGTCGTGGTGCGGCGGCGGCGAGATGAGGCCGACGCCCGGCGTCGAACCGCGGACCTCGGCGACCCACGGGTACACCTTGTGCGGCGGGAGCTGGCCGCCCTCACCGGGCTTGGCGCCCTGCGCCATCTTGATCTGGATGTCGGTGCAGTTCGACAGGTAGTGCGAGGTGACACCGAAACGTCCCGACGCGACCTGCTTGATCGCGCTGCGCCGCCAGTCGCCGTTCTCGTCGTGGTGGAAACGACGCGGATCCTCGCCGCCCTCACCGGAGTTCGAGCGACCACCGAGACGGTTCATGGCGATGGCCAGCGTCTCGTGGGCCTCGGCGGAGATCGAACCGAAGCTCATCGCGCCGGTGGAGAACCGCTTGACGATCTCGCTGGCCGGCTCGACCTTCTCGATCGGGATCGGGTCGCGGTCACCGAAGTTGAAGTCGAAGAGGCCGCGCAGCGTACCGAGACGGGTCGACTGGTCGTCGACCAACTTCGTGTACTCCTTGAACACCCCGTACTGACCGGTGCGCGTGGAGTGCTGAAGCTTGAACACCGTGTCCGGGTTGAACAGGTGGTACTCACCCTCACGGCGCCACTGGTATTCACCGCCGACCTCCAGCTCGCGGTGTGCGCGCTCCGAGGGCCGGTCGCTGAAGGCCAGTGCATGCCGGGTGGCGACGTCGGCGGCGATCTCGTCGAGACCGATGCCGCCGAGCTGGCTGATCAGGCCGGTGAAGAACTCGTCGACGGTCGCCTGGGAGAGGCCGATGACCTGGAAGAGCTGTGCACCGGTGTACGAGGCGATGGTCGAGATGCCCATCTTGCTCATCACCTTGAGCACACCCTTGCTGGCGGCCTTGATGTAGTTCTTGCGTGCGGTGGCGAAGTCGATGTCGCCGAGCACGCCGCGCTCGACCATGTCCTCGATCGACTCGAAGGCCATGTACGGATTGACCGCGCCGGCGCCGAAGCCGACGAGCGCAGCGATGTGGTGGACCTCGCGGGCGTCGCCGGACTCCACCACCAGGCCCACCCGGGTGCGCTTGCGCTCCCGGACCAGGTGATGGTGCACCGCAGCGGTCAGCAGCAGCGACGGGATCGGTGCGTTGGTCTCGTCCGACTCACGGTCGGAGAGCACCACGATGGACACACCGTCGTCTATCGCGGTGCTCACCTCGGCGCGGATCCGGTCCAGTGCGGCGCGCAGGCCCGCGCCGCCCTCGGCAACCGGGTACAGGCCGTAGATCTGCTTGCTGCGCAGGTCCGGGTAGCGGCCGTCCTCGTCGATCCGAACCAGCTTCGCCAACGTGTCGTTGTCGATGGTCGGTTCGGGGATCTCGATCTTGCGGCAGCTGTTCGGACCCGGATGCAGGAGATCGCCCTCGGAGCCGATCGTGTCGCCGAGGCCGGTCACCACCTCTTCGCGGATGGCGTCCAGCGGCGGGTTGGTGACCTGCGCGAAGAGCTGCTGGAAGTAGTCGAACAGCATGCGCGGACGCTTGGACAGCACAGCGATCGGGGTGTCGGTGCCCATCGAACCGAGCGCCTCGGCGCCGGTCCTGGCCATCGGCGCGACGAGGAGGTCGAGCTCCTCGCTGGTGTAACCGAAGACCTGCTGCCGCAAGGCGACCCGGTCGTGCGGCATGTGCTCATGCGGCAGCGCACGCACGTCGTTGACGTCGACCAGATGCTCGTCGAGCCACTCCTGGTACGGGTGCTCGGCGGCGAGTTCGTCCTTGATCTCCTCGTCGTCGACGATGCGGCCGGCGGCGGTGTCCACGAGGAACATCCGGCCGGGCTCCAGGCGCATCTTCTGCACGACGTCGGCATGGTCGATGTCGAGGACGCCGACCTCGGAGGCCATCACGACGAGATCGTCCTTGGTGACCCAGATGCGGCTGGGACGCAAGCCGTTCCGGTCGAGGACCGCTCCGACGACCGTGCCGTCGGTGAAGCACACCGACGCCGGGCCGTCCCAGGGTTCCATCATGGTGGCGTGATAGCGGTAGAACGCACGGTGCTCGGGCTTCATCGACTCATGACGCTCCCAGGCCTCCGGGATCATCATCAGGACCGCGTGCGGCAGGCTGCGGCCACCGAGGTGCAGGAGTTCGAGTACCTCGTCGAAACGAGCGGTGTCCGAGGCGCCGGGGGTGCAGATCGGGAAGATCTTCGACGCGGCGTCGGCACCGAAGGCCTCGGTGTCGATGAGCGCCTCGCGGGCACGCATCCAGTTCTCGTTGCCCGTGACGGTGTTGATCTCACCGTTGTGGGCGACGCGGCGGAACGGATGCGCGAGCGGCCACGACGGGAAGGTGTTGGTGGAGAAGCGCGAGTGGACGAGGCCCAGCGAGCTCTCGACGCGGGAGTCCTGCAGGTCGACGTAGAACTCCCGCAGCTGCGGGGTCGTCAGCATGCCCTTGTAGACGAAGGTGCGGCCCGACAGGGACGGGAAGTAGACGGTCTCGCGGCCGGGGCCGTCGGCGCCGGCGCCCTTGTTGCCGAGTTCGTACTGGACGCGCTTGCGCACGACGTAGGCGCGGCGCTCGAGCTCCATGCCTTCGGCGCCGCCGATGAAGACCTGACGGAACGTGGGCATCGCGTCCCGGGCGAGCGCACCGAGCGAATTCTCGTTGGTGGGCACCTCGCGCCAGCCGAGCAGGGTCAGACCCTCGGACTCGATGACCTTCTCGACGCCCTCACAGGCGAGTCGCGCGTCCTCAGAGCCCTGCGGGAGGAAGGCGATACCGGTCGCGTAGCTGCCCTCGGCGGGAAGCTCGAAGTCGACCGTCTCCCGCAGGAAGCGGTCGGGAACCTGGATCATGATCCCGGCACCGTCACCGGTGTTCGGTTCGGCACCCGCGGCACCGCGGTGCTCGAGGTTGACCAGGGCCATGATCGCCTTGTCGACGATGTCGCGACTGCGTCGTCCGTGCATGTCCACGACGAACGCCACGCCACACGAATCGTGCTCGTTGCGTGGGTCGTAGAGACCGACCGGTCCCGGAGCCTGCTTCATATTCGCCTCACTTTGCGTGCGAAGGGTGCACGCACTAACCGTCGTCAATGATTGGGGCCTACCCCGCCTGTGTCACCGGCTCCGTTGCCGGCCTGATCGCCTGGTGGACCTCGCTGTGCCCAACAGCTTCGTCGTCTGCCACCCCCAAGGGGCTGACCTGGGGCAGAGCCGACACTCACATGGCGGTGGCCCGTCAGCGCCGTTGCTGACGGAATCCTCCGGGCCGCATCGTCGGGGCCCGAACACCCTGCTCATCTCGGCTTCGCGCAGCACTACAGAGGCGCCCGCGGGCTGCCGTATGAGCATTGTGGGTCATTTTTCCACGTGGGGTGCCCACAATCGAAATCCGGCTACCACAATGGCCGCGACACTGCACGTCAGAGAGAAATCGGGCGTGTACGGACATCACCGACCGGACCGCTTGCGTAACGACACGGGTCCATCACGGCGGCCGGTCGATCGCGACCGGATCGCGGTCAGGTGTCGGGCGGACCATTGCCACGCACCGGACATCGAAGGCCGCTACCTTCAGGTGATGAGCGTCACCTCACCCACGGGCGTCGGCCCCTCCCTCCCCGCGGACGACGAGAACCCCTTCGGGCGGCTCGGTGAGGATCCCCACGGCTCCCTCCGGTCCCGTGCCGTGAACGCCTACCTCGCCCGCGTGACCTGGCCGATGATGCTCGCCGCGCGCCGTAGCCATCCCAGGGTCACCGCGCAGATGATCCGGCGCTCCCGCCCCGGCCTCAACCGCACCATCGAACGGCTCAACCCGCCGCCGTCGGGCACGCGGGTCGGGCCGGTCCGGGAGACGTTTCGCGGAGGCCAGATCCGCGGTGAATGGGTCACGGGCCGGCGCGCCGCGGATCCGCAGCCGGGCACCCGCGTCATTTACTACCTCCACGGCAGCGGATATGTGGTGTGCTCGCCGCGCACGCACCGCGGGCTCGTCGCGCGCCTGGGAAATATGACGGAGCTGTCGGCGTTCAGTCTCGACTACCGGCTCGGCCCCGAACATCCGTGGCCCTGTGCGGGAAACGATGCGATCCGGGGATACCGCTGGCTTCTCGCACAGGGCTATCGGGCCGAGGACATCGTGATCGCCGGCGACTCGGCCGGCGGACACCTCGCGCTCGACATCCTGGCCGTCAACCACGCGACCCGCACCCCGCAGCCCGGATCGATGGTGCTCTTCTCCCCGCTCTACGACCCGACTTTCGATCTGGCGGTGGACAATCAGCGCAGCGGCGTCCACGATCCGATCATCAACGCAATCACCGCGCGCAAGATCCTCCGTCTCTACACGCGGACCGCCGACCCCGACCATCCGCGCATGCGGATCCGCCTGACCCCGGAGATGACACTCCCCAAGACCCTCATCCAGTACGGGGCCCTCGAGGTCATGGGCGCCGATGCGCGGGCCACCCACGCCGAGATCGTCGGCGCCGGTGGCGTTTCGGTGATCCAGGCATGGCCGGACCAGGGGCACGTCTTCCAGCTGATGCCGAGGTTGTCCTCCGAGGCCCGCCAGGCCGTGGAGACCGCGGCCCGGTTCATCACCGTCACGGCACCCACCCGCACCGACACCGCAAGCTGAACCGCCGCGCCCGGCAAAGACACAACGGCCGGTGACGACATTGGGAGATCGTCACCGGCCGTTGCCTTGTCCATCCGAACGAGGACCCATGAGGATCGCCTCCACCACCGGGGATGGCGGGCACGGTATGGAGGAATCCTCAACCGGTCGGCGTGATGGACACGCCCGGTGACGCCGGCGCGCTACGTGGGGGGGCATCGCACGCGACGGCGCCGTCCGGGGCGCCTGGATGGTCAGTCCGCGAACGCCATTCGCGCGCACGCCGTGTCGAGGTCGATGACGTCGGCGTACTTGGCGTCGAGGTCGAACAGATTCGCGTCGTGCACCGCGGGGTTGCGGTCCCCGCAGGCGTCGGCGACGACCTTCGGGATGAATCCGTGCTGCATGGCATCGGTGGCACTCGCACGCACACATCCCGAGGTCGAGACGCCGGCGACGAACACCGAGTCGACTCCGTTGGCGACCAGTGTTGCCGCGACCGACGTGCCGAAGAACGCCGATGCGTACTGCTTGACCACGACGACCTCGCCTGCTTGCGGACGCAGCGGTGCGACGAACTCACCCAGGCCGTCCGGATGCCCGGCCTCGAGGACACCCAGCGCGGGCACCTTCCGGACGAAGACACCGCCGTCGGCGAGACCGGGCGTGTACTCCACCCGGGTGTGGACGACCAGGGTCCCCGCGCGGCGAGTCGCCTCGAGGAGCATGGCGCATCGGTCGACGACTTCCGGATCGGGAAGGCAGAACGGCGATCCCGGCCGGAAGTACGCCTCGATCATGTCGATCATCAGCAGCGCGGGCCGGGAACCCCAGCCCAGTGCGCCACCGAATCCCGCCTTCGCGTAGTCGGCGGCGATGCCGTCCGCATCGGTGACCGTGTTCCCGGGATCGTTCACGCAACGACCTCCACATTCTGTTCGCACGCCTCCAGCAAGGCCTCCTCGCTGAGCTCGGACCGCGGCAGTTCCGCCACGACCTCTCCATGATGCAGGACGAGAACACGGTGGCAGATCGCCGCGAGTTGTTCGTGATCACCGGAGAACACCAGGACCGACGCACCGTCGGCGGCAAGGTCGGCGACCCGGTCCAGCAGCTGACGTGACGCGCCGGCGTCGACGCCCTGGGTGGGTTCGTCGAGCAGGAGCACGGTCGGGTCGAGATGCAACCACTTGGACAGCACGATCTTCTGCTGGTTGCCACCGCTGAACTGACGGATCGGCCAATGCGGTTGCGCCGGAACCGCACCGGACTCTTCGACGAGGTCGACCGCCGTCGACCGCTCCTTGCGCCAGTTGGTCGCGACGCCGAACCTGGTGAACGAGCCCAGGCTCGGCAGCGTGACGTTCTCGGCGGCGGATGCGTCGAGCCAGACACCGTCGCGATGACGGTTGCCCGGCACCAACGCCAGACCGGCGGCGATGGCGGCCCGGGGTCGGTTCGGTTCGACGGCGGTGCCGTCGACGGTGACCGTGCCACCGGTACGCGGCAGCTTGCCGGCCAGGACCAGCGGCAGTTCTTCGTGACCCATGCCGGCCAGGCCGGTGAAACCGACGATCTCACCCTTCTCGACGGTGACCGAGAGATCCTTCACCACACCGCCACTCACGTTCTCCAGCACGAGCTGTGCGGGCGTGGTGCCCGAGCGCTCCGGCGGATCCGGGTAGTAGTCGGTCAGTCGCCGGCCGAGGATGTCGGCGACCAGGTCCGAGCGGGTCAGTCCCGCGGTGGACCGGGTGAGAACCCGCTTACCGTCACGCAATACGGTGACGGAGTCGCAGTCGTCGAGCACCTCGCTGAGCCGGTGGCTGACGAAGATGACGCTCGAACCCAGATCGGCGACACTGCGCATCATGGAGGTGACCTGTGCGGCCTCGCTGTGCGACAGCGACGCCGTCGGCTCGTCGAGGATGAACAGGTGACCTTCGTGACCGTCACCGAGTGCACGGACCGCGCGGACCAGACCGACGAGCGCACGCTGCGCCGGGCTGAGGTCGGCGACCAACGTGTTCAGCGGCAGTTCGATGCCGAGACGTTCGGCGATCTCGCGGCAGGCCTTGGCCTCCTGGCGATCGCGCACCCAGCCGAAGCCGCGGGTGCCGTAACCGGTTGCGACGCCGATGTTCTCGAGAACCGTCATCTCCGGGGCGAGACCCAGGTCCTGATGGATGACGGCGATGCCGTGCTCGGCCGGGTTGCGCACCGGCAGGTCGAGCTCGCGGCCGAACAGACTCACCCGACCGCTGTCCGGCCGGTAGTAACCGGCCAGGCACTTGATCATCGTCGACTTGCCGCTGCCGTTCTGCCCGCACAGCGCGTGGACCTCGCCGCGCTTGACCTCCCAGTCGAGCGGGTGCAGTGCGTAGTTGCCGTCGAACTGCTTCGAGAGACCCTCGATCTGCAGGGCGGGACCCGCGGTACCGCCCCCTCCCCGGCCCGGGAGGGTGGCGGCCGCCGACTCCGGCGTCATCACGCGGCTCCGCGACGCTTGCCGACGAGCTTGGCGAGGGCGACGGCGATCATCAGTGCCAGACCGTTGAACAGCGGGCTGACCCACGATGCCGCACCGCCCAACTGGAGACCGGTGATGCCGACGACCAAGAGGTAGACCGCAACGAGGGTGCCGATCGCGTTGAAGCGGCCGACGGTGATCGCGGTGGCACCGAGGAACGTCGCAGCGAACGGGGCCAGGAGGTACTGGCTGCCGATACCGGGATCGATCGCGCCGAGGTTGCCGACCAGGATGATGCCGATCAGCGCGCCGGCCACACCCGAGACCACGTAGGTGATGGTGCGGATGCGTGCCACCGAGATACCCGCCAGCAGAGCGGCATCGCGGTTGCCACCGATGAACAGCATGTAGCGGCCCATCGGGGTGCGCTGGTACACGAACCACAGCACCGCCACGAGCAGCCAGCCGTACCAGGTGGTCATCGGCAGGCCCAGCAGCTTGGCCCGCGACAGCTCGACGTAGAAGTCCGGGACACCGGTGACGATCTTGGAACCCGTGATGGCGTACCCGATGCCCGAAAGGGCCGTGAACATGCCGAGTGTCGTGATGAACGAGTCCACCCCGACCTTGACGACCAGGAGGGCGTTGATCAGGCCGACGATGAGCCCGACCGCCAGCGCAGCCGGGATCACCGCGGCCGGCGAGTACCCGTTGGTCGACATGACCGCGACCACACACGCACTGGTGACCATGACGCCGGGGATGGCGAGGTCGAAGTCATCGGTCCGCAGCGCCAGGGTCGCGGCCAATGCGAGGAGCAGGATGATCGCCTGCGAGTTGACCATCGCCGAGACGATGCCCGTCGACCGGAACTCGGGCAGGAAGACGGCGCACAGCGCGAACGCCAGCACGAGAAGGCCGACCAGCGCATAACGTTCCACGAACGACGTGGCCGGGCGGGCTTTCGTGGAGCTGGCCACCGACTCGGTCGGTGACTTCTGGATCGCCGGTGGGCGAGAGGTGGGCGCCGCGACGGTGCCGAGGTCATTGCTCATGATGTCTCCGTGTGTGAGCCGCGGGCATGGTCAGCCCGCGTGCCGATCAGTTCTTGGACCAGGCCTCTTTGAAGGCGTTCTGGAAGTCCTTGTAGTTGGGGTTCACGTCCGCGTTCGAGTCGCCGACGTTGGTCTCGTCGACCAGTCGGGTGGGGATGACGATGCCCGAGGGCTGGGCGCCGGTGACCGAGCGAATCGCGTTGTCGACCATCACCCAACCGAGCCACGCCTCCGGCGGAGCCGCCATGGTGACGTCCTGGCCCTTGCCCGAGCGGATCGAGTCGAGGCTGGTGGCGATGCCGTCCCGGCCGAGGATCTTGGCGTCCGGATTGGTCATGGCCACGGTCGGCTCGACGAAGGTGACGCCTGAGTCCCAGTTGGTCATCACGTAGGTGGTGTCCGGGTTGCGCTTCATCGCCGTCTCGACCTTCTGCGGCAGATCGGTCGCGGCGTTGGCCAGGTCGATCTCCTGGATGTCCAGCGAGCAGTCGTCCGGGCAGTTCTCGCGGTAGACCTTCTCGGCTCCGTCGGCCATGTTCTTGTAGATCTCGATCGCGGTCGGCTGCGCGAAGAACGTCGACGCCGAGCAGTTCGAGTCGACCAGCGTCCATGCGGCGAGCGAGGAGCCGTCGGCGGTGTAGTTCGCGCTCACGTTCGCGAAGACGCCGTTGGCCAGCGGGGCGGAGGCGTCACCCGACAGTGCGTTGATGACCGGGAGGCCTGCGCGGGCAGCGTCGTTCAGCGAACCGGACAGCATCGCCGGTTCGATGCCCAGGAGGACGATCGCGTCGGCCTTCTGCGCGATGGCCTGCGCCATGCCCTCGTTGAACTTGTTCGTCTGTCCCTGGCCGTCGTACACGGTGGCCTTGACGCCGGCTGCGGCCGCGGCCTCGTTGAAGCCCTCGGCGGCGGCGGAGGTGAACTGGTTGGTGACAACCATGATCATCCAGATGTTCTTGCCCTTGGCGGCGGCGAGATCGAGCGGGGCCTCCGGCACGATCAGCGGGGTGGCCTCGCGGGCCTTGTCGACGATGGCACCGGCGGCCTGGGTGCAGGCATTGCTGATCTTCTCACCGGAGGCGCTCGAGCCGTTGTCGGCCGTTGCGCTGGTACAGCCTGCGAGCAGGGCGCCGGCGGCGACCGTCGTGAGCATCCAGGATGCTGTCTTCTTCATCGGTTCTCCTCGAAAAGTGTTGTGCAGAGAGTGGTTCGGGACTGCCGGGCTCAGTGCTCGCGCAGCAGGGTGCCGAACCCGTGGATCTGGTCGGTGACGCCGTTGGAACGCAGCGCATGCCACCAGGTGGCCGCGTTGATGGCGATGACGGGCTTGCCGAGCCAGCGTTCGGCTTCGTCGGCGAGGCCGACCATGGAGAGGTTGGTGCCGACCTGAACGATGGCATCGACGTCGGGCCCGTTGACCTCCAGGATCGCCTGGCGCAGTTCGTCTTCGCTGACCCGGGCGATGTCCACCGCGGACGGGCAACGCAGTCCCTTGAGGTTGACCACGTCGTAACCGGCCTCGGAGAGGAACAGGCGCACGTTCTCGTCGGCGATCGGCTGGTAGGGCGTGACCACGCCGAGACGCTTGGCGCCGAAGAGATCGAGTCCGCGGCGGACTGCGTCGGCGCCGGTGGCGACCTTCAGGCCGGAGAAGCTCTCGAGCTGTTCGGTGAACTGCCGGTTGCCTTCCACACCGCCCCAGAAGGTCTCCGCCGACATCCCCATCACGAGGTAGTCGGGGTCGCAGGTCAGCACGCGCTCGCATGCGGCGTTGATCTCGCCGCGGATCTGTTCGAGAAGACCTTCGAAATCCTCGTTGCTGCTCAGCGTTTGGTCGCGGATGTGGATGCGGCCGACGTGAGGCGTCACGCCGGGCACCGTCATCCGGTAGTAGTCCGGCTCGACGACCGTGTTCGTCGAGGGGGCGAGGACGCCAAAGACGTTGCGGTAACCAAGAACGTCAACCATGAATCTCCTTCGGGGGAAAACTGCACACAATCCGGGGTTCGTGGGGTCTTTTGTGTACATGGGGGTCGTGGCAGATCACTGCTTCGCGTCAAACCATATGGCAGGACCACGGGCAAAGAGTAGCCCAGATCGCGCCGATTAACAGGCTATTTACCTACAGATCTGACTCAGATCGGCGGTCGAACCACCTCGAAACCCCGTTTAGCAGGGTTAACCGACTTGGACGGTTGTATACATAGCCATTGCGCCGACCGCGGCGGGCGGTCATACTGAGCAGGCAGCTCAACCACGAGGATCACGCTGCGCCCGCGGCCGGGAGTACAACCGCCTCGGGCAAGCAGACATAGGAGTAGCCATGGCCAGTCAACGAACCGTCCTGACGCTGGACGACGCCGAGGCCGTGATCGCGGCGGCGCGCGCGAAGGCAGCCGAGATCTCGGTGCCGATGGCGCTCGTCGTCGTCGATCACGCCGGACAGCAGATCGCATCACAGAAGATGGACGACAGCCCGCTGATGGCGCTGAGCATGGCCGGCGGAAAGGCCTACACCGCAGTGGGTATGGGGCAACCGACCTCCATGTGGGAAGAAGCCGGTACCGCCAACGCGTCGTTCGCCGGGTCGATCACCAGCGTCCCGGGGTTCACGCCCTTCGGCGGCGGCGTCCCGTTGCACGTCGACGGCGTGCTGGTCGGCGCCCTCGGCGTCAGCGGTGGATCGACGGAGCAGGACGTCACGGTGGCCGACGCAGGCGCCACCGCACTCGGTCGCTGACGCGACCCCCACACTTCAGTGTCAAACATCAACGGAAAGCAGGAATCTGACATGGGAACCTTCGACGGACAGATCGCCTTCATCACCGGTGGCGCACGCGGGCAGGGCCGCTCGCACGCCGTTCACCTGGCCAGCCTGGGTGCCGACATCGTCATCGTCGACTCCATCAAGGACAACGTGACGACCCCGTACGGAATGGCCACGCAGGCCGACCTGGACGAGACCGTCCGCCTCGTCGAGGCGCAGGGCCGCAAGGCCTACGCGCGCGCAATCGACGTCCGGGATCTCAACGGGCTCATCGCATTCGCCAACGAGGTCGTCGAGCGCTACGGCAAGATCGACATCCTCCTGGCCAACGCCGGCATCATGACCGCCGTCCCGATCGCCGAGATGAGCGGTGAGGTGTGGGCCGAGACCGTCGACATCAACCTGACCGGCGTCTTCAACTCCTTCCGCGCAGTTCTGCCCCACATGGTCAAAGCCGGTTACGGACGCGTCGTCGCCACCTCGTCGGGCGGCGGCCACATCGGCATCAACAACCTGGCCCACTACTGCGCCGCCAAGTGGGGCGTCATCGGTCTGGTCAAGTCGGCAGCCCTCGAGGTCGCCCAGAGCGGTGTCACCGTCAACGCCGTCACCCCGACCAACGTCAACACCGACATGATCCGCAACGACGCGTGTGAAGCACTGTTCCTGCCGGGCATCGAGAACCCGACCCAGGAGCAGATCGAAGAGGCATACGTCATCAACCCGATGGGTGTCCCGTGGATCGAGCCCATCGACGTCTCGCGCACCATCGCCTTCCTCGTCTCCCCCGAGTCGAAGTTCATCACCGGTGAGACCATCGGACCCCTGGCCGGTTCGGGTGCCACCAACGGCGCTGCCTGACATCTCCCACCACGCACAGAGCCCCTCGAGCGATCCGCTCGAGGGGCTCTGTCGTGTAAGCGTCACCGTCGTATGTGCTGACACGTCCGTCCGCGGTTGCCGTATCCGCCTCGCGTGGCAACCTTCCGCCGAGCCGAGTCCTGACCGGAACGGTTGTGCGGATGCCGATCTGGGCCCTCCGGAGGAGAAACACGACAACGCCCCGGCCGGTGGCCGGGGCGTTGTCGTTCGGAAACCGCTGTCGCCCGGAGGGGTGGCGGCAGTGGTCAGTTCGCGGGCTGACGCTTCGCGCGCTCGGCGAGCTCGGCGTCGGTGTACCAGGTCTTGCGCGGCGGGGACTTGATCTCGAGCTGGATGGAGTCCTCGAGGGCCTCGCTCATGTGCGGCACGCCGCGCGGGTGCAGCCAGACGTCACCGGCCTCGGCGATGAACTCCTCGTCGCCGATGACAACACGCATCTTGCCGCGCAGCAGGTAGCCGATCGACTCGTGATCGTCGTGCTGGTGGGTGGGATCGATCATTCCCTTGCCCTTGAACGCCTCGACGAAGATCATCTCCTCGCCGACCATCAATGCGCGGACGGTGAGTTCGCCGTCCTCTACGGTGTCCTCGATCAGGCTCACCGGATCGGCCGGGATGTCCGAGTTCTTGGTGAACAGGCGCCCGCTGGGCTTGATCATCCGGTCTACTGGGTCAATCGCCATGTCTGTCTCCTTGGTTCAGTGGTTCAGGGGATTCGCGGTCCGGACGGTCAGGACCACATCCACAGGTCGGCGCCCTTGGTCCCGAGGAAGGAGCCGATGGACACACGTCCCTCCCCTTCCGTGGTGCCGGCAGCGATCTTGTGCGGGTTGCGGGGGTTGAACAGCACCACTTCACCGACCTTCGGCGCAAAGGTCGCATCCTGTCAGGCTGTTTGTGAGACACCTGGCGGGGTGTGTGGGGATCGGAATGGGTGATGACTATCAGTGTCGAGGTCGGCCGTACTCCTCGTGGGCAGCGGTCGTATCCACTCGGTTTCAAGGTCGAGTTCCTGCAGTTGTGGGATGCGGCAACGTTGGAACGCGGTGGCCGAGCCCGGTTGCTGCGCGAGCACGGTCTGTCGCGGGCCACGGTGCGGGGCTGGTTGCACTCGCGTGATCGGGGAGACTTTGAGGCGTCGATGGTGTCGGCAGCGCTGAAGTCGAAGGGATCGAGCCGCGTGGATGCTCAGGAACGAGCCGAGTTGGCGCGGTTACGCGCCGAGAATCAACGGCTGAAGAAGAAGGTCGAACAGGCCGAAGCCATTCAAGAGATCATGGGAAAAGCTATCGAGCTCATGGACGGGATCACCGCGAGCTCGACGAGCGAGGAGG
>NZ_MKKG01000007.1:0-117805 GCF_001942325.1 Gordonia sp. CNJ-863
CCTACCACCGCCGCAGACGACAGGACCGCCTCGGCAGATTGACCCCCATTGAATTCGAGACCATCATCAACCACGAGGCCCCTCAGGCCGCGTGACTAACCCTGTCACCTATCCGTGCACCAGGCCCGTCCTTGACTTCCCGCCACTGGTTGGATTGTCCGTGACCGAGGAAGATACGTGTGCCCGCCTGTGCGTCTGTCATCACTTGTCTCTCCGGTTCGGTACGCCCAAGATGTTGAGCCGCGTGTTTAGCGCTCTGTGACAAGGACCGGGCGGTATCGTAAACAGCTTTGTAAGACCGGGCGAGTCCCATCATGTTGTGGTGCGGAGCAATTGTGAAACCGCCATCGATAGCAGCTTGGTCGCGACTCATGACGATTCTGCGTGGGGGCGTTAATGAACGGGCAAACGAGTTCTTGCTCCGCGGAAAAGTTTCCTCAACTTTCTTCTTGAGCTCCTTCAAATAGGCATCCTCGTTTGAACTCAGCGCAGTGCTTAGGATTGATATCAACGATTCCTTGTGATCGAGGACCTGTTCCCGGTCTTTCGAGGCGCGGTCTTCGAGGCGCGTAATGTCTACTGCGCCTGAGCGGGCGATTATCTCCGCGTTGACCTCATCCACGCTATACGTACGCCATGGGGTTTCAGATCCACGCATCATGAATCCCCATTCCTGGCTAAAGCGTTCGTTTGAATCAGGGAGCCTGAAGTCGGCGTAATAGACTCTCGACTGGTAGCCCACGTTTGATCCGGACCACGACTTTCCGACGTCCTCGCCGGCCCCGTCGAGCGCAGCGATGTCGGCGCTGACGTCGGTGTATCCGTCGGCCAATCCCTCAAGGTCTGTCGCGATCTGTTCAAGCTCCTGGATCAGGGTCATTGCGCTCCTTTGCCCGTGCGATGCGTACCGCCGCCGATCGTATCGGGGGGCCGCGACAGACCGCCGCGATCGGAGCCTGCAAACGCACCTGTTGGGTAGCACGGGGGTAGCACGGTGACCGCCGACGCAGGGCTGGAAAGTTATGAAACACCGCTCTACCTGCGGTTACGTTGGAGCCGATGACGGGAATCGAACCCGCGTATTCAGCTTGGGAAGCTGATGTTCTGCCATTGAACTACATCGGCGTGCGAGCGCTGGGCTCGCGATCGAAAGCCTAGCAAACTGCGGTCGGGGTCTCCGCGAGCGGCGCGAAGATTTCTTGCGGATCGGGTTGCGCACCTGCGTAGACGTACGTACACTCGAACATAGTTTCGAGTAAAGCCATGATGACGGGGGTTAAATCATGGCTTTCTGCGAGCCATCTGCATCACAACCACTTCTTCTCGACCAGTACGAGCGTCTGCACGCATTGCTGGACGAGATCAGCGAGACGGCGTCCACGGACTGTTCCGACACCGACCTGCTCAAGGTCGCGATCGAGCACGAGCGCGCCGAGCGTCGCATGCTCACCTCGTTCGCCGACCACATCATCGACATCGACGAACGCTCCGCGTACCGGAAAGCCGGCTGCCAGACCGTCACCAACTTCGTCACGAGCGTGCTCAACCGCAGCGGAGAGGCCAACCGGCTCCTGAATCGCGTGTGGGCAATCGGGAAGTTCCCCGACATGCAGGGCGAGGTACTCGAGCCGCGATTTCCGGAGACCGCCAAAGGCGTTGCCGAAGGCGGGATCTCGGGGAGGAATGTCGACGTCATCGTCGAGGTGATGAAAAAGGTCCCGGCCGCCGTCGACCCGGCCGACCGTGAAGCCGCCGAGGCGACGCTTGCGCATTACGCGCGCGACTACGATCCGTCGTCGCTGCGCCAGCTCGGCGCACGCATCCTCGCGCACCTCGACCCCGATGGGAGCCTCACCGACGATCGCGATCGCGCCCGAATGCGCGGCATGCGCCTCGGTCCGCAGGACGCACAGCTGATGTCCAAGCTGACGGCCACCCTCGATCCCAAGACCCGCGCCATGCTCGACGTCGTGCTGGCGGTGTGGGCAGCGCCGGGTATGAACAACCCCGACGACCCGGAGTCACCCGCCGGAGACCCAGGGAACGCAGATCCCGACGCCCTTGCGGCGGCCGCCGAACGCGACGACCGATCGGCCGAGAAACGCAATCACGACGCCTTCAGTGCTCTACTGCGCCTGGTGCTCGACAGTGGCGCGCTCGGCCGATCCCACCACGGGCTGCCGCCGCAGGTCATCGTCACGATCACCGAATCGGCGCTCCGCGAGCGGGCCGGGGCTCCCGCGCGCACTGCTACAGGCGCGCTACTGCCGATCAAGGATGCCGTCGAACTCGCCGCCGAGTCGCAGCAGTACCTCGAGGTGTTCCGCGACCACACCAGTGAGGTCCTCTACCTCGGACGCGCCAAGCGCCTCGCATCCCGGGCCCAGCGGATCGCCGCGGTGGGCCGCGACGGTGGCTGCACGTGTCCACGCTGCACCCGGTCGTCCTTCGACTCTGAACTCCACCACGTGGCCGAATGGACGGCCGACCACGGTCCCACCGACATCGACAACATGACCACCGCATGCGGACCGCACAACCGTGCCGTCGGCCCCGGCGAGGACCAGTGGGCCACCACGATCGCCACGGAGGGGGTCGACGCAGGTCGCGCTGTCTGGCACCCGCCGACGTCGCACCCGGATCAGACCCCCAGGGTCAATCACGCCAACCGCACCGACGAGGTCCTCAACCGCATGCGCGCCGACGCCCGACGGCGCCGGTCGGGCGGCCGCGGGGGAGGTGAATCGTCCGGGCCGTCGGACACCGCCGCAGATCCACCGTGACCATTCGATAACCTCGACACGTGCTGCTCTCCGACCGCGACATCCGCTCCGAGATCGCTGACGGGCGCCTCGCCATCGATCCATTCGATCCTGCGCTCGTCCAGCCCTCCAGCGTCGACGTCCGGCTCGACAGTCTGTTCCGCGTGTTCAACAACACCCGGTACACCCACATCGACCCGGCCCAACGCCAAGACGAACTCACCACCCTTGTCGAACCGACAGAGGGTGAGCCTTTTGTGCTGCACCCGGGTGAGTTCGTGCTGGGCTCCACCCTCGAGGTGTGCAGCCTGCCCGACGATCTCGCCGGACGCCTCGAAGGAAAGTCGTCGCTCGGTCGCCTCGGCCTCCTGACCCACTCGACCGCCGGCTTCATCGACCCCGGCTTTTCCGGCCACATCACCCTGGAACTCTCCAACGTGGCCAACCTGCCGATCACACTGTGGCCAGGCATGAAGATCGGCCAGCTGTGCCTCATCCGCCTCAGCAGCCCGGCCGAGCACCCCTACGGCAGCGAGAAGGTCGGCTCGAAGTACCAGGGACAACGCGGCCCCACCCCGTCCAAGGCGTACCTGAACTTCATCAAGAACGACTGACAGTTCACCCACCCGATCACCACACGCAACGCGACGGTTGGTTGGCGGCACACCTGCCTGGGTAATCGTTGCGACCATGAAGCTCACGGTGATCGGTTGCGGGTACCTCGGCGCGACGCACGCGGCCTGCATGGCCGAACTCGGCCACGACGTCGTCGGTATCGACATCGACCCGCAGAAGGTCGAACGCCTGCAGGCCGGCGACGTCCCGTTCTTCGAACCCGGGCTCTCCGACATCCTTCGCCGCAACCTCGACGCCGGGCGACTGCGCTTCACCACCGACCATTCGGTCGCCGCCGACCACGCCTCGGTCCACTTCATCGGCGTCGGCACCCCGCAGGAGGTGCGAGGACACCGCGCCGACCTGTCCCACGTCCACGCGGCCGTCGATGCGCTCGTGCCCACGCTGCGGGGCACCCACGTTCTGATCGGCAAGTCCACCGTCCCCGTCGGCACGTGCGAGGAACTCTCGCACCGCATCTCGCACCTCTCGGCCCCCGGAGCCGACGTCGATTTGGCGTGGAGTCCGGAGTTCCTGCGCGAAGCTTCGCCGTCGAGGACACCCTCGCGCCCGACCGGATGGTCGTCGGCGTCGGACGGCTCGTCGACGACCCGCGGGTCCCGCAAGTGGAATCCCTGGCCGGCGAGGTCATCCGGGACATCTATCGCGAAGTCCTCGAAACCGGTATCCCGCTCATCGAGACCGATTGGGCCACCGCTGAACTGGTCAAGGTGTCCGCGAACGCCTTTCTCGCGACGAAGATCTCGTTCATCAACGCGATGAGTGAACTGTGTGAGATCGCCGGCGCCGACGTCGGCACACTCGCTGACGCGATGGGCCACGACGCCCGGATCGGACGGCGATTCCTGAACGCGGGACTGGGATTCGGCGGCGGCTGCCTGCCCAAGGACATCCGGGCGCTGACCGCCCGTGCCGACGAGATGGGCGCACCTCGCGCGGTCGGGTTTCTGCGCGAGGTCGACGCCATCAACATGCGACGACGCGGTGCCGCAGCGGAACTGGTCGCCGAAGCGCTCGGGGGAGAGGTGCTGGGCCGCAACGTCGCCGTCCTCGGAACCGCATTCAAGCCGGAGAGCGACGACGTCCGGGACTCTCCCGCACTCGCCGTCGCGGGCCGTCTCGCACTCGACGGTGCATCGGTCACCGTGTTCGACCCTCAGGCCATGGACAATTCGCGTCGGGTGCAACCGATGCTGAGCTATGCGAGCTCGGCGCGCGCGGCCTGCGATCGAGCGGATGTCGTCGTCGTCGCAACCGAATGGGCGGAGTTCGTGCACATGTCCCCGGACGAGCTCGCACCGGTGGTGCGGCACAAGCGCATCGTCGACGCGAGGCGCTGTCTCGACTCTCAGGCCTGGCGGTCGGCGGGGTGGGACTACCGCGCGCTCGGCGGGCCCGTGCCCGCGCGAAAAACTGAGACAACTACTTCGTTCACGCAGGTGAACGGGTTGCCGTCGAAAGCGATTCCCCGCGTAGACGTGTTAGGTTGAACCCCGCGATTGATCAGGGGGGCACCTTCTCGCCGTGGGGGCGTGCTGGGCGAGGTGCACACAAGTGCAGGAATTAGTCAGATGACCGACACAGTGTTCGATTCGGCTGTGGGGCCGGCCTCTGCGGCAGCAGAGGTCCCGGTGGACCCCACAGTGCTCGACGACGTGCGGTCCAAACTCCGTTCGCGCGGTCTGGACGACGATCCTCAAGTGGTTCTCCTGGGGCTCGACGGGAACGGATGCGTGTCGGTCGGACGTTTCGACACATCCCGCGGCACGGTCGCCGACACGTACGCCGACGCCGCGCTGTCGCTCGGGGCGCTCGACCGTGCCATCGCCGACCACCTGACCCGGATCGGACGGGTCGAATCCCCGACCTCGCCCGAGTGGCAGGACGAACTCTTCGAGCTCATCTCGCGCGGACGTGAACGACTGCAGGATTCCGATGGCACATTTTTGATGGGACGCCGACACATTCGGTTGTTCCGGATGGCGCGGCGAGATGTCGAGGAGGCCGGTGGTGCGCTCATCGCACGCGGTGAAGAGTTGGCTCGTGCGGCGGTGGCCGGCGCGCAGGCCCATGCAGTCGTCATCGCCGACGGCCTGGGCGTGTGGCCGGGTCTCCGCGACGGGATCGCGAAAGCCGTACCGGTACCGATCGTCGACGCCGCTCCCGGTCCGTTGACCGACGCAGTACCAGCCGGGCCGCTCGGTGTACCCCAAGACAAGCCCGAGGTACGCCAAGACAAGCCCGAGGTACCCCAAGACGAGCCCGAGCCAACAGTGACCGCCGAGAGTGACGCGACCGGTACCGACAGCCCGCCCACGACCGTCGAGGAGCCCGCGGCCGACAGCAACAGCGCTGACTCCGCAGAGGTCGCCGACGCGACCGACAGCTCAGACCCGGCCGAGCCGAAACCCGTGGACGACCGAGACGAGACACCGGCGTCCATGCAGGCGGAGGCGGCCGAGACGTCGGACGGTCGCGAGTCCGACCGTGACGACAGCGAGGCCGACCGTGACGACAGCGAGGCCGAGGTCGAGGACGTCGTCGACTCTGCGCCAGAGGACCTCGTCGACGTGGCGCCCGAGCGTGCTGCCGTCGAGGTGACCGCACCGACCGCTCCGAAGGTGTTGTCCGGGTCCGTCGGGCCTGACGACGCCCCGACCGGCAAACTCTCGCTGCCGTTCGATTCGCCGTCCGGAAGCCCCGGTCGCTCAGGTGATTTCCCGGTCATAGGTGCCGAGCAGATGTTCCAGGCGCCTGTTGCGCGCCCGGTGGACCTTGCTCCCGCAACGGCATTCGGCGCCCTGACGGCACATTCCGGACCCCCGGCGGTTCCGGAACCCGTGCCGGTTCAACACCACACGCCGGTCTCACCCGAGGGCAGCTTCCGGACGCCGCGGCCCGATGCCGGCCATCCCGGTGCGGGCCCAGCCCCTGACATGCCACCGCATGCGAACGTCCCTGCACCGGAACCACTTTCATTGGTTAATCGGCCAGGTCCGGCGCCGGTTCGCCCTCGGCGTGAGGTCCCGGCGAAGCGGGTGTTGGCAGGAGTGGCACTGGTGTGCGCGCTCGCCATCATCGGAGTGGCGGTCGCACTGGCCGCGGGGAGCAACGGTTCCTTCCCGGCGCCGGTCGCCGGTCCTACCACGCCGACCACGACGGCGCCGACCACCCAGGAATACGCCGATCCGGCCATCTTCGCGGAGGCACGTCAACCGGCTCAGCGCTACACGCCACCGCCACCGCCCGTGGCGACGAACGAGCCGGCACCTGCACCTCGACCCCGCTCCCGCGCACCGCGACCGCAGCGTGGTGTGACGATCCCGAATCCGATCCCCGGACTGCCGCCGATCGTCCTGCCGTGATCGGGCAGGGGTTCACTCGGCAGGCTGTGCCCGCAGACCCCGCGCGATGAAGTCGAGTACGTTCTCGTAGTTCGTGTCGGCATCGACGTTCGGCGGCAGCGCACCCATGAGTTCCAGACTCACCGCCCCGTGCACCGCCGACCAGGTCTGCATCGCGAGCGTCGTCGGGTCGCCCGTCGCGACCACGCCCGCGACCTGGCCGTAGCGGATGACGTCGACCAGCACCTCGAACGCATGAGCCGCGACCTCGAGGTCCGGTGTGCACCGGGCGGAGAACATCAGTCCGTAGACCACGGGACTCGACGTGGCAAAGCGACGGTAACCGCGCCCCGAGTTCCGCAGGCGCGTGGACGGATCGTCGTCCGTCGCGGCCACCGCACGACCCAGCTCGGCGTAACCGTCGGTGACCAGCGCATCCAGCAGCCCGTCGCGGCCGTCGAAGTGGTTGTAGACGCCCATCGGCGCGACCTTCGCCTCGGCCGCCGCCGCTCGCACGGTCAGTCCCGCCTCGCCGTCCCGCTCGAGGATCGTGCGGCCGGCACGGATGAGGGATGACCGGACTTCGGTGGCTGAGGTTCGCGTGCGCGGCTTCGCGGGAGACATATTGACAAGCTACTAGCACGGTGTTCTTCTTGTATAGAACGGTGTTCTACAACAGTGGAGCGGCGTTCCATAACTGAACTCTCGCTCACGGAACAGGAGAATGCCGATGCGTACTGGACGTATGGGCTCACGCTGGTGGGCGCTCGGCGCCCTCAGCTTTGCCGAACTGCTGGTCATGATCGACAACACGATCGTCAACGTCGCCCTGCCGACGCTGGCCCGCGACCTCGACGCCGGGATCTCCGGCCTGCAATGGATCGTCGACGCGTACACGCTCGTCTTCGCCGGCCTCCTCCTGACCGGCGGCTATCTGGGCGACCGGTTCGGTCACCGGCGGATGCTCCTCACCGGTGTCATCGGCTTCATGGCGGTGTCGGTCCTCGCTGCGTCGTCGCAGAGCCTCGGACAGCTCATCGCTTCCCGCGGCGGCCTCGGACTCTTTGCGGCACTGGTGTTCCCAGCGACGCTGGCGATCATCACGACGATCTTCGTCGACGCCAAGGAGCGGGCGATGGCCGTCGGCATCTGGGCGGCCGTCTCGGGTATCGCCGTCGCCATCGGTCCCGTGACGGGTGGCTGGTTGCTCGAGCACTTCTCGTGGACCTCGGTGTTCTGGGTCAACGTCCCGTTCGGGCTGGCCGCGCTCGCCGTGATCCTCGCGGTCGTGCCCGGTACCCGGCCACTGGCGGTGCCCCGATTCGACGCTGTCGGAGTGAGTCTCTCGGTCGCCGGTCTGGGGTTGCTCACGTACACCCTGATCGAAGCGCCGAACGTCGGTTGGGGTGAGACCCGCACGGTCCTCGGAATCGTCGCTGCTCTTGCGATTCTGGCCGTGTTCGTCGTGACCCAACTGCGTATCGCCCATCCCATCCTCGACGTGCGGCTGTTCGCCAACCGGCACTTCGCCACCGCGGCCGGGATGATCAGCGTGGCGTTCTTCGCTCTCTTCGGGTTCATCTTCCTGATCACCCAGTTCTTCCAGGCGGTCAAGGGTTACGGCCCACTCGCCGCCGGTGTGCGAACCCTGCCGTTCGCCATCGTGATGGCGGTGCTGTCGCCGGTGGCGATGGCTCTCTCACACCGGTTCGGGGCGCGCTACGTCGCGGTGACGGGTGCCTTCCTGATGTCTGGTGGGTTCGCGCTCGTCGAGTTGTCCTCGCGGACATCGGGATACTGGGAGCTCATCGTCTGGGCGATGTCGCTGATGGCCGCCGGCCTGGCGTTCATCTCGGGTCCGTGCACGCAGCTCATCATGGATGCGCTGCGTCCGGAGCAGGCTGGTGCGGGCAGTGCGGTCAACGACACCACCCGCGAGATCGGCGGCACGCTCGGCGTCGCGGTACTCGGCTCGATCCTGACCTCGGCCTATGTCGCCGGCATCGGGGATCGGCTGTCGGGCAGTGGGTTACCGCGCGAGGTGGTCGCCACCGCGGAACAGTCGGTGATGGCCGGGGTCGAGGTCGCCGGCCGGGTGCCCGCCGCCATGAGCGACACGGTCCGCGCCGCGGTCCAGGAGGTCTTCATGGACGGCCTGCACAACGCGGTGTGGGCGGCGGTGGCCATCACCGCGGCAGCCGGTGTGGCAGCGGTGTTCCTGCTACGCGGCACGGTTGCCGGGCGTCACGTGCCCTTCGAGACGCATCCTCCGCAAGCTCCTCAGGGAACAGGGGTTGCGCGTGCGCGGGGGGATGTCTCACAGATCGAGCGTGAGGTTCCCGCCGGCACTGCGTGACACGCAGGTCAGCATCGTCCCGGCCTCGCGTTCGGGCTCGGTCAGGATGTTGTCGCGGTGATCGATGTCGCCGGACAACGTCCTGACCTTGCATGTGCCGCAGAAGCCTTGCTGACACGAGTACGGCACCGACGGCATCACCCGCCGGATCGCCGCGAGCGCCGACTCGTCGGCGGCCACCGGGATCTGTGCACCCGTGGACGCCAGCGTCACCGTGAACGGTGAGCCGTTCTCCACCGGAGGCGGACTGAAGCGCTCGTAGTGCAGTTCGATGTCGGCGCGGTCGGCCAGATGGCGGCGGAGGCTCTCCAGCATCGGCACCGGCCCGCAGCAGTACACGGCGAGATCGGCGTCGGAATCGGGGACCGGGCCGACCAGCTCCGACATGGTCGGGAGTCCGTGCTGATCGTCGGTCCGGATGGTGATGCGGTCGCCGAACTTCGCGACCTCGTCGAGGAAGGGGATCGAGTCCGCGGAGCGCCCGGTGTAGATCATCGACCAGTCCAGCCCGAAGCGCTCGGCCACCGCGAGCATCGGCAGGATCGGCGTGATGCCGATCCCGGCGGCGATGAAGCGAATCCGACGTGCGGGGGAGCCGTGGCCGGGAACCGCCAGCGGAAAAGCGTTGCGCGGACCCTTGATCGACACCACATCCCCGACCTCCAGGGCGTCATGGACCTCGATCGAACCCCCGCCGCCGTCGGGGATGCGACGCACCGCGATGCGGTGGTGCTCGCGATCGGCGGTGTCGCCGCACAGCGAATATTCTCGCATCCGCCCGGATGGCAGCAGCACGTCGATGTGGGCGCCGGCGTGCCAGGACGGCAACACGCCCCCATCGGCGGCGGCCAGCGTCAGCGCGATCACGTTCTCGTCATATGCGACGACTTCGCGATTCCCGATGCGCACCTGAGTGATCCCAGGGTTGACCGGTGCCGGCCTCAACGGGGACAGCGGGCGCCACGCAGGCCACCAGGCCCGCATGAACGCGGTGCCGACCGTGAGGATCGGATCACGGCGCCACCGCCCGTAGAGATGTGGGGGCGGTTGGGTCAGGCTCGTCGAATGTGGATGTGCGCGTTGATTCATCGGAGTCCCTCACGCGGCGTTGCGCGCGGCCGGCGACGAAGCGAGGTAGGCGACGGCCTGGGCGGTGCTGCCGATCTGCTCCGGGCGGAACCCGGGACGGAAGTAACTGAACGTGGAGAAGACGATGCTCCGCAGCGGCGGGAGCACGTCGGCGCGTACGCCGCGGTGGAACTGCCACTTCTTCTGGATGTAGTTGAAGGACACCGACGTGTCCTGCTTCATGATGAAGCGGTATCCGCGCTGCACCAGGAACAGCAGTATCGGGAGGACGGCGAGCATCGCGCGCCCGCGGCGCAGGTAGCTGTCCCCGAAGTACGCGGCGACGTCGTGCGCGACGGCGCGGTGTTCGACTTCCTCGGCGCCGTGCCACATGAACAGGTCGGCCATCGTCGGATGCGCGCCTGCCTCGATCCAGTTGTTGTTCAACGCGAAATCGCCGAGCACTGCGGTGTAGTGCTCGAGCGCCGCGATCAGCCACAGGCGCTCGACGAGGTGCTTGTGGCGGGCCTCGGTGGAGCCGCTCGTCGCCGGACCGAGAACTCGACGGAAGATCCACTCCATCTGCAACTGGTAGGGGCGGGGATCGATGCCGTGGTGATCGAGGAACTCCCACAGCACGTGGTCGTGGGCCTCGGCGTGCATGGCCTCCTGGCCGATGAAACCTCGCATCCGGGAGGCGAGTTCCTCGTCGGCGACCAGCGGCAGCGCCTCGTTGTAGGTCTGCACGAACCAGCGCTCACCCTCCGGTAGAAGGAGATTCAGCACGCTGATGAAGTTCGAAGCGACGGGGTGACCGGGAATCCAGTGCAGGGGGACGTCGTCCCAGTCGAAGGCCACATTGCGGGCGTGTAGTTCGACGGGTCCGGGATCGGCCTGATCGGTCGGGGACAGATCGGGACGCGGGCGTTCGACGGTGCTCATCCGGTGACCTTCTGTCGGGCGCCGATGCGCGACAACCACGGCGCGAAACGGTAGATGCGATAGCCGACCTTCGCCTCGGGCGTCACCGGGACGACGGCCTTGTTGTGCTCGATGGCCGAGACGATCTCGGTGGCCACCCGATCCGGGGTGAAGCCACGACGCTGATAGAAGCGGTCCAGGCGATCCCGTTGTGACTGTTCGGAAGCGGAGTCGAGACCGGCGATCGGCGTCGACGCCACGATGTTGGTGTCGACGATCCCCGGGCAGATGGCGCTCACGCCGATGCGGTGTTCGGCGAGCTCGGCCCGCAGCGACTCGGAGAACAGCAGGACACCGGCCTTCGACGCCGAGTACAACCCGAGACTGCGCGAAGGCGTGAACGCCGCGGCCGACGAGACGTTGACGATGTGTCCGCCGACCCCGCGTTCCACCATCTGCCGGCCGAACTCGCGGCTCCCGGTGATGACGCCGCGCAGGTTGACGTCGAGGAGTCGGTCGACCTGCTCGTCGGTTGCGGCGAGAGCTCCACCGGCCAAACCGATTCCGGCGTTGTTGAGCACGACGTCGGGGACGCCGTGCTGCTCGCGGACCGCCGCGGCGAAGGACACGAACGCGTCGGTGTCGGAGACGTCGAGCAGGTAGGCGTGAGCCACCGCCCCGGCGACCTTGCAGGCCTGCTCGGTTTCGGCCGCGGTGTCCAGATTCCGATCGGCGAGCACGAGTTCGCAGCCGCGCTCGGCGAGAAGAAGTGCGGTCTCCCGTCCGATACCGCTACCCGCACCGGTGATCACGACAAGCTTCCCGGCAAGGGGTTTCGGTTCGCCGAACACCCTCGACCGTTCGACGGTCGGCGGGGCGTCGCCGCCGGTCTGGGCGGCCAGGAAGTCCAGGACCGTCTCGGTCAGGTAGTCCGGGTGGGTGTACGGCAACCAGTGGCCGGTGGGGGTGTCGCGTCGCCACAGCTTCGCCGCAAAGGTCGGGGTGTTCTCGTAGATGGCCGGGCGCAGGGCGATGTCGCGTTCGTTGACCACCTGCAGGACGGGCACCGTTGTCGGGCGCGGCTCCGGGCGGAGGAGCTTCTGGCGGATGTTGGCTCGGTACAACGCGAGTCCGGTGATCATGTCGCGGCGTAGGGTTCCGGCGACGACGACGTTCTCCGGTGGTGTGCCCTCGACAGTGTGCAGGAACTGCTTCCACGCCCGCGGATTTCCGAGCGCGGTCAGCAGCACGTTCGGGAGTAGGGGAAGCTGGAACAATCCCGTGTAGGCCGACGAGAGTGATTGCGTCGCAATGGTTCGCACGCGGTGGGGTGTCGGACGGGTCAGCCCTTCGCGAAGCAAGTGGCCGAGGTGATCGAGATTCGGTCCGGAGACCGAGACGAAGGATGCGATGCGGGTGTGCGCCCGCGGCCGGCTCACGGCCTCCCACGCCTGGACCGAACCCCAGTCGTGACCGACGACGTGGACGGGAGCGTCGGGGCTGACAGCTTCGGCGACGGCGAAGAGGTCGTCGGCGAGTTCGGCCAGCCGGTACGCCCCGGCCGTGCGCGGGCGATCGCTCTCGCCGAAGCCGCGGCAGTCGTAGGCCACCACGTGGTACTTCTCGGCCAGCCGGGGCGCGATGTGCGTCCAGAGGTGGTGGGTGTCGGGCCAGCCGTGAACCAGCAGGACCGTCGGATTCCCCGGGTCGCCGAGCTCGAAGGTCGCCAGCGTGACGTCGCCGGACACCGTCCCCCGCCGCCAGTCGGGCCGCACCTGCACTGCCTGTTCGGACATCCGTGTCACCTCGCTGTAGACCCCGATTGGAGTTACACGTTACCAACGGTTACATAAATGTCCAGACCCTTGCGCGAACCCGTCTCAGTGCGGATTCCCCGGGTACGCGGACCGAAACCAGACCGGGACGCGAAAAGGCCCGGGTCCGTCGAGACCCGGGCCTGCCGCCGCGTGGGAGCTGCCGCCTACTGGCGGTACGAGGAAAGGAAGTTGCCGATCCGCTCGACGGCCTCTTTCAGGTCGCGTGACCACGGCAGCGTGACGATGCGGAAATGGTTGGTGTCATCGAGGTTGAACCCGCTGCCCTGCACGACGAGGATCTTCTCCTGCAGCAGGAGGTCCTGGACGAACAGCTCGTCGTCGTGGATCTCGTGCACCTCGGGATCGAGGCGCGGGAAGGCGTACAGGGCGCCCTTGGGCTTCACGCAGCTGACGCCGGGGATCTCGTTGAGCTTCTCCCAGGTGACGTTGCGCTGCTCGTAGAGCCGGCCGCCGGGGGAGACGAGCGCATCGATGGACTGATAGCCGCCGAGCGCCACCTGAATGGCGTGCTGCCCAGGCACATTCGCGCACAGTCGAGTGGAGGCGAGGATGCCCATGCCCTCGATGAATCCCTTGGCGTGTTCCTTCGGGCCGGTCATCACGACCCAGCCGGCGCGGTACCCGCACACCCGGTACGCCTTCGACAGGCCGTTGAAGGTCAGGCACAGCAGATCGGGAGCCAGCGACGCGACGTTCACGTGCTCGGCCTCGTCGTAGATGATCTTGTCGTAGATCTCGTCGGCCAGGATCAGCAGCGAGTGCTGACGAGCCAGTTCGACGAGCTGCTGCAGGACCTCGCGTGAGTAGACCGCGCCCGTCGGGTTGTTGGGGTTGATGATGACGATCGCCTTGGTGCGGTCGGTGATCTTCGACGCGATGTCGGCGATGTCGGGGTTCCAGCCGTTCGCCTCGTCGCACCGGTAGTGGACGGGGGTGCCGCCGGAGAGCGAGGTCATCGCCGTCCAGAGCGGGTAGTCCGGTGCCGGGATCAGTACCTCGTCGCCGTCGTTCAGCAGCGCCTGCATCGTCATCGTGATGAGCTCGGAGACGCCGTTGCCCAGGATGACGTCGTCGACGTCGAAGTACGGGAAGTCGGGGATCAGCTCGTATCGCGTCACCACCGAACGCCGAGCGGACAGCACACCGGCGGACTCGGAGTATCCCTGCGAGTACGGGAGTGCGTGAATCATGTCGCGCATGATCACGTCGGGTGCCTCGAACCCGAACAGGGCAGGATTGCCGATGTTCAGCTTGAGGATGCGATGGCCCTCCGCCTCGAGCCGCTGCGCGTGCGCGTGTACGGGTCCGCGGATCTCGTAACACACGTTCTGCAGCTTGAGCGACTGCTCGAGCGGCTTGAGGTTCTGGTTCAGATGCGACACATGGGGCCTACTCACGGGTTCAATTGTCGCAGCCGGACGCAAACGGGTTTCCGCCAGTGCTGTGCGACCGTGGTCTGGCCCACGAAAAACGGGCTCCGACCGCGGTGGTCGGAGCCCGTTCTCGGTATTGCGGAACTACTGGTGGCCGGGCCGCTTCTTGCCGGCCGCGATGCCGAAGCCCTTGGACTTCGACGCCCCGGTCTCGGCGATGGTCCGGGCGTCGCCCGAGCCGTTGCTCGACGGGGCCGGGACCTCGGTCCCGTTCGCCTCGGCCGGCGCCTCAGCGGCCGGCGCCTCAGCGGCCGGCGCCTCGGCTGCCGGGGTCTCCTCGACCTCGGGTGCCTCGGCGGGCTCCTCGGGTTCCGGAGCCGCCTCGGGAGCGGGAGCGGCCTCTGCCGGTGCCGCCGCTTTCGGAGCGGCCTTGCTCGCCCCACCGGGACGCTTCTTGCCCGCGGCCATGCCGAAGCCCTTGGCCTTGGCCGGCTTCTCCTCGGTCAGCGCCGCAGCCGAACCACCCTGGGGTGACTCCGCCGCCGGCTCGGCCTCGGCAGCCGGTGCCTCGGTCGCAGGGGCCTCAGCGGCGGGGGCCGCCACCGGAGCGTCCGCAGCCGCGGACGGCTTGGGAGCGGCCTTGCCGATTCCGCCCGGACGCTTCTTGCCCGCAGCCATGCCGAAGCCCTTGGCCTTGCCCGGCACTTCTTCCGTCGCCGCTGTGGCTGTGGCGGTGACCGACTCGGTGTCGACGGTCGGGGCGGCATCGGGTGCCGACTCGGCCTCGTCGACCTTGTTCTCGGCGGGAGCGGTCACACCGGCGTCGGCTGCTGCCGCGTTCGGGGTGGACGCCTTCTGGCCGGGACGCTTGCCCGCGGCCATGCCGAAGCCCTTGGCCTTGGCCGGCTTCGCCTCCGCGGTCTTCTCTGCCGGTGCCTCGGCCTTCACGGCCTCCGACGACTCGGCCTCGGCGGGAGCAGGAGCTGCCGAAGCGGCAGGCTTGCTCGCCGCACCCGGACGCTTCGCGCCGCCCTTCATGCCGAAGCCCTTCGAGGCGGGCTTCGTCTCGGCCGGTGCCTCAGCAGGAGCCTCGGCGGGTGCCGACGCGGCGGCCGGTGCTGCAGCCGCAGCACCCGGCTTCTTGCCGCCCTTCATGCCGAAGCCCTTGGAAGCGGGCTTCTTCTCGGCCGGAGCTTCCGCCGGTGCCTCGGTTTTGGCTGCGGCGCCGGGCTTCTTGCCACCCTTCATGCCCAGGCCGACCTTCGGCTTCGGAGCAGCCTCGGTGGTTGCGGTCGCGGTCGCGGCCGCTGCGGCCGGGACCTTTTCGGGTTCGGGCTCGGCCTCCGGCTCGGGAGCGCTCGGGCGCGGGCCGAGGTAACGGCCGCCGAGCTTGACCTCGGTCTTGCCGCGCTTGACCGAGTCGAGTAGCAGCTGTGCGACGTCGACGACCTCGACCTTGCCCTCGGACTCGGTGCCACTGGTCCGGGCGGTCACACCGTCGGTGAGCATCACGCGGCAGAACGGGCAGCCCGTCGCCACCTTCTTGACCTCGCCGGTGGTGTCGCCGAGGGTGTCGAGCGCCTCGTCGACCCGGTCGAGGTTGATGCGCTTGCCGATCTGCTCTTCCATCCACATGCGGGCGCCGCCGGCACCACAGCACATGGACCGTTCGCCGTGACGCGGCATCTCGGTGAGAGTCGATCCGGCCGCACCCATCAGCTCACGCGGGGCGTCGTAGACCTTGTTGTGGCGGCCCAGATAGCACGGGTCGTGGTAGGTGACGCCCTCGCCGAGCGGGGCGACCGGCACGAGGCGCTTCTCGCGGACCAGGCGGTTGAGTAGCTGCGTGTGGTGGACGACCTCGTACTTGGCGCCCAGCTGCGGGTACTCGTTGCCCAGTGCGTTGAAGCAGTGCGCACAGGTGACGACGACCTTCTTGCGCTGCTCGGGTGCGGTCGAGAAGACCTCGCCCAGCATCTCGATGTTCTGCTGCGCGAGCATCTGGAACAGGAACTCGTTGCCGGCGCGTCGTGCGGAGTCACCGGTACAGGTCTCGCCTTCGCCGAGGACCATGAAGTTGACCGCGGCCATGTCGAGGAGCTCGGCGACGGCCTTGGTGGTCTTCTTCGCGCGGTCTTCGTAGGCGCCGGCGCAGCCGACCCAGAACAGGTACTCGAAGCCCTCGAACGACTCGACGTCCTTGCCGAAGACCGGGATGTCGATGTCCATCTCGTCGATCCAGGCGGTACGCGCGGAGGCGTTCTGGCCCCACGGGTTGCCCTTGTTCTCGAGGTTCTTGAACATGCCGGCCAGTTCGGTCGGGAAGTCCGACTCGATCAGGACCTGGTAGCGGCGCATGTCGAGGATGTGGTCGACGTGCTCGATGTCGACCGGGCACTGCTCGACGCAGGCACCACAGGTGGTGCAGCTCCACAGGGTCTCGGTGTCGATGACCGCACCCAACGCCTCGGGATCGAATTCACCCTCGGCCGACTCGATGCCCTCGCCGCCGCCGATCTTGCCCTTGGACTCGCCGACCAGCTTGCGGGAAGCCTCGGCGCGAGCGGCCTCGGGGATCGCGTTGAGCTTGGCCTCGTCGACGTTGCCGTCGGCGTCGACCAGGCCGACCTCGTCGCCGCCCATGTCCTTGCGACCACCGGCCAGCAGGTACGGGGCCTTGGCGTTGCCGTGGTCGCGCAGCGACATGATGAGCAGCTTCGGCGACAGCGGCTTACCGGTGTTCCAGGCCGGGCACTGCGACTGGCAGCGGCCACACTCGGTACAGGTGCTGAAGTCGAGCCAGCCCTTCCAGGAGAAGTCCTCGATCTTGCCCGCACCGAACGCGTCGACGTCCGGATCGGCGGTCTCCATGTCGAGGACCTTGCCCTGGCTCATCATCGGCTTGGCCGCACCGAGGGCGACGCCGCCGTCGGCCTCACGCTTGAAGTAGATGTTGAAGAACGCCGAGAAACGGTGCCACGCAACGCCCCAGTCGGTGTTCAGGCCGACGACGGCCAGCCAGACCATGCCGCTCATCAGCTTGATGACCGCGAAGATCGACACCAGCGTCGGCGACGCGGGCAGGATCTTCGCCACGTTCATGGTGAAGAAGTCCGAGTAGGCGTTGGCGTGACCGTAGGTCGCGATCTTCGACGCCTTCACCAGGATCATGCCCAGACCCTCGAGCAGGACGACGGCCTCGACGAAGTAGGCCGCGCCGAAGCGGGATCCGGAGAACCGCGAGATGCGCTCGGGGACGCGCGGGTGGTTGAGCTGGCGGATGACGATCAGCACCATGATGCCGACCACCGTGCCGATGCCCAGGATCTCGTCCCACAGGTGCCACGCGAAGGTGTCACCGAAGACCGGCCAGTGGAACTCCGGGTTGATCGACTGGCCATAGGCCTCGAACCACAGCAGGGCGCCGCCCATGAAGCCGATCATGACCAGCCAGTGGGCCCAGCCCACCGTCCGGAACTTCACCATGCGGGTGTGGGCGATGAACTCCTTGATCATCGTCACCAGTCGCGGGATCACCGGCCAGAATCGGGACCCGTCGACCTTCTGGCCGAGTTTGATGGTGCGGAACATCCGCACCACTCCGCCGAGGAACAGGTACCAACAGAAGAGGCTGATCACCGCTGCTGTGGTGCCGATGGCAATCGTCGTGGCTGTCACGGGCGCGTACCGGCCTTTCGTCTAGGTCGTCCCGCCGCCGGAGGAAGCGCACAGAGTGCGCAGGGCTGTCCCCGCGGAGCGGTGTACTACAGGTAACCGTAATTCTTCGCGCCGGTGGCGCGCTGCCAAGGTTGGCCTAATTCTTGCTGGTCTAAACTCACACCGAATGATACTCGCCAGTAACTTACTGTCGAGTCAGGGTGGGGAGGATCCCAATTCGCTTCTCGGGCTGCTCCGGGGTCAGCGGACGTGGGCCACTTTCTCGAGCTCTTCGAGAGCGGTGTCCAGGTGTGTCAGCAGTCGCTGCAGGCTCGGGACCTGCGCGCGAGCGCCGATCAGCCCGAAGTTGATGTGTTCGGCGGTGCTGGTCACGGTGATGTTCAACGCCAGGCCCTCCATCGCGATGGAGACCGGGTAGAGGCCGTCGAGTCGAGCGCCATTCCAGTACAGGTGCTCCGACGGTCCCGGCACGTTGCTGATGATGATGTTGAACTGTGGCGGCACGTACTGGACGAAGCCGGGGATGGTCGCGAAGGCGAGCGGCGCGAAATTGGCCGCGCCGAGCGCGAGCGCCTGCAAGGGTCTCAGGCCGCGGACGACGTTCTTGGCCTGGCGGGCGGATGCGACGACCGAGTTCAGCCGGCGTTCGGGGTCGGGCTGGTCGGTGGCCAGGTCGACCATGATCGCGGTGACGGCGTTTCCGTCTTTCTCCTCGTCGGTGTGCATCGACACCGGAACCGCGGCGACCAGCGGGGAGTCGGGCAGAGCGTCCTGATCGACGAGGTATGACCGAAGTGCGCCCGAACACATCCCCACGACGACGTCGTTGAGTGTGATGTCCAGGCGTCGGCGACCGCGCGCAGCCGACCGAGTTCCCATTGCTGGGCGGCGAACCGCCGCGCACTGCCGATCGCCACGTCGAGGATGGTTCGCGGCGCGCGGGACACCGGCGGCACGAAGTCCGGTTCCCGCACGCCGGCGAGTGCCACCTTGACGGCCGCCGGGCCGAGGCCGGCGATCTGTAGCCCGGTATCTGCGAGCCCGGACAGCCGTTCGCGCAACGACGTAGCCGGTCGGGGACGCTTCTGGCCGACGAGGGCCGGATCCCACGGCGCGGATCCGGATCTGTCGTCAGGGTCGGGCGAGAGCATGCGCTGCAGGAGGCGAAGCGCTGACACGCCGTCCACGATCGAGTGATGGATTTTGGTGTAGATCGCGACCCGGCCGTCCTCGAGCCCCTCGATGATGTGCAGCTCCCACATCGGGCGGTAACGGTCGAGAAGCGCGCCGTGACTGAGTGAGACGTATCGCAACAGTTCCCGGATGCGCCCCGGCCTGGGGAGAACCGTGCGCCGGACGTGATAGTCGTAGTCGATCTCGGCGTCGTAGGCCCAGGCGAAGTTGCCCAGCATGGTGACCGGCGGGGCTGGGCGCTTGCGGAACAGCGGATGGACCTCGGCGCACGAGGAGAACGCCTCGATGACCTCTTCGACGAGTTCGGTCGCCGACTGGCCCTCGCGCGGCACGAACAGTTGAAGCCCGCCGACGTGCATCGGCTGCTCACGTGTCTCGGCGAGGAGGAACATCGACGAGGTCACCGGCATGTACTGCATGCACACTCTCTTCCACGGTTGTCGGATGCGCGGGTGTCGGATACGCGTCGGGGCTGAGCGCAGCAGATGAGTTCAGTATCGGTCCGGCGTCACGGGAGCGGCGTCGAATGGTGATCTTGGGTGAGATGTGTTCGTACACCTAGGTTGTACAGGTGAGGTCAGCAGCTCGACTCGTCGCGCCGGTGTTGCTGGTGGTCGTCGAACTGTGGATCACCGTGGCGGCTACCTGGATGTACGTCGTGGCCGGTGACCGGGTCCTCGACGCCGAGCAGGTGCCGGACGGGTCGACGCTACTGGTGCTCGGTTCACTGGTGGAGGACGGCGTTCCCGGTGACTACGTCCGCGGCCGGCTGGACGTTGCGGCCGAGCTGTACCGGGATGGGCGAGTCGTACGAATCATCAATTCCGGCAACGGTTCTCCCGCAGCGGGCGACGAACCGGCGGTGATGCGGAGCTACCTCGAAGCCGCGGGGGTCCCGGCGCAGGTCATGGTCGACGACCCGCAGGGACTCGACACCGCGACCAGCTGTCGCCGGGCGCGGGGGGTGTTCGGCGTCGACCGACTGGTCGTCGTGACCCAGGACTTCCATCTCCGGCGCGCCATCGCGCTGTGCCGTGGCGAGGGGGTCGACGCCCGCGGCGTCGAAGCCGAATGTGACTGTCCGTCATGGACATTGGTGCGCAACCACATTCGTGAGACGGTGTTCGCGGGCCCGAAGGCGGTGCTGAGCCGCGCCGGCTGAGGTCTCTGGGTGCGTGCGCCGCGTGCGGAACCGTCGAGTCCTGTTCTATGCGGGGTCCTAGTTCGGTTAGGCTAGCCAAGTCCAGAGGGCGGTCGCTTCGACGGGGAGCGGCCGGAGGAAAGTGAGAGCGCATGAGGACCACCGGCCTGATCCGACGAGCGATCGCGACGGCCGGGGCCGCGCTCATCGCCACGAGCGTCCTCGCGGCCTGCTCGGGGGGAGACTCGGCGGGAGACGACGAGACTCTCGTTCTGTACTCGGGCCGCTCGGAATCGCTGGTCGGACCCCTCGTCGAGCGCATCAACGGAACCATTCCGGTGACGGCGGCCTACGACAAGAAGGCTGCGCAGATCCTCGAGGAGGGCGAACGCTCACCCGCGGACCTCTTCTTCGCTCAGGACGCCGGTGAGCTGGGCGCACTGGCCGACGCCTCGCTGCTCGAACCGCTACCAGCGGATATCGCCGAGAGTGTCCCCGAGGCCTACCGCTCGGAAACCGGTGCCTGGGTGTCGACATCGGCGCGCTCGCGAGTCCTGATCTACGACCCGCGACAGCTGCCCCAGAACGAACTGCCCACCGGTATCGACGGCCTGCTCGCACCCGAGTTCCGTGGCAAGGTCGGATACGCGCCCACCAATGCGTCTTTCAAGTCCTTCGTGACCGCGCTGAGGTTGACCCGGGGCGAGGACGGGGCCCGGGAATGGCTCACCGCGTTCCTGGCGAACGACCCCCAGGCGTTCGAAGGAAACGGGCAGATCGTGGAGTCGGTCAACAACGGGCAGCTCGCCGCAGGTCTGACCAACCACTACTACTGGGTCCAGGAAGTACAGGAGAAGGGCATCGAGAACGTCCCCGGCCGGTTGCACTTCTTCTCGGACGGAGATCCGGGTGCGCTGGTCAACGTGGGTGCCATCGGTGTCCTGAAGACCGCCGGGGACAAGGAAGCGGCCTTCGACTTCGTCCGGCAGTTCCTCACACCCGAAACCCAGACCTACTTCGCCACCGAGGTCGGGGAGTATCCGGTGATCGGCAACGAACCGCTCCCGGTCGACGGGCTGCCGACGCTGAACCAGCTGTCGCCGCCGAAGATCACGCTCGACCAACTCGCCGATGTGGCCGGTACCGACAAACTGCTCAACGAGGTCGGCGCTGTCTGATCGTCTGAAACGCGCGGTGTTTCGTCGTCCCGGCCGGACCATCCGGTCGGGACGACTGCTGTTGGGATTCGTCAGCGTCATCATCGCCCTGTTGCTCGTCACTCCGGTGGTGTACCTGGTCGTCCGGGTGATGGAGATCGGGGCGGACGACGCCCTCGCCTACCTCTTCCGGCCGAGAACCGGCCAATTGCTCTGGCGGACAGCGCAACTCGCCGTCCTGGTGACGTCCGCCTCGATCGTGATCGGTGTGGGCGCGGCGTGGTGCGTGACCCGCGGCGTCCGTCGTGGACGCGCGGTCGTGGTCGCCCTGCTCACCGCACCACTCGCGATTCCGTCGTATGTCTCCGGCTTCGTGTGGACACGGTTGTTCCCCGGATTCGAAGGTCTGTGGGCCGCGGTGCTCGTGCTGACCCTGGCCTGTTACCCGCTGGTCATGCTGCCGGCGATGGCAGCTCTCGCGGGGACCGGGGGGAGAGAGGAAGAGGCCGCTCGCACTCTTGGATGCAGCGCGCCGACCGCGTTCCTGCGGGTGACCCTGCCGAGAATTCGTACTGCGGTCCTCGCCGGCGGACTGCTTGTCGCGCTGTACTCGATCAGCGACTTCGGCGGCCCCGCGATCGTGAGGTTCGAGCCGTTCACGGTCGGTATCTACAACGCCTACAACGGGACTCTGGACCGATCGGTCGCCGCGTTGTACGGGCTCGTGCTCGCCACGATCGCCGTCGTCCTCGCGCTGGCCGAACGACGCGTACGTCGTGATGTCGATTCCGGTGCCACCCCGCCCCGGAGTCGCGACGCCCGTGACCGGCCCGTCGCCTGGACCCTCGTGACGCTGACCGTTTCGGTCGGCGTCTGCGTCCCGATCATCGGCCTGCTGACCGAGATCCGTGAATCCCGCAGACTCGGCTTCGACGACTTCGGTGAGCTGCTCGCGTGGGTCGCCCCGTACACCCGCACCACGCTGGAACTGTCGGCACAGGCGGCCGTCGTGATCGCGATCCTGGCACTTCCGCTGGCGTTCTTCATATCCCGTCCGCGTACTCGCACCGGGGACTCCGTGGAGCTCGTGTCCTACCTCGGTTACACACTGCCGGGTGTGACGGTCGCGCTGTCGATGGTGTTCCTGGGGACGAGGGTCCTGCCGTCCTACTACCTCACCGCGGGAATGCTGATCGCGACGTACGTGGTCTTGTTCCTGCCGGTGTGCCTCGGTCCCGTCCGATCCGGTGTCGACGCCATCCCGCTGCACGTGGCCGATGTGTCGCGAACCCTGGGCGCCGGACCGCTGGCCACTGCCGTCCGCGTGCAGTTGCCGCTGCTGATGCCGGCGGTGCTGGCCGGGTCCGCGCTGGCGTTCCTGTCGGTGGCCAAGGAACTCCCGGCCACCCTCATGCTGGCACCGATCGGCACCCGGACGCTGGCCACCGACATGTGGAGTCTCAGCAACGACCTGAACCACGGGCGGGCGGCTGTCCTCGGCCTTGTCCTGATCATCGTCGCGTCGATACCGACCGCGGCTCTGTCCACGCTGTTCGGAAAGGGCGTTGACCGATGAATGACGCTGTGCGGGTCGAGAACATCTCGGTCGTCCTCGGTGATGCGACCATCCTCGACGGGGTCTCCCTGCGGGTGCCCGCCGGGTCGATCACCGCGGTCATCGGACCCTCCGGGTGCGGGAAGACGACGCTGCTGCGCACGATCGCGGGCCTGGAACCGCTTCGGTCCGGACGAATCGAGATCGGCGGCATCGAGGTCGCGTCGGTACGCGGTGACGGAGGTCGTGACGTCGACATCCCCACCGAGCGCCGGAGTTTCGGGCTGGTCCCGCAGGAGGGCGCCCTGTTCGGCAATCTGAGTGTCGCCGGGAACGTGAGGTTCGGTCTGGGCCCGTGGTGGCGTCGGACCCCCGGACGCGCGGCGCGCACCACCGAGTTGCTGGAAGTCGTGGGGCTCAGCGAGTTTCGCGGTCGCCACCCCAGCGCATTGTCCGGCGGTCAGCGGCAACGGGTGGCGCTGGCCCGGGCGTTGGCCCCGCGGCCCGCGGTGATCGGCCTCGACGAGCCGTTCTCCGCACTCGACGCCCAGTTGCGCACCCGCCTGCGCGACCATGTGCGTGACACGATCCTGGCCGAGGGCTCGAGTGGTCTGCTCGTGACGCACGACCGTGAGGAGGCCATGGCGATGGCCGACGAGATCGTCGTGTTGATGGCCGGACAGGTGCGTCAGGTCGGGTCGCCCGAAGAGGTGTATCTGGCGCCGGCGGACGCCGAGGTCGCGCGGATGTTCGGCGAGGTCTCGGAGCTTCCCGGCGACGCGGACGGGGATGTCGTCCGGTGTTCGGCCGGACTGTTGCGATTGCGGAGGCCGGCTCGGGGTCCGGGGACGGTCATGCTCCGTCCCGGCGACCTCGACGTCGCGACGTCCCCGGACGGGTCGGAGCTCGGTCGTGCGACAGTTCTCTCGGTCAGGCCGTGCGGGGAGCACATCGAGGTCAGGGTGTCGCTGACGGCTGCCGATCCGGCCCGACACGACGACGGCGTCGAACTGTTCGTGCGGGCGGAACCGGAGTGGGCCGGTTCGCCGGGGGATCAGATCGCGTTCCGGCAGCGCCGTCCGGCGCACTTCTGCCCGGCCTGCTGACACCGACCCTCGTCCCGGGTCTCACCACCAGCCGGTGGCCTTCTGCAGGTCCGCCTCGATTGCCGGGATGAGGCTGCGCACGAACGTGGCAGACAGATGGTGGTAGTCGTGCCACATCAGGATGTTGCCGACCACCGCCGGGCAGTAGGTGTCGTCGCACATGGCGTCGGTGTAGTCCAGGAAGGTCATGTTCGGGAACTCGTCGGCGAGCGCGGCGGCCGGGTCGGTGGGCGCCATGGCCTGTGCGCGCGAGACCCCGCACACCTCGGGCTTGCGGCCGCTGGCGAGGCACTCCGGCGGCTTCAGCTTGCCGGTCGACCACGGGTTGTCGCGGATGCCGATCACCTTCTGCCCGCGGTCGCGGAACCGGGCGAAGATCTCCTTGTAGTCCTTGGGCACGTTGTCGCCCTTCTCGGACCCCTGCGGAGGACGCGTGGATGTGGTGAACACGTAGTCCGGCTTGTCCACGGCCAGGCGTTCCATCACACGATTCGACCAGTCGTTGCACTGGTAGTACTTCTGCCCGAACCAGGTGAAGACATGCTCGGTGGTGAGCGCGCAGCCCACCTTCAGATAGGTCGTCACGCGGAAGTTGTGCCGCTTGCCGATGTCGTTCAGCGCGGTGATCCACTGCTCGGCATGCGAGCCGCCGACCAGGGCGATGGTGCGGGTGGCGTCGACGTCGCCGTAGTACCCGACCTTGATCGACGGGTCCTTCCAGCCGCTGATGATCGAGTCGTAGGAGGTGATCGGCCAGTCCATGCCGACGACGTCGGGACTCGGCTGGGCGGTCACCTTCGGGACCGGCGCACCGTTGAGGAAGGCCCGTCCGCCGGGGTAGAGGCGGGGGTCGAGGTTCTCGGTGTCGAGGGTCGCGTTGGCGGCGTCGCGCTGCCAGGTCACCGCGGCGCTGCCGGCGGCCACGCTGATGACCAGCAGGATCGCGAGAAGGGCGCCGCGGTAGCCTCGCGAGTTCTGGAAGCCGGGCTTGTCCGTCTGCGTGGGCTTGATCGTCGTGTCCGGCGCGGCGTCGCCGTCGGTCGTTCTTGCGACGGTCTTCTTACGCCTGAGCGATCCAGACCGTAGCGGGGCCTCCACGTACTTGGTGGTGAGCCACGCGATCAGGACCGAGACGCCCAGGATTCCGGTGCCCTCGAGCCAGGACACCTCGTCCTGATAGCGCCACGCCATGTAGAAGATCAGCAGCGGCCAGTGCCACAGGTAGAGCGCGTAGGCGATGGAACCGAGCCACACGAGTTGCGGATGGGCGAGACCGCGACTCACCCGGGCCTGTCCCTCGGCCGGTCGGGCGGTGGCCGGGGAGCCCGCCCAGATCAGGATGAGCGTCGCGCCGACGGGCACGAGCGCCCACGCCGCGGGGTACTCCTGGACACCGGCGATCCACCAGCCGCAGGTGATGATCAGCCGAGGGCGACGAGGCTCAGCAGGTTGCGCAGGCGCGCGGACAGCGCGAGCTTCGGCATCCACACCGCGAGCAGGCCACCGGCGAGCGGCTCCCACAGTCGGGCGACGGTGTCGTAGTAGGTGAACGGCTGGTTGATGCCGTGGCGGTAGTTCGCCCAGGCGAAGGAGACGAGCGCGACGCCGAGGAGCGCGAACCCCACGATGCCGCGCACGACCCGCGGGCGTCGGAAGAACTCGACCTTGAGTGACAGCGCGCGCAGCAAGCCACCGAGAGCGAGCGCGCAAAGCAGCGTCAGCACGAAGAACTGGCCCTGCATCGACATCGACCACAGGTGCTGCATCGGGCTGTTCGCGGAGTCGGCGGCCGCATAGTCCTGCGACTCGAACGCGAGATGCCAGTTCTGGTAGTACAGCGCGCTGGCCTGCAGCTCGGCACCGAGCGGACCCCACCGGGTCGTCGGCATCACGAGGGCGATCAGCGCGGCGGTGAACGCCAGCACCAGGAGCAGCGCGGGGAGCAGTCGTCGGACCAGGCGCCAGAACCGCGGCCACGGGTTGATCGCCCGGCCCCACGACGCGGAGGCGGGCTGGGTGGCGAGCACGTGCTTGAGTAGCGAGGCGACGAAGAAGTAGCCCGAGAGCGTCAGGAAGACGTCGACGCCACCGGAGACCCGGCCGAACCAGACGTGGAAGACGGCGACGAGCGCGATCGCGATACCGCGCAGGCCGTCGAGGTCGAGCCGATAGCCCGAGGTGTTACCGGTCGCGGCGTCCTCGTTGGGCGTCGCGACGACCGGGGTCACTTCGGGAACGGGCGTGCGCACAGAGGGCGATGGTACTTGTCCAGGACGGGGCCACGCCGCCGCCGCGGCGGGTGTCGGCGGACCCACAGGAGGTTCGAAGGTTCGCTTTGTCGGGCCTACCTCGGAAAACAGCCGTAGCCTCGGACAATCCCCTCGAAACCGACTGTGAGGAGTTGCATGCTGATCTACACGATGGGTGTCTCGGTGGACGGTTTCATCCACGATCGCGACGACGACTTCGACTGGCCGGGACACAGCGACGAACTCTTCGCGTTCCACACCGACCGCGTCGGCAGCCTCGGTGGCACGATCCTGGGCCGCCGGTTGTACGAGACGATGCGGGTCTGGGAGACCGACCCGGCCATGCGCGACACCGAAGCAGGAGCCGTCTTCGCCGACATCTGGACCGCGCTGCCCAAGGTCGTCTTCAGTCGCACCCTCGACGCGGTCGAGGGCAACGCCAGGCTCGCCCGCGCGGCTGTCGCCGACGAGGTCGCGGAGGTCGTCGCCGCGACGGACAGGGACGTCGAGATCGGGGGTGCGGACCTCGCGTCGCAGGCCTTTGAACTCGGGCTGGTCGACGAGCTGCGAATCTTCCGGTATCCGGTCGTCGTCGGTGGCGGCGCCCCGTTCCTGCCACCGGTCACCGATCGCGTCGACCTCGATCTGGTGGAGACCCGACTGTTCGGTGTCGTCGCATACGAGCGCTACCGGGTGCACCGCGACTGACGCCGCCCGGCGACCACCCATTTGTTCGTGCTGCGTCTAAACCTTCAGCGACGACGATCGCCCCGGCACCCTGTCTCCCAGTCATCACACGCAGTGCATGCAACCGATCTCAGGAGACACACATGACCACACGACGATCCGTCGCGATCATCGGGGCCGGACTCGCCGGGACCACTGCCGGTCTCGGATTTCTCGACGCCGGCTTCGACGTCACGATCTACAGCGACCGCGACCGTGACTCGCTGCGCAACAAGGTGCCGCCGACCGGCGTCGGCGTGCTCTTCGGCAAGTCCCAGGATTGGGATGCCGAGATCATCGAGGATCTCTACGAGGTCGGCAAGACCACCGGCATGAGCGTCCGCCTGTACGGCGGCGCGGGGGAGGATCGCGCCCCCGTTCTCGAATACGACCCCGACTACGGTTACATCTCCGCTGCCGTCGACCTCCGCCTGCGTGCCGACGACCGCCTCGGCCGGTTCCTGGACCGCGGCGGACGATTCGAGGTCACCACCGTCGACCTCGACAACCTCGACGAGATCGCCGGGGCGGCCGACCTCACCCTCGTCGCCACCGGCAAGGGCGGACTGTCGACGCTGTTCCCGGTCGACGAGTCGCGCACCAAGTACCGCGAGCCGCAGCGTCGACTGCTGCAGGTCACGTTGACGGGCGTCGACCACGGACCGGACGTGTTCGCCTACCGCTCGCAGGCGGGCGGAGGTCACTCGCTGTACAACCTCGACAGCGAGAACGGTGAGCTGTTCGTCGGTCCGTTCCTGCACAAGGACGAGGGTGCGACCTGGTCGTTCATCGTCTTCGCGAAGCCTTGGGGCGCCTGGGCGGCGCGCATCGACGACGTCCACGACGCGGTGGGTGCCCGTCGTACCATCGCCGGCATCTTCGCAGAGTTCTTCCCGGAGGACGCGCCGGTCATCGAGCAGCTCGAGGTCATCGAGTCCGACCCGGTGTCGTGGCTCAAGGGTGCGGTCACCCCGACCGTGCGTCGGGCCGTCGCGACCACCAGCGGCGGTCACGCGGTCGCGGCCATCGGCGACACCGCGATCTCGTTCGACCCGGTCGCCGGTCAGGGTGCACAGAACGCGCTCATCCAGGTCGCCGAGCTGGTCAAGGCCGCGCGCGCCCACGACGGTGAGTTCACCGCGGACTGGCTGGCCGAGGAGTTCGAGAAGCATTGGGAGCGTCGTGGTCACGCGGCCACCGAGGTCACCCGCCTGTTCCTCGGCGACCCCGACTTCGCGACCCACCTGGAGCTGTCGTTTCCGGCTGCCGCCGTCGATCCGAACGTCGCGCAGGCACTGCTCGGCCTGCTGTCCGACCCGAATCCGCTCCTCGGTCTGCGGACCCGTGAGGATGTCGAGAACTTCATCACAGCTGTGGCGGGAGAGCCGTACGACCAGGTCCTCGCCAGGTTCGCGCCGGCCGGTCAGTTCAGCGGCGCCGCCCCAGCGCCCGTGACGGTCTGACCCTTTCGTCGCACGACCACCGGGTGCACCGCACCCCGACTGCGTTCTCCAGAACGCGGCCGGGGTGCGGTCGCGTGTGACACCCGAACCGGAACTGTCACATGAGATGTGATACGAACAACAGCGTCCGTTGTGCCGGAATCAGAGGGGGAGCGCGTGAAGACGGGTTGGACATTGGCCGACGCGCCTCCACAGACCGGGCGGGTCGCCGTGGTCACCGGAGCCAACGGGGGCATCGGCCGTGAAGCCGCCCGCGGGCTCGCCACTCTGGGCGCCACCGTGGTGCTGGCGTGCCGCAACGCCGAGACCGCCGCCGCCGCACGCGACGACATCGTCGCCGAGGTACCCGGCGCGGAGGTGGAGATCCTCGACCTCGATCTCGCCAGTCTCGACTCCGTCCGCGCAGCCGCCGAGGAGATCCGGCGATGCCATCCCCGCATCGACGTGCTGGTGAACAACGCCGGCGTCATGCGCGCTCAGCGCGACCTGACTCCCGACGGTTTCGAGATGGACTTCGGTACCAACTATCTCGGTCATTACGCGCTCACCGGGTTGCTGATGGACCGGTTGCTCGCCGCCGACGCCGCGCGGATCGTCACCGTCGGCAGTCACGCCCACCGCGCGGGCAACATCGATTTCTCAGACCTGCCCATGGACCGCACGTTCACCAGTGCCGGGGCGTACTCACGAGCCAAGCTCGCTCAGATGCTGTTCTCGCTGGAGCTCGATCGCCGGCTGAAAGCGGCTGGGGCCACGGCGATCTCGCTCGCCGCCCACCCCGGTGGCACGCGGACCGGGGTGATGCGCGAGCAGAACAAATTCCTGCAGTGGGCGTATCACGCGCCGTCGCTGCGGTGGCTCACCGATCGGTTCATCATGGATCCGCCCGAAGGGGCCCTGCCGATCCTTCGGGCAGCCACCGATCCGAAGGTCTCGGGCGGCCAGTATTACGGTCCGACAGGGAGTTTCGGCCTCGCCGGCCCGCCGATGCTCGTCGAGCCGTCGCCGAAGGCCAAGGATCGCGCGGTCGCCGAACGGCTGTGGGATATCGGCGCCGAGCTCACCGGCATCAGTATCGATCTCGGCTGAAGGGGATTCCCGAAGAGGCTTCTCGAGGGAGGGAACCCGAGGGTGGATTCACCCAGGTCGATACCGACACCGCGCCGGCTCAGCGCTTGAAGCGGCCGGCGAAGCTTCGTAGCGGGAGATCGGCACTGGTCACGATCCCGGGCGGGGCCGCGACCACCGATCGGATCGAGTTGAGTGCGGGCAGGCCCGTGACGGTCATGCCGATCGACGCGAAGTTCTCCGGGTTGGAGAGGTCGAATCCCTTGCGCGGGAAGATCATGTGCTTGGAGTAGATGTTGGGGTCGCCGGTCACCTGGGTGATGTAGCAGGCCTGAATGTTCCACGACGGGTCGGTGTGCGGTGTCATCTGCCATTCCAGATGCGATTCGACGCGCGGCACACCGTCGACCATTCCCTGGTACTTGATGTAACTACCGCCCAGCGACCCGGCGGGGAGCTGGTACCAACCGAGGTCGACGTCCTTGGTGCACGCACCCAGTTCGTAGGAGAACGCCACCTCG
Source organism: Gordonia sp. CNJ-863 (assembly GCF_001942325.1). NCBI lineage: Bacteria > Bacillati > Actinomycetota > Actinomycetes > Mycobacteriales > Gordoniaceae > Gordonia > Gordonia sp. CNJ-863. The sequence goes on from NZ_MKKG01000007.1 coordinate 30,157, forward strand.
TCGAGTTCGAGATCGAAGGCGTCGGCCATGAGGTACACCGAGTCGGCGAAGACGGCGGTGTACTTGTAGAGCGAGTCCGGGATGGACGGGTCGTCGACCGGCAGGCCGTAGCCGACGGCCTTCCAGGTGTCGACCGAGTGGTGGCAGGAGACGTCCACCGACTCGGTGACCGTGACGTTCTCGATCTCGGCGACGTCGGCGGTGTGCACGATGCCGAGGATCTGTGCCAGACCGGGATTCATGCCGGTTCCGTAGAAGGTGGCACCGCCCTTCGTGCAGGCATCGGCGATGATCTCGCTGACCTTGCGGCCGGAGTGGTGCGGATGGTTGGTGTCCCGGTGGAAACCGGTGATCCAGTCGGCGGTGGTCACGATGTTGATCCCGGCTTCGAGGACCTGGACGTAGAGGTCCTCGTCGGGGAACACGCCGTGGAAGGTGAGCACGTCGGGTCGTGCGGCGATGATCTCCTCGACGGTGCCGGTCGCGATCACACCGACCGGTCCGATGCCGACGATCTCGCCGGCATCACGGCCGACCTTGTCCGGTGAATAGCAGTGCAGACCAACCAGTTCCAGGTCCGGATGATTGCGGATGCGGTCGATCATCTCGGTGCCGAGGTTGCCGGTGGCCACCTGGAAGACCCGGATCGGTTCGGGTGTGGTCATCGTTTGGTCCTTTCGGGACGGGCGTGGAAGTCAGGATTGCGCTGCCGCGCGAAGTGCGTCGAGCTCTGAGCGACGGATACGGACGAACTCGTCGGCTGACGCGCCGCCGTCGGGATAGAACTGTCGGGCCCATTGCCGCAGCGCGGTGAATCCGGCGTACTCCTTGCGGGACAGGGCGGGTGGATCGGAGTAGCGCTGGTGCGCCCAGATGTCGATGTCGGCGGCGAACTGTTCGATGACCAGGTCGGCCATGGTCTTTCCGTATCGGGTGATGTCGCCGGTCTCCTCGCCGGGCTTGCGGCCGATCCAGACGGTGAAGCGCACGTCCGAGGTGTGCTCGTCGACCGGCGTCACCGCGGGCATCGTCCGGTTGTCGACCATGCCCCAGCTCCGGGTGACCGAGCAGCCGAGGCCGGCGTTGATGGATTCGACACCGCTGGTGGCGTTTTCGAGGGTGGCGCCCTCGTCGAAGGCGATGGTGAAGTCGACGTAGGACACCGGACCGGAGAAGTCGTGCCGGGTGAAGTCCGGCATGAACGGTGTCTTGTGGACGAACTTGAAATGTGCGAAGTCGACGCCGTTCTCCATGATGTACTGCGGATGGATCTCCAGGCCCGGTCGGAAGAGCGTCGCGGCGGGCACCGGCGGGTAGTAGTCGTCGGCGGTGGCCTGCCCGTTGTCGCTGCCGAAGTCGGCGAAGATGTCCGGGACGTCGAAATGCGGTGAGCGCCCGTCGACGTCGTGCCAGATCCAGACGGCCTCGTTGCGTTCGACCACGGGGTAGCTGCGGATGCGCCGACCCTTGTTGGGGTGGTTCTCGTAGGGGATGCAGACGTTGCGTCCCTCCTGGTTCCACTCCCAGCCGTGGAAGGGGCAGACCAGGTTCTCGCCCTCCACGTGACCTCCGTGGCCGAGGTGGGCGCCGAGATGTTCACAGTAGGCGTCGAATACGGAGATCCGGCCGGACCGGGATCTCCAAGCGACCATGTCGCGACCGAAGTACTTCATCGTGTGCACGGTCCCGACGGCGATCTCGGTCGACCATGCGACCTGAAACCATCCGGTGGGTGTCATCGACAGCGGCGTTCGCGCCATGCGGTCACGGTAGGACGCGCTGGGCAGGAATACAAGAGGGTTCTGTGAAAAGGGTGAAACCCGCGTTCAAATGGAGGTTTGAGGGGTGCCTCGACCGGTTACTCGGGTGTCTACAATTTCCCTTCGAAACTGTTGGAACATTCAACGCTGGTTTGTATCATTGGACCGGTGCTGTGACGTGGCTTACAGCAATGACGCCGGGAGGCCGAGATGAACGCAGGTGGAGGGATCGGCGCTGCACGATTGGCGCTGACCGGACTGGTACGACCGGCTGAGGCCCGTCGCCGGCTGCGCAATCAGCAGTTCGAGAACGCGCTGTACAACTCGCGTGCGCCCGAACGCGCCTCCTGGGCCCTCACCGACGACGGTGCCCGGCTTCGGGTCCACCACTACGGTCCGGCCGATGCCCCGGTCCTGGTCCTGATCCACGGCTGGTCGTGCTGCATCGAGTACTGGAACCCGCAGATCAACGCCCTCGCCGAGCGTTACCACGTCATCGCCTATGACCAGCGGGGCCACGGGGAGAGCACGTGGGGCGGCCGCACGTTCGACGCCGACGTGCTGGCCGACGACCTCCAGTCGGTGGTCGACCAGTCCGTGCCGGTCGGGTCGAAGGCTGTGTTCGTCGGCCACAGCATGGGCGGCATCACCGTGCAGTCCTGGGCGTACCGTCACCGCGACCGGGTCGAGGAACACGCCTCCGCGCTGGTTCTCGCGAACACGACGTGGGGCGGGATCGTGGACGAGACACGCGTCCTGCCGCTGCTCAACAACCTGTGGAAGGCGCCGGCATGGCTCCCGCAGGCAGCCCTCTCGGTGCCCTTCCCGCTGCCCGGCGGCCGGTTCGCCCGCAGCCTTGTCCGGACCCGCATCCTCAACGGCCGGTCCGCGACCGTCGACCACGCCGCCTTCGTCCTCGCGATGACACGCTCCTGCGACCCGGCCGCCCGCGCGAAGGCCGCGGTCGGGCTCACCCGGCTGGCTCTCGGACCCGTGGGTGCCGAGGCGATCACGGTGCCCACCACGGTCATCGGTGGACGCCATGACCTGTTGCTGCCGCACGCGATGACCCAGCGCATCGCCCACACGCTCTCGATCCGGGGCTACCTCGACCAGCTCGTCGTGCTCGACACCGGTCATGCCTCCAACATCGAGGCGGCAGACGACTTCACCGCCGAGATCCATCGGGTCATGTACTCGGCATCGACGCCTCCCCGGTTGGAGGGTGCCGCGAGCTGAGCGGCCGGGTCTTCGCCGAGCGGCAGGGTCGAGGGTGGGTTCGCAACGGATACCATCAGCGTCCATGCCACCCGTCGATGCCGGTCGGCCGCCGGTTACTGCGGCGGCTGCCGCCCGCCGCGTGAACCGTCGCGGCCAGGCCACCCGCGACGCGATGCTCGACGCCGCGATCAGTTCGCTGGCCTCGGGTGACCCCGCGTCGGTGTCGGGCAACCGCATCGCCAAGGACATCGGCGCCACCTGGGGTGTGATCAAGTATCAGTTCGACGACATCGACGGCCTCTGGGCGGCGGTGCTGCACCGGACCGCCGAACAGCGTGGCGACCTACCTGTCAGTGTGAAACCCGAAGCGCCACTGGGCGAACGGGTGGAGGCGATCATCGAGCTCATGTACGAGGGACTGACCGCGCCGGAATCCCGCGCGATCGAGACACTGCGGGCAGCCTTGCCGCGCGATCCCGACGAACTCCGGCGACTGTTCCCCAAGACCGCCGCCGAGTTCGCCTCGTGGGGGCCGTCCTGGACCGAATCCTGTCAGCGCGCCTTCGCCGACCTCGACGTCGACCCGGAACGTGTCCGGGAGGTCGCGGCGTTCCTGCCCGGCGCCATGCGAGGTCTGGTGTCGGAGAAGCAACTGGGCAGTTTTCAGGATCAGGTGCTGGCCCGCCGCGGTCTCGCGCGGGCGATCGTCGCACTCCTCGCCCCTGCCCGGTTCGGCTAGCCTCGCCAGGCGTCCGAGGTCCGCGAGACGACGGTCTCGACGGTGAGGATCACGACGCACAGCATGGCGACCGTGCCCGGGATGAAGACCAGCAGGAGGACGGCGAACACCGACAGGAGCACTCCGGGTCGTCGGGTGTGAGGTCACGCATGGCATCCATCGTCGCCCAGGTCGGGGCGGATCGGAGTGAGGCCGCGTGGCTCGTTTCAACCCGGCGTGAATTTAAGTACGACCTCGCTGGCGAACTCCGCATCCAACTGTATACAACTAAATGCAGTTGTCGCCGTGCGATCACCTGGCGTCGTGAAGCGGACATCCCAGACTGGATCAACCAAGGAGTGAAGGTGGAGATGGAGACGACGACCATCGAGTCGTCCGAGGTGAAGACAGCCATCGCACGCCTTCGGGAGAAGGCGCCGTTCGTCTACGGCCTCACCAACTACGTCGCGGCGAACCTCAGTGCTAACGTGCTCCTCGCGCTGGGTGCCGGCCCCGCCATCGGGTCAGCGCCCGGGTGGGCCGCTGCGTTCCCCGCCGGTGCCGGCGCCGTCTGGATCAACGGTGCGGCCCTGATGTCGTCGGTGACACCCGACGAGCTCGACGAGGCGGCCGCGACGGCGCACAAGGCCGGTACTCCATGGGTGCTCGATCCGGTGGCGATCGGTGCCGGTGCGAGCGAGTACGACGCGATCCTCGCGTCGCTCGCCCGGCGTCTCGACGCGGTCATCGCGGTGTCCGGTGAGGTCGACTATCTCTGCGACCCGGCGGGTCGCGCGACCGCCGTCCCCGGTGGCGACGCGAAGATGCCGCAGGTCACCGGGACCGGATGCAGTCTGGGTGCACTCAGTGCGGCATTCTGCGCGGTCGTCGATCCGTTCACTGCCGCGGCCGCCGCACATGTGGCGTTCGCAACCGCCGGCGAGCGGGCCGGTGAGCGTGCGACCGGCACCGCGTCCTTCGCCATCGCCTTCGTCGACGAACTCTCCCTCCTCTGACGCCGACCGCCTCCGACGTCTGCCGAACCGCCCATCGCCGATCACTCGCAAAGGAGCGAATGAGATGCCCAGCAGGAAGATTCATCTGGCCGCGTTCATGAACGCCGGCCCGCAGGGGACGGTCGGTTGGCGGCACCCGGACGCCGGTGACGGTTTCCTCACCGCCGAGCACTACCAGCACATCGCGCGGGTTCTCGAGGCGGCGCGCTTCGACATGGCGTTCGTGCCCGATGCGCTCGCCGTACCGCGCAGCCTGGGCGGCTCCTTCGCTCCGGCCGTCAGATTCGGTTCGGGCACACCGCGTCTGGACCCGATGACGGTTATCACGCTGATGAGTTCGGTGACCACGAAACTCGGGGTGGCCGCGACGATGTCGACCGGCTACCAGGAGCCCTACAACCTCGCTCGCAGCATGGGCACCCTCGATCACCTGAGTGGCGGTCGCGCCGGGTGGAATGTCGTGACCAGCTTCCAGGATGCGGAGGCGCAGAACTTCAACCAGGACAAGCTTCCCGACCGTGAGGAGCGCTACGCGCGAGCCGAGGAGTTCCTCGAGGTCACCACCCGATTGTGGGACTCCTGGTCCGACGACGCGTTGATCCGAGACAAGGCGTCGGGCCGCTTCGGTCATCCCGATCAGGTGGAGGCCATCGATCACAAGGGTCGGTTCTTCCGCGTTCAGGGACCGCTCGGCGTCCCGCGCCCGCCGCAGGGCTATCCGGTCATCGTCCAGGCCGGCGCGTCGCCGACGGGCCGTGACTTCGCCTCTCGCTGGGCCGATGTCGTGTTCTGCAGTCACGAGTCGCTCGACAGTGCGGTCGCCTTCTACCAGGACATGAAGCAGCGCGCGGCAGCCCACGGTCGAGATCCCGAGCAGCTCAAGATCCTGCCCGCCGCGACCACCGTCGTCGGCACCGACTACCGCGATGCGATGGCCAAGCACGAGGCGTTCTTCGATCTCGTCGACCACGAGGCGGGCCTGTCGCGACTGGCCTATCACGTCAACGTCGACCTCACAAAGTACGACCTCGACGGTCCGCTGCCTTCGCTCGAAGTGGTTGGTGTGGAAGGCCACTACCGCGAGGTCGTGGAGTTCGCCGAGCGGGAGAACCTGTCCGTCCGCGAGATCGGGCGCTGGTACGGCGCCCGCACCGAGGGCAACATGATCGGCTCGGCCACCGACATCGTCGACACGATGGAACAGTGGCTCGACGCCGGTGCGGCCGACGGTTTCATGATCCAGGCGACGCACGTCCCGGCAGCCTTCGAGGACTTCGCCACCCTCGTGGTGCCGGAACTGCAGCGGCGCGGGCTGTTTCGCACCGAGTACGAGGGCGACACCCTGCGCGAGAATCTCGGTCTCGCGCGCCCCGAACGCGGTGAATGGCGCAACCGCGCCAAGAGTGTCGCCGACGCCGCAACTGGTGGGGCAGGTGCGTGACCGGTACCGAGAGCGCCCTCGTCTCCGCCGGATGGCTTCATCGCCGGCTGGATTCGACGATCGTCCTCGACGCGAGTGTCGAACGCTCGGTCGACGACAACGGGCAGACCGTCTTCGCCCCCGGTGGTGAGGTGTTCCGCACCGCCCACATCCCGGGAGCGCGGTTCGCCGACCTTTTCGCGGTCTTCTCCGATCCCGCGGCGGCGGTCCCCTTCACGCGGCCGACTGTGGCGCAGATGGCCTCGGCTGCGGAGCAACTGGGCATCACGCCGTCGGACGAGATCGTGGTCTACGACCAGCTCAGCGGTGCGTATGCGGCGCGGGTGTGGCTGGTGCTGCGGTCTTTCGGCTTCGACCGGGCCAGGGTACTCGACGGCGGGTTCGCCCAGTGGGTGGATCAGGGGTACCCGGTGGCCGATGGCGATGCATCGGGTGAGACGGCCGAACCGCGCATCGAGGTCCACCTGCGCGATCTCACCGGCCGGGCATTCGCCGACCTGGACGAGGTCCGGGCGGTGGCCGTCGACGAACAATCGTCCACGACGCTCGTGTGTGCGCTCCGCACCCCCGACTACACCGGTGAGTCCGGCGGCGCGCGTCCCGGCCACATCCCCGGCAGCGTGAGCGTGCCCTACCCCGACCTGCTGAACGACGACGGCACGTTCTCGACCGACCGAACCCGAAAGGCACTGCGGGCATCCGGGATCGACGCCGGTTCCGAGGTGATCCTCTACTGCGGCGGCGGGATCAACGCGGCCGGAGCCGCCTTGGCGTTTGCCGAGGCCGGATACCCGCTACCTCGTGTCTACGACGGATCGATGAGTGAATGGCGCGCTCATCCCGAACTCCCGCTGGTGACGGGTCCGCATCCACGATGAGGTCTGTCGCGCCCGGACACGGCCACCGGCTGGGGGCCCACCGCAACACGTGCGGTGTCACGGCCGGTCTGTCTGCGAGGATCGAGGGGTTCGTCTGCCCGCCCCGCACGACCCCACGGAAGGTGACCGCCGATGAAGAGCGCCCGCGACGCGGTCTACGAAGCGCTGCACGAGCGGCTGACGCACGGCCACTACCCGGCCGAAGCGACACTGATCCCGCAGGCGTTGAGCGAGGAGTTCGGGGTGTCGCGGACTCCTGTTCGGGAGGCGTTGGGGCTGCTCGAACGCAAGGGACTGCTGGTCGCGGCGTCTCGGGGTTTTGTCCTGCGCATCCGCGGCGACGAGGAGATGCTCGAGATCTTCGAGGTGCGGGCCATTCTCGAGTCGAGGGCGGCCGCGGCGGCCGCTGAGCGTCACACGCCGGTCGACATCGCACGACTCAAGGAAGCGTTGGCGCTGAGTTCGAACTACACCGAACCCGCCGATATTCGGCAGGCGCTCAACGTCTTCCACGACTGTGTGCTCCGCGCCGCACACAACCAGACGATCTACGACATGGAACGAGACCTGCGCGACCAGATCAAGGTCAGTGCACCGTGGTTCACCCCGACCGGCCGCGAGAGCTTCGAGAGTTCGGTCAGCGAACACGAGCAGATCCTGTCGGCGATCATCGGCGGATCGGCTGAAAAGGCTCGGTTGCTGATGCTCGAACACCTGAATCACGACAGGGACGTGCGTATCTCGCAGCTGGTCTCCCGGACGATGGGCGGCGTCGCGGGGGAGAGCTCCGCTCCCTGAGCGGCAGTCAGGCGCGTCGGGCGACGAAGCGCGCGGCGTCGAGCGTCATGCCGTTGACCGAGTAGAGCGTGTGCAGGGCGTTCGGGCCGCCGACCGGCGAGCCGTCGCAGATGGTGTCACCGGCGACGCAGTAGCGCACCGTCTTGCCGCGGTAGGGGGTCGACACCCGCACCGGGGGCGCTCCGATGTCGGTGATGAAGCGATCCGACGGGGCTCCGAAGAAGACGATCGCCGCAACGTTGCGCGAGAGGGACGCCGGCAGCGGCGGCGGGACGAAACGGTCGTAGGCGGCGTACCGCGCCGGCAGGTCCAGGCCGGCGTGGACCGCATACCCCGCGACGACGGCGCCCTGGGAGTAGCCGCCGAGAACGACCTTGGTGCCCGGGCACTTGGCGGACAAGTACTTCACGCGGTTCTGCGTGGTGCGGACCCCGTCGGCGACGGTTTGGGCGAACTTCAGGCGGTTGCCGAACTGGTCACTCGCCGGGTACGGGACGCCGTAGGCGGCCACCGACTTGCCCGGCAGCTGGCTCCGAACGGCCTCGACGAACGACAGACCGGTCAGTCCCAGCGGTGGCGCGGGCTCGATGGTCCCGCGTGCGAACACGACCTCGACGTCGGGGCAGCCCGGCCTGGCCTCGGCCGCCGGGCTCCCGGCGATCACCGACCCGGCGACGGCCGCGATCAGGGAGGCGGCGGCGATGCCCAGTCTGGTGATCATGCCTGTCGGCCGGGTCGTTCGTGGGTTCGCGTCGTGGTTCATTCTGATCCCGTCGGTGGTGGAGTCGCTCGTCGTCACGGTTCGCATGGGGTGACCCCCGTAGTCGTGACCATTCCAGGTTCCCCGTCATGTGTGCCACCAAACGCGGAATACTGTTCGCCATGCGGAGTCGTCATGTGAGCACGGTGATCGGTGCGTCCGCCGACCTGGTGTACGACTTCGTCTCCGATCCCGGCAATCTCCCGAAGTGGGCGGCCGGACTCGCGAGTTCCGAGGTCGTCCGACGCGGCGACGACCTCCTGGCCGAGTCGCCGATGGGCACCGTGACGGTCCGGTTCGTTCCGCGGAACACTCTCGGGGTCGTCGACCACGACGTGATCCTCCCGAACGGCGACACCGTGCACAATCCGCTTCGCGTGCTGCCCCATCCGGAGGGGGCCGAGGTGGTGTTCACTCTGCGGCAGCTGGCGATGTCCGACGCGGAGTTCGACCAGGACACCCGCATGGTGGAGGAAGACCTGGAGCGCCTCAGGGCGCTGTTCTGAGAGCTTCCTGCCAGAATCTTGGTCCGGCCGAACGTATTTCGGGGGATTCCTCCCGATTTACCGATGTCGAATTGCCGTCTGACTACATCAACGACTAGATTCCCTCCAGTTATACGAATGTGATTCGGCCGTGATGGTCGGGGGCCTGAACGGGAGCGTCGTGAACAAGGTCGTACGGGTGTCGGTCTGCGCGGCGGTGACAGTTGTCGTCGCGCTCGGTTCGCTGGTCGGCGGGGGTTCGGCAACCGCCGACTCCCTCTCGCGGTATCTGAACCTGCCGCTGGTCAATCGTGATGCGTCGCAGGGGCCGGGCGGTGTGCACCCGGCGCTGCCGACGGATGCCAGCACTCTGCAGCGGTTGGTCGACCAGGCCCGCGATCGCGGACTCGACCCGTCGTCGTATGAGGCGTTGCTGTTCCAGTACTGGCTTGTCGAGACCACGACTCGCGCCGGCATCGACCTCGCATCGTGGAACCCGCGCGACGGCGTCGGCGCCAATCATCAGAATCTGCTGAAGTCCTACCGCTACTACGAGGATCTGCAGCTCGCGCATCGCGAACTGCAGTGGGCCGGGATGGGCGGCCTGGTCGGCGGCGACTTCGGCGGTGGCCTGCTCGACTACAAGGACGCCACCGAGATCTTCGAGTTCAGCCGGCTGCAGCCCGTCGCACACGCGATCGTGGCCCGCGCCAACGAACTCGCGGGACCGCAGGCGGTCAACAGTCTGCCGGGCGGACTGCGCGCGCTGGCTCGCGTGGGCGCACAGATCACCGCCGACGATCTGCGCCAGGTCCAGGGCCAGATCCTGGTGATGCAGAAGAACATCTTCTCCGACCTGATGCCGATGCATCGCGCGTACGTCGTGGGCGGGCTGCCCGCGCTCCGGGAGATGAACGCCGCGGGCCTCTTCGACGACGAGATCATGCGCGCCTGGGAGGGTATCGCCTCCAAGGAACCCGCCGCGGTCGCGGCCGGCAATGCCCGACTGCTGCAGCGTGAACAGGGCGAGGTCATCGCGAAGCAGTGGGACGCCACCCGCAACTACAAGGGCGACGTCGGCGAGGCGATGACCTACGGCAGCACCGTGGCGGCCGCGCCGTCGGTTGCCGGTGTGGTCCCGCCGCGCGACATCCGTCAGCTGACGGTGCCGGGCCGTGCGCCCGACGGCCGTAAGGTGATCGTGAGTCTTCCACTGCCGGAATGGAACTGGTCGGTCTACGAGGACCGCTGGGTCTACATCTCCACCGAGCTTCTGCCGAAGTACCGCAAGCAGGTCGAGTACAACTGGCCGGCACTGAGCGCAGCCATGAGGGCTCCGTACTTCGAGCAGATGGAAACGCACCGACCCACCCGTAATCTGCTGCCGCTGATGCAGTCGGTCCTGACCTCGATCAAGGTGACCTACCAGTGATCTCATCCTTCTCGCGCATCTCCCGACGCGCCTCGCTCGTGGCCGTGCTGGTTCTGGTCCTGTCGGGTATCGGATTGGTCGCACCGGCCACCGCCGCACCCAACCGGACGCCGGGCCTCGACGAGGTGTTGAACGGCTTCGTCGTCGGCGCGCTGCGCGACGGCCGTCTCGCCAGCCCTCAGGAGGTCATCGATCCGCTCGTCTCCGGCGACCCCTTCTACGCCGAGCCGCGTCTGACCGGCCGCGAAAAGCCCGGTGACGTACTGAAAGCCAAGAAGGTCGCCGTCCAGTTCATGGGTGTGCGTCCCGGCAAGCTCGACGCCTACAAGCTGATGTACGTGACCCGCGGACTGCACGACGAGCCGGAGATCTCCACCGGCCTGCTGATGGTCCCGCGCGACGGACGCTCCGACGCCACCCGGCCGCTGATCGGATACCAGCTGGCCAACGACAGCGTCGGCGCCTACTGCCATCCCTCCACGATGTGGACCGGCGGCGATCCGATGGACGGCGCGTCGTGGTCGGCGCTGGGCCCGCTGGCGCAGTTCTTCGGCAAGGGTTACGCGGTCATGATGAGCGACGTCGGCAACGACGGCGATCCCAAGCCGCACGGCGTCTTCGCCGGCAAGTTCGCGAGTAAGGCGCTGCTCGACGGTCTGCGAGCTGCGCTGCGGCACAAGGACAACGGCCTCTCGGCCGAGTCGCCGCTCGGTGTGTTCGGCATCGCCGGCGGTGGCGTCGGCGCGGCCTTCGCTGCGGAGGAGGCGAAAACCTATGCGCCCGAACTGGATATCAAGGGCGTCGTCCTCGAGGGAATGGTCGTCGACCAGAAGAACTTCATCGCCACCGCCGACGGCTCGGTCGGTTCGGCCTTCGTCCTCGCGACGCTGCTCGGTCTCGAACCGCGTTACCCGGCAATGAAGCTCGACGAGAAGTTCACCCCGGCAGGCAAGGCCATCGCCGACGTCTTCCGCACCCAGTGCCAGACGCCGGCCTACTTCACCATGCCGTTCGTGCCGATGAACACGCTGTTCAAGAGCGGGGAGAACCCCGCCGACATCGCCGACTTCCAGGCGGTCTACGAGGACAACAAGCTGGGTCGCAAGTCGCCCACCGCACCGGTACTGATCGCCTCGTGCGCGAAGGACGACTCACCGATGTCGCTGGTGCCCGCGAAGGACTCCCGGAAGCTCGCCGCCGACTATCGCCGCGGCGGCACCGAGGTCGACTACCAGCCCACCGACTGCAGCATGGTCCGGTTCCTCACCAACCTCTACGGCTGGGGCACCGACCTGTTCGGCATGCAGACCGTGGACTGGCTGGCCGAGAAGCTGGCGGTCCCGGCTCCCTGAGCTGCGAGCGCTACCCCTGCTCCCTGAGGTGCGGACCCACCCCTGCTCCCTGAGCTGCGAGCGCTACCCCTGCTCCCTGAGGTGCGAGGAGCGTTAGCGACGAGCCACGAAGGGCTCGCAACCGGTGAACCCGGCGCGATGATTTCGTGTCCCCGCTTGAGTCGATCTCTCTGAGAGCATCGTTCGAGGAGGTCCGATGAGTCAGACACGGCTGCTGTTCATCCACGGCGCAGGTGGTTTCACCGACGACCGCCGGATCGCCGACGGTCTCGGGGACGCCCTTGGCCTGCCGGTCGACATGCCGGAGTTCTCCAGTGGCGACATGTCCTTGCAGGCCTGGGCGGATCCGCTGCGCACCCGGTTGTCGACGTTGGGCGCCGACGACCTGCTGGTCGCGCACTCGTTCGGCGCGACGATCCTGCTCCATGTGCTGGCCGAGCCGGAGTACGCCGGACCGAGACGCGCCGTCCTCCTGGCGATGCCGAACTGGGGGCCGGACGGATGGGACGTCGACGAGTACGACTTCGACGGACAACCGCCGCGCGGCGTCGCGCTGTCCCTGCACCACTGCGTCGACGACGAGGAGGTCCCGATCGGGCACCTGGACCTCAACGCGGCACTGCTCCCGGACGTGCAGCTGCACCGCCACGAGACCGGCGGTCACCAGTTCGTCGGGCAGGTGGACGCCGTCGCTGCCAACGTGCGATGACTTGCCGCCACCGGTCGACCTCACGTCGACTGCCAGACCTCGATCGAAGTCTGCCCGTCGAGCTGACGTCTGCCCGCGCCGGCGGTGGTTGCGCGTACGCGTTCCGGCCCCGACCCTGGGTAGACAGCGACCCGAGGCGTCGGGAAGGCAAGCATGACCGCGAACCGTCCGGCGGATGCAGTCCCAGGCGGGATACCGGCTGCGTCGACGGGGGGCCGATGGCTGATCGTCGCGGCGGTCCTGGGGTCCGGCGTCGCATTCCTCGACGGCACGGTCGTGAACGTCGCACTGCCGGCCATCGCACGTGACCTCGACACCGGACTCCGGGGACAACAGTGGGTGCTCGACGGCTATCTGCTGACCCTGAGCTCACTCCTGCTGCTGGGCGGCGTCGCCGGCGACCGCTATGGCCGTCGGCTGATCTTCACCGGCGGCCTGGCGATGTTCGCGGTGGCGACGATCGGCTGCGGAATGGCCCCGACCGTCGAATGGCTGGTGGTCGCCCGGCTCGTCCAGGGTGTCGCCGCGGCGGCCGTCGTGCCCGGCAGCCTGGCACTGATCAACGCGGAGATCGCGCCCTCGGATCGTGGTGCGGCGGTGGGGTTGTGGGCCGGGATGTCTGGTGCGACCAGTGCACTGGGGCCGTTCGTCGGCGGCTGGCTCGTCGACGCGGCGTCGTGGCGCTGGGCGTTCTTCCTGAGTGTGCCTCTGGCGTTGGGTGCGCTGGTCATCGCGATCAGACATGTGCCGGAGTCGCGCGATCCGTCTGCGCCGAGGCGGCTCGACGTCGCGGGAGCCGTGACGATGACCCTCGGTCTCGCAGGCGTCATCTACGCGCTGATCGAGGGCCCGTCGCGCGGGTGGTCGACCGGAACGATCGTCGCGGGCCTTGCGGGTGTGGCGGTGCTTCTCGCGTTCGCGGTCATCGAGACGCACGTGCGGTCACCGTTGTTGCCGCTGAGACTGTTCCGCTCGTCGCAGTTCACCGGCGCCAACCTGACGACGCTGCTGGTGTACGCAGCGCTGGGCGGAGCGCTGTTCCTGCTCGCTCTGCAACTGCAGCAGAGTCTGGGCTACTCGGCCTTCGAAGCGGGCGCGGCGATGTTCCCGAGTACGTTCATCATGCTGTTCGGGTCTCCACTCGTGGGAAGGCTCGCCCAGACCACCGGGCCGCGGCTGCCGATGACCGTCGGCCCGCTCATCGCCGCCGGCGGCTTCGCGTTGATGGCGCGCGTGCAACCGGGCACGGACTACCTGGCCCAGGTGCTGCCGGGCGTCCTGCTGTTCGGGCTCGGCATGACGGTGACCGTCGCGCCGCTGACCGCGGCCGCGCTGGGAGCGGTCGACGACGCCCTCGCCGGCACCGCGTCGGGCGTGAACAATGCGGTGGCTCGCGTCGCCGGGCTGCTGGCCGTGGCGGTGTTGCCCGCGGTGGCCGGGATCGACGCCGGGCCCGGCGAGCCGCTCGGCGACGGATTCCGGACAGCGATGTACATCTGCGCGGCCTTCTGTGCCGTTGGCGGGCTCGTCGCCGCGCTGACGATCAGCTCCGGTGCGGGCTTCCGGCCGCAGGTCCGGTCCGGGGTGGACACCGCCTGCCAGGACGCCTGCACCCGTGAACGCGCAGCCAACTCATAGCTCGAAACCGCGGTGACCGCGGCTTCGAGCTACAAGACGGTTAGTCAGAACGCTTCCCGGTTCCAGCCGCGATCGCCCACAGCACCAGTACGGGTTGGAAGAACAGACGCGTCAGGCGCTTCTGGTCGGAGTCGAGACCGAAGGCGTCGATGTGCTCGACGTACTGATGGATGTTGCCGGGGAACACCGCGACGAAGAACGCCGCCACGATCCACGAGACGATCTTGCGGTGCCGCGGCAGGGCGATGAGCGCCGCACCCAGCGCGATCTCCACCCCACCCGACGCCAGCACCACGAAGTCCTTGCTGAAGGGAACCCAGTCGGGGACCTGCGCCTGGAACTCCTCGCGCTGCGCGGTCAGATGACCGATGCCGGCGATCGCCAGGATCGCTCCGAGCGCGATCCGGGCGATCGCGCGCCCCAACGGCTGACGGGCGGTGGTGGGGGACAGGATCGACATGCAGGCTCCTCGGATGGTGACGTGTGCGTTGCGTTCCCGGTGGTTCGTGGCCGTTGCGGTCAAGGACTGGCCGGGAGGGCGATTTGTCTGACTCATCCTTGGGCGGCGACAGTCGAAATTTAGTCGCGGTACCTAGTAAATGTGTGATACATATGTGATCCCGGACACTGTCGTCCGGGATATTTGTCCGCACGGAGGTCAGCCCATGCCCCTCGACTCGATGTCGGTCCGCCGACACCCGTCCATCGTCCACTCGTTCGCCACGACGCGCCTCGGAGAACGGTCATGACGCTGAAGTCGGTGTGGGATGCGCTGAAGGCTTCCGCGGGAGTGGTCATCACGGCGGCGGCGTTCGCCGTCGCGCTGGCGGTACTGGTCGTCGCTCAGGTCGTCGTACTCGCGACCCGCCTCGTCGACCTTCCCGGCTGAGCGGCCCGCCTGCTGATCGGTCAGGAATCGAGAAGCGGAGGCAGTTCGACGCGCCATAGCGTCGAAGCATGACGAACATCAACGCACTCACCCTCGAAGTTCCCGACCTCAGCGCGGCGGAGGTCTTCTACGACAAGGCTTTCGGACTCGGCGACCGACTTCGGTTCCGAGTAGCCGAATCACCCAGCCAAGGCTTCCGCGGCTTCGTGATCTCGCTCGTGGTTGCCGACCCGACGGTCGTCGACTCCTTCCTCGAACCCGTGGTCGACGCCGGCGCCACCGTGCTCAAACCCGCCAGAAGGTCCTTCTGGGGCTACGGCGGCGTGGTCCAGGCGCCCGACGGCACGATCTGGAAGGTCGCCGGCTCGTCGAAGAAGCCGACCGGTGCACCCGCGCGCAGGGCCGACGACCTGGTCCTACTCCTCGGCGTGGACGACGTTGCCGCCACCAAGCAGTTCTACGTCGAGCGTGGATTCACGGTCGGGAAGAGTTACGGCCGCAAGTATGTCGAGTTCGAGAGCGACCCGAACTCGGTGAAGCTCGCGCTGTACGGCCGCAAGGCCGCGGCGAAGGACGCCGGCGTCGACCCTGCGGGGGCCGGGTCGCATCGGCTGGTGATCGGCGGCGACGCCGGGCAGTTCAGCGACCCGGACGGATTCACCTGGGAGTGTTGAGCCCTCGGTGGCATCACCACTGGGCGGCGCTCGCTCGTTGACCTCACCCCGTTCGCCCCTGGCATAAATCAGTCGGGAACAAACTTCCAGCCATCTCAGTTGAGCCGATCAGACTTAACTCTGGAGGTTTCATGTCGCAGACATATTCACTGCCGGTCCTCTTCGTCCCGGACGTCGTCGTCCTGCCCGGCATGGTCGTGCCGATCCCGCTCGACGATGCAGCTCAGGCCACCGTCGACGCCGCCCGGGCGAGTGAGAGCGGAAGACTGCTGGTCGCCCCACGCCTGGACGACCGCTACCCCACGTACGGGGTGATCGCCTCGATCGTGCAGGTCGGGCGCATCCCGGGCGGCGGTCTGGCAGCCGTCGTCAAGGGTGAGAAGCGCGCGCAGATCGGGGCGGGAACCCCCGGCCACGGCGCCGCGCTGTGGGTCGAGGCCACCGAGGTCACCGACCCCGAGGTCACCGATGAGGTGCGGACCCTGGCCGGCGAGTACAAGAAACTCGTGCTGGCCATGCTGCAGCGCCGCGAGGCGTGGCAGCTGATCGACGCCGTCAACAAGATGTCCGACCCGTCGAATCTCGCCGACACCTCGGGCTACGCGTCCTGGCTCACCGACGAGCAGAAGCGCGAACTCCTCGAGACGCCGGACACCGCCGCGCGGCTGCGGCTGTTGATCGAGTGGACCGGCGACCATCTCGCCGAGTCCGAGGTCAGCGAGAAGATCGCCGAAGACGTCCGCGCGGGGATGGACAAGCAGCAGAAGGAGTTCCTGCTCCGTCAGCAGCTCGCCGCCATCCGCAAGGAACTCGGTGAGGACGAGCCCGAGGGGGCGGACGACTACCGGTCGCGCGTCGACGAGGCCGACCTGCCCGAGAAGGTGCGCGAAGCCGCACTGCGCGAGGTGGGCAAGCTCGAGCGCGCCAGCGACCAGTCGCCCGAGACCGGGTGGATTCGCACCTGGCTCGACACCGTCCTCGACCTGCCGTGGAACACGCGCACCGAGGACTCCACGGACATCAAGGGTGCCCGCGAGATCCTCGACGCCGACCACCACGGCCTCGACGACGTGAAGGACCGGATCGTCGAATACCTGGCGGTGCGTGCTCGACGCGCCGAACGCGGCCTGCAGGTCGTCGGCGGACGCGGATCGGGTGCCGTCATGGTGCTCGCCGGCCCGCCCGGCGTCGGCAAGACGTCGCTCGGTGAGAGCGTCGCCCGGGCGTTGGGTCGCAAGTTCGTGCGCGTCGCCCTCGGCGGTGTGCGCGACGAGTCGGAGATCCGCGGTCACCGACGTACCTACGTCGGCGCACTGCCCGGCCGCATCGTGCGTGCCATCGGCGAGGCGGGATCGATGAATCCCGTTGTGCTGCTGGACGAGATCGACAAGGTGGGCTCGGACTACCGGGGCGACCCGGCCGCGGCGCTGCTCGAGGTCCTCGACCCCGCGCAGAACCACACCTTCCGCGACCACTATCTCGATCTCGACCTCGACCTGTCCGACGTCCTGTTCCTCGCGACCGCCAATGTCATCGAGAACATCCCGTCGGCCCTGCTCGACCGCATGGAGCTCGTCACCCTCGACGGTTACACCGAGGACGACAAGGTGGCCATCGCCCGCGACTACCTGCTGCCCAGGCAGGCCGAGCGTGCGGCACTCACCACCGACGAGGTGACCGTGACCGACGCGGCGCTCCGCGAGATCGCGGCGAACTACACCCGGGAACCCGGTGTGCGACAGTTCGAACGGTTACTCGCCAAGGCTTTGCGCAAGGCAGCCACCAACCTCGCTCAGGAGAGTGCCACGGCACCGATCACCATCGACGAGCCCGACCTGCGCGACTACCTCGGCCGGCCCCGGTTCACCCCGGAATCGGCCGAGCGGACCGCAGTGCCCGGTGTCGCAACGGGTCTCGCCGTCACGGGAATGGGTGGCGACGTCCTCTTCATCGAGGTCAACGCCACCGACGGCGAGCCCGGACTCAAGTTGACCGGCCAGCTCGGCGACGTGATGAAGGAGTCGGCGCAGATCGCGCTGTCGTACGTGCGGGCGCACGCCGAACAGCTCGGCGTCGACCCCGAGTCGCTCAACAAGACCGTCCACGTGCACGTTCCGGCCGGAGCGGTGCCCAAGGACGGTCCGAGTGCGGGCGTCACCATGGTCACCGCGCTGGTGTCGATGGCGACGGGTCGACGGGTGCGCGCCGAGGTCGGCATGACCGGAGAGGTCACGCTGAACGGTCGCGTCCTGCCGATCGGCGGGGTCAAGCAGAAATTGCTTGCCGCGCAACGCAACGGGCTGAAGACCGTCTTCATCCCGCAGCGGAACGAGCCCGACCTCGACGACGTGCCGGCCGAGGTCCTCGACGCCCTCGACGTGCGTCCGATGACCGACGTCGCCGAGATCGTCGCGCAGGCTCTGGAACCCGCAGCAGGAGAACAGGTCAACGCGGCCTGAGGCAGATACAGGAGCGGGGCATCGTTCGGAACAAGCCGGACGGTGCCTCGCTTCTCGTCATCGAAGCCCCACCGTGCGGGCGGTCCACTCCAGCACGCGATACACCACCCAGGCGAGACTCGTCACGGCAGCGGCAGGCACCAGCCATAACGCGCCGACGGCCGCGATGAGACTGGCGGCCCACTGCCGTCCCCACAGTGGCGCGGCGACGAAGATCATCAACAGCGCCACCACGAACGACCAGCCCGGCGACGACACCGGCCACGGCCGATCGAACAGAAGCGCGCCCGCAGAGCCGACGGTCGCGGCGATCCCCACCACGCTCAACAACAACCACAACACGATGCTCCAGCGACGGTAACCACCTGCAACCCAACGGGTCCGGAGTGCCACGGCCGACCACATGATCCAGCGCTTCAACCACGGGACCCCAGAGGTTCGCATCATCTCCCGGAAGAACCGGTCGGACAGGGTGTCGCTGCCGAGCGCGCCCGAATTGACGGTGTCGGTGATGAGTTCGTCGTGGATCAACGCAGCGAGGGAGTGCCTTCCGTACGAGTCCTCGAACCAGCGCATGAAACGCGGCACCGATGCCAGGTCTGTCGGATTGTCCTCGCGCGGAACGAACGTCCGGGCTTTGTCGATCGCCGCACGGGCCTCCGGTTCCTCCATGCCACCGCGAACCAGCTTGGTGAGCAGGTCGTTCTCGACGACCTCGTCCGAATATCGAAAGGTGTTGAGGACGACGAATTGTCGCTCGTTGATCTGGACGACACCGACGCTGCCTCTACCGGTCGGGTCGTCGACCTCGAATCCCGAGGCCGGTGCCACGCGCCAGGGCGCCCACCGTGTGACACTCGATGTGGTCTCACCCATCTCGACCTCCCGACATCGGAATATCCGACGGTAGCGCCGCATGAGACAGCTCTACCGGGAACCCGACGGACGGAGACCCAAGTGCAACCCGACGTTGCGGGATCCGCGACCCGGCGATCACCGTGGGGTGGGGCTCGACGTCCATTCGGCGACGGCATCGGTGTAGAACGCCATCCGTTCCCTGAGCGCGTCGGGCTCGATCCCGAACTCCTCGGGGCTGTACCGATGTCTGCCCTTCCCGTGACGCGGTTGTTCCGCGTTGTGCTCGGCGAGCATCGTCGCCACGTCTGGAGCATCGAGATCGGCTGCTGCATAAACCCGTTCGATGGTCTCTGCGGGCCGGGACACCAGGTCCTGGTAGTCGATGTCGACGACTGTCGCCGATCCGGCCGCGCGGGAGTCGCGGAACTCGAGCGCACGCCGGAACCACAACTCCGACTGCTCGATCTGGAATCGACCGACGTCATGGCCGTCGACCTCGTCGCTGTAGGTCGAGCGGTAGGTCGCGAACAGGCTCGCGCCCGACGCCACGGTCTCCACGACGTCGCGATGCAGATGGACGATGCAGACGCCGGGATATGTCTGGGCAAGGTCGACCAGCTCGGGCGTGTGGGCCGGTGCCTTCAGCAGCCAGCGTCGTCGAGAGCCGTCGTCGAGGATCTGCAGCATCGTCCGATGCGCTGCGTATTCACCGGCGAAGTCCTGGTCTGCCAGCCACCGGGAGTAGCTGTCGAGGCGCATCGTTGAGCTGAATGCCCAGTTGCGCAGGGTCGTTCCCATGCCGAGTACGCATTCCTCGGGGAGCGCCGGTCCGGAATCGTGGACCGCGGCCATCGCCGGATTCAGCAGGTGCAGCGGGTTGGGCTCGGCGGCCTGGGTCTCGATCAACCGTTCGCGTTCTTCCGGGGACAGCTTCGCGACCCGCCACGGGGCGTACAACTCCACGGGCCGCGGTGCGCGGAGCCGGGGGTCGCGGGCCATCAGCCGGTACAGGAACGTCGTCCCGGTGCGCCACCCGCCGATGATCACGATCGGCGGGAGCACCGCACGCTCGGCCACCTCCGGGTTCTCCACCAGGGTCTTGTCGAAGATGGAGCGCGCCCGTAGCTTCCCGATCACCGCGTCCTGCGCATTGCGGACGCCGACTGCGTTCAGACGCCCGTCCTCGGCTGCCGAAGCCAGGTACCGCTCCAAGCCAGGCCGCCACAGCGCCGGGTCGCCCAACCCCTCGACACCGTGCTCGGCAGTGGCCCGTTCGACGATCGCGTCGGTTGCCTCGACCCCCAGCCGGTACCGCTCGGGGCGGGCAAGCCGATCGGCTTCCGCGGCCGCGTAGATGTCCTCGGCGACCTCACTCCGCTGCGGCGGCGTCCACTTCACCATCACTCACCTCGCAGTTCGACGAGCGGGACAACCCGAGCGGACGGCAGGGGAGGGGGCGCGGCCGGCTGCAGGAAACGCATCACGATGATCCCGAAGTCGCGCCCCTCGGAATCGATCCAGTCGCCGACCTCGGGGCTCTCGGCGGCAATCACGAACCGATACCGGCCGTCGACGACGGTGGCGGTGGCACCCGTATACGACACCGGCCGGTACCGGAAGTCGAGGGAGTTCAGAAAACGACTGTAAGCCAGGATGTTCCAGTACCTGCACTCGACGACGTCGCCCTCGATCACCAGCGCCTGGCCCGGTTCGAGTTGCCAGCCGCCGCGAACGTAATGGATGCCGGGTTCGGTGAACACCGCGCCGCCGGCCATCTCCGACCAGTGCCGCAGGACGTTTGGCGGATCGAGATCGTCCTTGGTCGACATCTCGAAGATCGTCGGCAGCATCGAGGTCGTGGCCGCCAGTGTGCCCAGCGACGACACGAACCTCCCCGGGTCGATCGCCGGTGGCACCGGCGGTTCGACGATCGGTTCGATACCGCACCACCCCATTTCGTCCCGATGCACGTCGTCGTGGAAGACCCGGACCCAGATGACGCCGGACTTCTCCGGCAACTCCAGCCAGTCGCCGGCCCCCGGTGCGGTACCACCGAGGACGATCTCGAAGCCGCCGTCGTCGTCGAATCCGATGGCGTCGTTGTCGATGCGGGCGGTTGCCTCGGCGCCGAGGCCGCCCGTCCGCTGGTAGACGGTCACCGAGACGTACGACGCATCGCCGCGGTTGCCGCGGATGCGGTAGGCGCGGTCACCACGAACCTCGCCGACCCAGTAGCGGAAATCGGGGTTGTCCATCAGGAACTTGTGTCGCCACCCGTTGAACGGCACGAGCTCCGGGCGTTCTCGATCGACCTCGAAGCGCGACAACTGATTCGACAACCCGCGCACCAGGCGCGGAATCCGTCGGCCTGCTCGGCCGGGTCCAGGTCCGCGGTGTCGGCGGCGACCTTGTCGCCCGCGGAACGGAGTGCGTCGACCAGACCGTTCCACGCGGCGACCTCCGGCCGAGCGTCGTCGGTCACGAGCGCCGGACCCGGGCGTCTCGCCGGGCGCACACCACCCCGAAGGTGGGGTCGCCCACCTCTCCGGGAACCCAAACAGCGACGCGATGCGGACGCCGGTGTGGGGAGTGCGTGGTGCCCTTCGTCCGGGTGGGGCTGGTCTGCGGCATGGGCAGTCCTCGGGAACGGTGGAAGAGGAATCGCTTGTTTCCTGTTGGAGGAAATCTGCCCGGTGCGTACAGGTGTGTCAAGAGTTACGCCGGCTGGGGCCTCTTGAGTGAAATTCGCTCAACTTTTTCCCGCGATCCGGGAACAAAGGCCACCGGGGCCCCGTTACACACTTCGAGAAACCTGAGCGATCCAGACTCAAGTAGGTTTGACTCATCGCCCTGAATTCAGTAGGACATGAGTCGGACGCACTGAAGTTCGGTCCCGCTGGGTTTCGGACATCATCCCCGCGTCATCGAACCGCGGGGCCAAAGGACTTGGGTGCACACCCACAAACTAGGAGGAAGCCAAACATGTCTCGTGCTGTTGGAATCGACCTCGGCACCACCAACTCCGTGGTTTCGGTGCTCGAGGGTGGCGAAGCATCGGTCATCGCCAATGCCGAAGGGTCGCGGACCACGCCGTCCGTCGTCGCCTTCGCGCGTAACGGAGAGGTGCTCGTCGGTCAGCCGGCCAAGAACCAGGCGGTCACCAACGTCGACCGCACCATCCGCTCGGTCAAGCGCCACATGGGTGAAGGCAACTGGACGATCGAGATCGACGACAAGAAGTACACCCCGCAGGAGATCAGCGCGCGCACGCTCATGAAGCTCAAGCGCGACGCCGAGGCCTACCTCGGTGAAGACGTCACCGACGCCGTGATCACCGTCCCCGCGTACTTCAACGACGCCCAGCGTCAGGCCACCAAGGAAGCCGGCCAGATCGCCGGCCTCAACGTTCTGCGCATCGTCAACGAGCCCACCGCGGCCGCCCTGGCCTACGGACTCGACAAGGGCGAGAAGGAACAGACCATCCTGGTCTTCGACCTCGGTGGCGGCACCTTCGACGTCTCGCTGCTCGAGATCGGCGACGGTGTGGTCGAGGTCCGCGCGACCTCTGGTGACAACCACCTCGGTGGTGACGACTGGGATCAGCGCGTCGTCGACTGGCTCGTCGAGAAGTTCAAGAGCCAGCATGGCGTCGATCTGACCAAGGACAAGATGGCCCTGCAGCGTCTGCGTGAGGCTGCCGAGAAGGCCAAGATCGAGCTGTCCAGCTCGCAGAGCACCTCGATCAACCTGCCCTACATCACCGTCGACGCCGACAAGAACCCGCTGTTCCTCGACGAGCAGCTGTCGCGCAGCGAGTTCCAGAAGATCACCTCTGATCTGCTCGAGCGCACCCGCGCGCCGTTCCAGGCCGTCATCAAGGATGCGGGCATCTCCGTCGGCGACATCGACCACGTCGTGCTCGTCGGTGGTTCGACCCGTATGCCAGCCGTCACCGACCTGGTGAAGGAACTAACCGGTGGCCGCGAGCCCAACAAGGGCGTCAACCCGGACGAGGTCGTCGCCGTCGGCGCCGCCCTGCAGGCCGGCGTTCTCCGCGGCGAGGTCAAGGACGTGCTGCTGCTCGACGTCACCCCGCTGTCCCTCGGTATCGAGACCAAGGGCGGCGTGATGCACAAGCTGATCGAGCGCAACACCACCATCCCGACCAAGCGCTCGGAGACCTACACCACGGCCGAGGACAACCAGCCGTCGGTGCAGATCCAGGTGTACCAGGGTGAGCGTGAGATCGCCTCGCACAACAAGTTGCTCGGCAGCTTCGAGCTGGGCGGCATCGCGCCTGCGCCGCAGGGTGTCCCGCAGATCGAGGTGACCTTCGACATCGACGCCAACGGCATCGTGCACGTCACCGCGAAGGACAAGGGCACCGGCAAGGAGAACTCGATCCGCATCCAGGACGGTTCCGGCCTGAGCAAGGACGAGATCGACCGCATGATCAAGGACGCCGAGGCGCACGCCGACGAGGACCGCAAGCGTCGCGAGGAGGCCGAGACCCGCAACCAGGCGGAGTCGCTGGTCCACCAGACCGAGAAGTTCCTCAAGGACAACGAGGACAAGGTCCCGGCCGATGTGAAGGACAAGGTCGAGGCCGCGGTCAACGACGCGAAGGAAGCGCTGAAGGGCACCGACTCGGCCGCGATCAAGACCGCGATCGAGAAGCTGTCGGAGGAGTCGCAGGCTCTCGGCCAGGCGATCTACGCCAGCGCCGCTGCGGAGTCCGCCGACGGTGAGGCCGGTGCTGCCGCCGACAACGATTCCGATGTCGTCGACGCCGAGGTCGTGGACGACGCCGACACCAAGGAGAACAAGTGACCGCAGGATCCCATTCGTCGAATGGGTCCGGCGAGGAGCCGGTGACGGTGACCGACCGTCGTCGCATCGACCCGGAAACGGGTGAGGTGCGCGACGAGCCGGCCGCCGGCCCCGGCCCGGCCGACGCCGAACCCGTCGTGGACGAGTCCGACACCGAGCAGCCTGCCGACGGGGCGTCCCCGGACGCCCGGCTCGTCGAGCTGACGGCCGACCTGCAGCGGGAACGCGCCCAGTTCGCCAACTTCCGGCGACGAGCTGCCGAGGAGAAGCAGGGATCGGTTGCCTACGGCAAGCAGATCCTGATCGACAAGCTCCTCCCGGTTCTCGACGACCTCGACCGTGCCCGCGAGCACGGCGATCTCGAGACCGGCCCGCTTCGGGCCGTCGCCGACAAGCTGGCCGCAGTGCTGAACGCCGAAGGTCTCAAGTCCTTCGGTGCCGCGGGTGACGAGTTCAACCCCGAACTCCACGAAGCGGTCCAGCACGACGGCACCGGTGACCACCCGGTCATCGGCGCGGTGTACCGCTGCGGTTACCGCCTGGGCGAGAAGGTGATCCGCACCGCCATGGTGACGGTCACCGATCCCGAACCCGCCGGCGACCAGACCGGTGCACAATAAGGCAACAGTCGCCCGTGCATGAGGGGCGATCCGACCACCGATCCCTGAGGTGCGAGGAGCGCAAGCGACGAGCCACGAAGGGCGACGAACCCTTCGTGGCTCGCTCCGCTCGCACCTCAGGGAGCGGGTGGGCTCGCTCCGCTCGCACCTCAGGGAGCGGGTGGGCTCGCTCCGCTCGCACCTCAGGGAGCGGGGAACAACTGAAACACCAATCCAGACAACAGAAGACCTGAAGGAGGTGACGTCTGGTGGCTCCACAACGTGAGTGGTTGGAACATGACTTCTACAAGGACCTGGGCGTTGCTTCTGACGCTTCGGCTGAAGAGATTCAGAAGGCCTATCGCAAGCTCGCCGCTGAGCTCCACCCCGACCGCAATCCGGGTGACGCGGAAGCCGAAGAACGATTCAAGCGAGTGTCCGAAGCAAAAAGCGTGCTGACGGACCCGCAGAAGCGCAAAGAGTACGACGAAACCCGTGCCATGTTCGCCGGCGGACGATTCCGCGGCGGCGGCAACGGCTTCCCGGGTGGATTCCCGGGCGGCGGCACGACGTACACGACCGGCGGCAACGACTTCGACCTCGGCGACCTGTTCGGCGGCGGTCAGGCCGGCGGCGGTGGCGGATTCGGCGACATCTTCGACGGACTCTTCAACCGTGGCGGCGGATCCCAGCGCACGTCGACGGCCAGCCGTCCCCGTCGCGGCAAGGACCTCGAGACCGAGACGACGCTGTCCTTCAAGGACGCAGCGCTCGGCACGACGGTCCCGCTGCGGGTGACCAGCCCGTCCCCGTGCACCACCTGTCACGGCTCGGGTGCCAAGCCGGGCACCAGCCCGCGAGTGTGCCCCAACTGCAACGGCTCCGGTTTCGTCAGCCGCAACCAGGGCGCCTTCGGGTTCAGCGAACCCTGCCAGGACTGCCAGGGCACCGGCTCGCGGATCGACGACCCGTGCACCGACTGCTCCGGCAGCGGCGTGAAGAACCGGACGCGCACCATCAACGTGCGCATCCCCGCCGGAGTCGAAGACGGACAACGGATCAGGCTCGCCGGACAGGGCGAGGCCGGACGCCGCGGAGCGCCGTCGGGCGACCTCTACGTCGTCGTCCACGTCACCCCGCACAAGCAGTTCACGCGCAGTGGCAACGACCTTCGGGTGCAGCTCCCGGTGCGGATCTCCGAACTCGTTCTCGGCGCGACGGTCTCGGTACCGACGCTCGAGGGCTCGGTCGGTGTCAAGATCCCGCCGAACACCACCGACGGCCGGACGCTTCGCGTGCGCGGCCGCGGCGTCCCCAAGCGATCGGGTGGCGCAGGCGACCTGCTCGTGACGGTCAAGGTCGCGGTGCCGGACAAGCTCGACGACGCCGCGATCGAGGCGATGCGCGCCTACGATCAGGCCGAGCGGGCAAGCGGGTTCGATCCACGGGCGAACTGGGGGAGATGAGTCATGGCCGGCCAGAAGAACTTCGACGCCGACGGCGCGACCTTCATGATCTCGGTGGCCGCCGAGCTCGCCGGCATGCACGCCCAGACCCTGCGGACCTATGACCGCCTCGGTCTGGTCACCCCGCAGCGGACGAGTGGCGGCGGTCGTCGCTACTCGTCACGCGACGTCGACCTCCTGCGTGAGATCCAGCGTCTCTCGCAGGAGGAGGGTGTGAACCTCGCCGGGATCAAACGGATCATCGATCTGAGTAATCAGGTCGAGGCGCTGCAACAGCGGGTCCGTGAGCTCACCGACGAGGTCGCCGCGTCGCGGAACCGCCGCGGAGGCGAGCTCGTCCCGGTGCCCCGGACCAATGCCCTCGTCGTGTGGCAGCCGCGGCGCAGACGATCCGGCGACTGAACGGTCTGACTCGTTCCACGAGGGTGATCGGCAGGGCCCGCGTACGTTGGATGTATGGCTTCCGACACCGTCATCACCGTTGACACGGGCCCGCACCGCGTTTCACGGCGCATCGTCGTTGACGCGCCGGCCGCCGAGGTCTTCGCCCTCATCGCCAACCCGCATCGGCATCCCGAACTCGACGGTTCGGGGACGGTGCGCGACACACCCGTCAAGGGCCCGGAAAGACTCACCCCCGGTGCGCGATTCAGCGTCGGGATGAAGCAGTTCGGCGTCCCGTACACGATCACCTCCACCGCGACCGACGTCGACCCCGACCGGGTCGTCGAGTGGAAGCACCCCATGGGTCATCGCTGGCGCTGGGACCTCGTCGCCACGTCGCCGACGACCACGCAGGTCACCGAGACCTTCGACTACTCCACGCTCAAGGTCCCGAAGATCATGGAACTGATCGGCTACGACAGGAAGAACGGTCAGGGCATCGAGGGCACACTCCGGGCTCTCGCGAACCGCTTCGGCTGATACCACCGCCATCTTGCCGACATCGTGTCGGTAAGATGGCGGAGACCTATCGGACCCGAACCAGGAGTCGACGAGATGTTCGTGATCACCAACCGCATCGATGTCACCGAGAACGCCGAGGCCTTCGAGAAGGCATTCTCGGACTCGATGCGCACCACGCTGAAGGGTGTCCCCGGCCTGCACCGCGCGACCCTGATGCGTCCGGAGGCCGAGGGCCTGCCCTACGTCTCCACCATGGAGTTCGACGCCAAGGACGACTTCCTGGCGTGGCTGAAGTCGGATTCGTTCCGCGCCTCGCACTCCGATGACCAGGCCCCGGGCATGCAGGCTCCGTCGGCCGTCGAGCAGCACACCCTGATCGAGACCTTCACCGCCTGACCAGGCCGTCCCAGGGCGGCCGCGAAAGGAAGCCCTCTCCATGGAGTTCGAGGACGATACGCCGACATCAGACGACGAAGCGGTGGTCGTCCTCGGAGTCGTGGCCGCCCCCGGGCAACCGATCGGGTTGGCGCGTAAGCTCGTCGACGCGAACCTGATCGAGCACGTCCAGACCAGCTTCCCCGGAGCCCGATGGCAGATCGAGATCGTCGAGGCATCCGTGGTGCAGCCGCCCGCGACCGATGCCCAGATCGTCGACGCCGCGAGAGACGTTCTCCTCGAACGTGAATGGGACCTGGTGGTCTGTCTGACGGATCTGCCCCTGCACGTGGGCCGGCGCCCTGTCGTCGCGCATGCGAACGCGGTGCACGGCGTCGCGGTCCTGTCGGTCCCCGCCCTCGGCCCGACCGGCCTACGTCAGCGGGCGCGGACCACGGTCACCGGTCTCGTCGGACAACTCCTCGGTGCCGACGCCGACGACCTCCGCGACCACGAGAAGTCCCCGTCGAAGTCGCCGCTGCGGCATCGTGTCCGCCAGCTCGGCACCGACACCGACGAGGCGGGCACCGCCTTCACCGCCCGGGTGCTGACCGGCAATCTCCGGCTCCTTTCGGGGATGGTGCGCGCCAACCGACCGTGGCGCCTCGCGCTCGGACTGACCCGGGCACTGACCGGCGCCATCGCCGCCGGTGTCTTCGCACTGGTCACCGCCGACATCTGGCTACTGGCCGACACCTTCGGCTGGGTCCGCCTCACCGGCGTCGCCGTCGGTTCGATCGTCGCCATCACCGCCACCCTGATCGTCGGCGCCAACCTGTGGGAACGGGGGTCGTCGCGGCAGTCGCGCGAACAGATCGTCCTGTTCAACACCGTCACCGTCATCACCGTCGTGCTGGGAGTCGCGGCGTTCTATGCCGCTCTCTTCGTCCTCGCGACCCTCGGGGCCCTGTGCCTCGTGGTCCCACAGGTCTTCGGCGACGCCCTCGGTCACGACCCCGGGATCACCGACTACTTGGAGGTCGCGTGGCTGACGTGTTCGCTCGCCACCGTCGGCGGTGCGCTCGGTGCCGGGCTCGAGACCGACGAGGCGGTGCGCGACGCCGCGTACACCCAACATCCCGCCGAGTCGGTTTGACGGGGTACCACCGACGGTCCGGCTGCCACGAATTCGGTCCAAGCCGTTAGGCTGCATGGGCAAACGTCGATGTGGAGGTGACGATGACCCAAGATCCGGCGAGTGGGGGACTGCCCGGATCCGTGGTTCTCGGGATATCCGTCGTGGACGATCAGATCGCGTCCGTGGTGCGCGACGCCGATGGCCACATCCTGGCCAGCAACCTCGTCGACCTGCCTGATCCGTCGGCACCCGCGGTCGAGGCCGCGATCATCGAGCTGGTCGATTCGGTGCCGGTCGTCGTCGATCAGATCGGCGTCTCGGTGTCACGCGAGGACGTCCGCAAGCACCTGGCGCAGGCCTTCGGGTCGAGCGGCGCCGGGGAGTCCTGGCACGACCGCGTCGTCGTCACCGGTTACGCCTCGGCACTCGCCGAGATCGCGTGCACCCATGCCACCCGGGGCGGCGTCGTCGCCGTCGTGGACCTCGACCGGGATGCCGCTCCGGCATCCGGTACGTCGGTGGCCACCGTCGACACGACCTCGGGTGCGGTCCTCGGGACCGCCGACTTCACCACCAACCGGCTCGCCCCCGTCACCGATCCGGACGGGGCGTCCGAGCTGGCGACGGCGGTGTCCAAGCTGCCGCGCGGCCGCGACATCACCTCGATCATCGTGGTGGGACCCGGCGCGGAGATGCCCGGTATCGCGCCCGCGTTCGAATACGCCGCACAGCGGCCCGTCACGGTCGCTGGCAACCCGCCACTGGCCTCGGCCATCGGCGCGGCCGACGCCGCCCTGGTGGCGTTGTCGACGCCGGCGGCGGCCCCGCGGGTGTCGACCGGGCGACGCTGGTGGTTCGTCGGCGCCGCGATCGGTGCGGCGATGTTCCTGGGCGCGGTCGGTCTGACCCTGCTGCTGTCCGCGGAGCGCAACACCACCGAACCCGCCCCCGTGACGGTCACCGAGACGCCCGCTGCCGTGACCGTCAGCGCGGACGCGAAGACGGTCACCGAGACCGAAACCCAGACGCAGCAGGCGCGCACGACGACGATCACCAGCACCCCGCGTCCGGTCACGAGGACGACCACGGTGACCGAGGAGATTCCGGGACCGTTCACGATCACCGAGACCGAGACGACCACGGTCGAGGTGCCGGCTCCGGGAGAGCCGGCTCCCTGACGCGGTGACCCGCGGGTCAGTACACCGGGTCGTGCTGGATACGGCTGGCGCGGACCCCGGCGATGATCAGTTTGCGTCGGGTCGCCTCGATCATCTGCGCCGACCCGGCGATGAGCACCTGGTGGTCCTCCCAGTTCCCGGCGCCGACGACCACGTCGGCGAGGGTGCCGATCTCGTGGTCGATCCCGAGTTCGGCCGGCGTCGCCACGGCGGTGATCCACCACGGGTCGCGCTCCTCCTCCGACACCGCGGTGACCTGCAACCACGGGTTGGTGGCGGCGATCCGCCGAAGGACACTCAGGTCGTAGAGCTCGCCGGGGTAGCGCATCCCGTAGAAGATGTGGGTCGGGGGCGAGTCCGCGCGTTTGGACATCTCGATGAGCAGGGCACGCAGTGGGGCGAGCCCGGTGCCGCCGGCGACCATCAGGACGGGCCGGTCCCGGTCGACGTGCAGGGTCCCGTGACTCTGCGACAGGGTCCAGACGTCTCCGACGCTGGTCTCGCTGACGATGGCCGAGCTGACCGTCCCACCCTGGATCGCCCGGACATGGAACTCCAGCTCACCGGCCGGGTTCGGCGGGATCGACGGCGAGAAATTGCGCCACTGCTTGGGCCACTGCGGGATGTGGACCTCGAGGTACTGGCCGACGTTGAACGTCAGCGGCGCATGTGCGATGAGTCGTACCACGGCGAGGTCGCGGCTGATTCGGTACTTCTCCACGACCTCTGCCGTCCACCGGGCCGGGTGGGTGGCGGTCTCGGCAGCCCCGCGCATCACACCGGTGACGAGCATCATCGCCTGCGAGACGGTCTGCTGCGCCTCTTCGTCCCAGTACCCCTCCATCAGACTGGCGAACTCGCCCATGAGCGCGGTGTACATCACGTGGTAGTGCTCGGGTTCGACCCCGAACTTGCGATGGTCGCGGCCGAGCTGGGCGAGGAACTCGACGAGGTCGGCGTGGCCGGACTCCGCAGGGATGGCTTCGAGGACGTGGTCGATCACGCGATGGAAGGCGATCTGCTGTGCGGCCATCGAGACGCCGAACAGATCCCGGAGGTCGGGATCGATCGCGAACATCCGGGTGTAGACGTTGGTCACGAACCGGTCGGGCTGCCGGTTCACCGCTGTTCGCAGGTGATGCAACGTGTGGCGTGAGTGGCTCGCCATTCTCTTAGGACAACCTCCGTCGGCGTTCGTCCCCCGCCTGTTCCGAGAGCTCAACACTAGCGGTCGACGGTACAGAATTCAGGATCCGTCATCGTATGTCGGACTGTGATCCGGTGTGGCAAGGTACCAACATGACGTCCCTCGACGGTGTCCTCCCGGCCATCGTCGACGCGCATGTGCAGCACTGGAATCCGCGGCGCACCCCATGGGCGGCAACCCGCTCGTCGCGGCTGTACGGGTTCGTCCCCCGATTGGGGGACCGAGCCTTCCCGCTCATCGCCTCGCGCGCCGACCGGGAGTTCGTGCTGACACCGCGAACCGTCGCGCGCCCGTACGAGCCGCGGCAGTACGCCACCGATGCCGCTCTCGTCTCGACGGTCGTCGGGGTGCCCATCGACACCGTGGTGCACGTCGAGTCGCATTGGCGCAAGGCACTACCCGCGGGAGAGCAGGCGGCGGCACACAGCACCGCCGTGGAGGAGACGCGCTATCTGGAGCACCTGCCGTTTGGCCACTCCGGCGCTCCGCGTCTGGGGGCGATCGTCGCCCACGGCGACCCGCGCGACCATGACTTCGCCGAGACGCTCGATCAGCAGTTCACGGTCTCGTCCCGTGTCCGGGGCATCCGGCTGGTGGCGACGCGCCATCCCGACCCGCGTGTCCGCGACGGCGGCGACTCCGACAACATCCTGGCGTCGGCCTCCTTTCTCGACGGTTTCGCCGAACTTGCCGCGCGCAAACTCGTGTTCGAGGCGGCGGTCTACTCCCACCAGCTCTACGACGTCATCGTGCTGGCGCGCGAGTATCCCGACACGGCGATCGTCCTCGACCACTTCGGGATACCCGCCGGGGTGTTCGGGCCGATCGGGACACGTACCGGCGCGACGGCCGCGGCGCGCGCCGACATCTGGCGGCTGTGGCGGGAACGGATGACCACCCTGGCGTCGTATCGCAATGTGGTGGTGAAGCTTTCCGGGCTGGCCATGCCGGTTCTCGGTTACGGCCACGAACGGTGGGGCAACATCGGGGGACAGGCGACGCTGGGCGAGATGATCGGTCCGTTCGTCGAACACGTCGTCACCCACTTCGGTTCGGACCGCATCATGTTCGGCTCCAACTATCCGATCGACCGCCCCAATGCGGCGATCGACGTCCTCGTCGGCGCGCTGGTCGACTGTGCGTCCCAGTGGGGAGACGAGGCGTTGCGACGCATCTTCCGCGACACCGCGGTCCGCGTGTACGGACTCGACGAGGGCTGATCCGCGACCGGTCGGTCACGGATGACGCGGACGTCCCCACCATCGTGAGCGGGTCGGCTCGGGGACGGGCACGTCACGCATGAGACGGACCAGGATGTCGACGAGAGCCGTACACGTCGGATAGCGGTTCTGCGGTGACTTGGCGAGCGCCTTGGCGAAGATCGAATCCATCGCCGACGGGAGCCACGGACGGCGCCGGGTGAGGCGCGGCGGTTCGTCGTTGATGTGTGCGTAGGTGATCGCGAAGGACGTGCGCCGCGGATACGGCGGTGTGCCGGTGAACAACTCGACGAGACTGCACGCGAAGGAGTAGTTGTCGCTGGCCGGCGAAAGGTGATGTGCCTGAAGCAGTTCGGGCGAGGCATACCCGATGGAGCCCTGGACCCGGCCGTTGCGTGCGAGTGGTCTTGTGTCATCGAGGAATTGGGCGATCCCGAAGTCGGAGAGGTAGGCGTCGACCGGTGCGGAGGAGCTGGGCGTGGGCCCCTCCGGGTCAGAGTCGAGAGGTCGGGAGAGCAGGATGTTGGCGGGCTTGACGTCGCGGTGGAGGATCTCCTGGCCGTGTGCGTGGTCGAGGGCACCGGCGATCTGCGCGGCGACCCGCAGGATCGCGTCCACGTCGGGTTCGGTGTCGTCGCCGGGAATGAGTGCGGTGGCCGCCGGGCCCGCGACGTACTGCATCGCCAGCCACATCGACGGCTGGTGGCGAGGGCCGAGAGAGCCGGGCGGCGCGGCGATCTCACCGTGGGCGCGCATCCGGACGATGTGCGGGTGGTGGAGAAGCGACGCAATCCCGAACTCGCGCTCGAACCGTTCACGGACCCGGGCGTGATCGGCGGCGTCAGGGTGCAGCACCTTGAGCGCGACCGGCCCGTTCCCGTCGTCGCGATGAGCCCGGAAGACGTCCGCGCTCGCACCACCGCCGACGAACTCGTCGATGGTGAAGCCGTCCACGCGGTCGCCAACCTCGAACACCCTGCCCAGAGTAGAGCGGCGTCGATCTGCGGGTGCGGTGCCGGACAAGGGTGTCGAGACCAGGGTGCCCGTATCAGGCTCGAGAGGTCAGGATCTCGGGGTCAGACGGAAGATCGGGAACTTCCGGCCCTGAGCGGTCTCGGTGTACTTGACGAACTGGTCGGTGAACGCCGTGAACTTCGCCCAGGCGGCGTCCCAGTCGTCATCGGTGATCTCGGCGACCTGCGTCTCGTGGTGTTCGATGCCCTCGGCTGCGGGGGCCTCGACGGCAACCGAGTTGGGGTGCGCGCGAAGGTTGTGGACCCAGGCCGGCGTCGTCGGCGAACCCGCGAAAGATCCGATGACAAGCCAGGAGCCGTCGTCGGCGAGACCGAACAACGGGCTGATTCGCGGCTCCCCGGATTTCGCGCCGACGGTGTGCAGCAGGACGAGGTTCTTCCCGAACCCCGCGGTCTCGACATGTCCGTTGTTGGTGCGGAACTCGTTGATGATGGTCGAATTGAAGTCAGTCACGATCTCCTTGATACGCCTGCGGAGCCCTGACCGGCAGGTGTGCCGAAGTGAAACCGCGGTGCGGGCCTCGAAGAATACGCTGAACGCATGAGTGCCGAAACGAGTTCGTTGGCCGCCGCCCTTCCCGACGGAATGGTGATCACCGACCCCGACATACTCGCCGGGTATCGCCAGGACCGCGCTTTCGACCCGGCCGCCGGTACCCCACTCGCACTGATCCGCCCGACTTCGACCGATCAGGTCCAGACGACGGTTCGGTGGTGTGCCGAGAACCGGATTCCGATCATCACCGCGGTGCCGGCACCAGCCTGTCCGGCGGCTCGACCGCGGTGGACGGCGCCGTCATGATCTCCACCGAGAAGATGCGCGAGATCGCCGTTGACCCCGCGACGCGCTCCGCCGTCGTCCAGCCCGGGCTGTTCAACTCCGAGGTCAAGGCCGCGGCGGCGGCGGAGGGTCTCTGGTACCCGCCGGACCCGTCGTCGTTCGAGATCTGTTCGATCGGCGGCAACGTCGCCACCAATGCGGGTGGGCTGTGCTGCGTGAAGTACGGGGTCACCACCGATTACGTGCTCGGGCTGCAGGTGGTGCTCGCCGACGGTCGAGCGGTTCGGGTGGGCGGCAAGCAGCTGAAGGACTCCGCCGGGCTGCCGTTGACCAAGCTGTTCGTCGGCAGTGAGGGACTCCTCGGCATCATCACCGAGGTGACCTTGCGGCTGCTGCCGCCGCAGGGGCCGGCGAGCACGGTCGTCGGGGTCTTCGACTCGGTACACGACGCCAGCCGTGCCGTCCTCGCCGTCACCGGCGAGATCCGCCCGGCGATGCTGGAATTCATGGATTCGGTGGCGATCAACGCGGTCGAGGACATGCTGCGCATGGGACTCGACCGCGACGCGGGCGCACTGCTCGTCGCCCAGTCCGACGCACCCGGGGCCGCCGGTGCCCAGGAGGTCGAACTCATCCGGAACGCCTTCGAGTCGAACGGTGCCGGCGAGGTCTTCACCACCGACGACCCCGCCGAGGGCGAGGCGTTCACCGCTGCCCGGCGAGCAGCGATCCCGGCGGTGGAGAAGCTGGGTTCGCTGCTGCTGGAGGACGTCGGGGTCCCGTTGCCCTCGCTGCCCGACCTCATCGACGGCGTCGCCAAGATCGCCGCGGACAACCAGGTGATGATCTCGGTGATCGCACATGCCGGCGACGGCAACACGCACCCGCTGATCGTCTTCGATCCGGCCGACACGGCCGAGGCCGACCGTGCGCAGACGGCATTCGGCCAGATCATGGACCTCGCCATCGAACTCGGCGGCACCATCACCGGCGAGCACGGCGTGGGCCGGCTCAAGAAGGGCTGGCTGCCTGACCAGGTGGGTCCGGACGTGATGGAGCTGACCGCGCTCATCAAGAACGCTCTCGACCCGGACGGGCTCCTCAACCCGGGCGTGATCCTGTAGGCGTGGTCGGCACCACGGCATAGGTGCCGCGCCTCTTCGCCTTCGCCTCGAACAGGGCGTCGTCGGCGAGGGCGAAGTCGCGTCGAATGCGCTCGGTCGCATCCTCGTCGGTCATGTGCTCGCTGTGCAGGGGACCCACCGCGATGCCGAGACTGACGGTCGCCCACTCGCCGTCGCCGGCGTCGACCGGTTGGCCGCGGATGTCTTCGGCGACGGCACGCACCGCCTGTTCGTCGAGCCGCGCCGCGATCGCGAACTCATCGCCGCCGAGCCGGGCGACGACCGCAGGCTCGGGCACGGCGCCCTGGAGGATGTCGGCGACCTGCTGCAGGACGGCATCGCCCACGGCGTGCCCGTGGTCGTCGTTGATCCGTTTGAAGCGGTCGACGTCGGCGATGACCAGTGCGAACCGGTCACCGGGACCCCGACGCAACAGTGTGGTCGTGGCGAGGATGAATCCGCGGCGGTTCAGCAGTCCGGTGAGTGGATCGGTATTGGCCATCCGCAGTTGGTGTTTCAGGGATCGCTGGAGGTCGGAGGTGTAGCCCTGGTGCAGGGTGACCGTCCCGCTCACGGCGACGAGCAGAGCAAGGGTGGCGGCGAACGCGGGCACGGGCGGAGCGCCGTCCAGCCAGGCGAGAACTCCGAGTGTGCAGGTCACTGCGCTCGACAGGGCCAGGTGCAGGTACACGACGCGGGCACGTACGAAATGTGCGCTGTAGGAGCCGATCACGGCGAACAGTGCCGAGAAGTACAGCGCCAGGCGTGGATCGGCGACGGCGAACAGGCACACCGCCACACCGATGTCGGCGTAGGCGACGAAAGCGTCGTTGAACCCTCGGACGTGTGACTTCTTGGTCCACCACATCACGCCCAGATGGACCCGGCTCACCGCGATCGCGGTGGGGATGGTGGTGGCGGCAGCGGTACCGAGGATCAGCGACCGCCACAGCGAACCCTGCGCGCCGCTCGGCGTGAACAATCCGAGCGCGCCCACGACGCCGAAGATCAGCACCAGCCCGGCGATGGTGTACCGGATATGGCGTTCGCGCAGACGCAGCTGCCGGAGAACGTCGAGTGTTTCGTCGTAGAGCCCGCTGCGCCGTGCGATCTCCGCGGTGATCGAGTCGCGACCGAGCCCGCCGAACGGAGTAGATCTCGGCGAACGGCCGACCGTTTCTTCCACCTGATCGAGCTCCGGAAATGGGGGTTGGGGCGAACAATGCGAAGTCCAGATGAGCATTAGCGATGCTTCATCAGAGCAATTGATAGCCGCCGACGCCCGGTTGCGGCAGCGAAAACACCGAAATGTGAGAAAGAAGCACCTGCCGAGGTCCTCCCGTCCCCTCCGCGGGGGACCTCAGCAGGTAGCCCAAAACGCGAATGACATCTGAACACGATGCCATGCAGAAATGAGCATATTGGGTTGAAGGTCAACCTACAATCACATCAATCCGGATAACTGACAGGAGATGGTTGATGAATGGTTCTGGGGACGCCGGACTCCGCGATATAGACCTGCGCCGACTCCGAATGTTCGTCGTCGTCATGGAGGCTCCGAGCCTCCGCGTCGCCGCCGACAACCTGTTCATCAGCCAGCAGGCGTTGTCCTCGGCGATCCGTGAACTCGAGCGACAGCTGGGAGTCGAGCTCTTCTCCCGTTCGCGGCGCAGCCTGACGCCGACGCCGGCCGGGGAGGCGCTCTACCGCGGCGCGGTGCCGCTGCTGGCCGGCGGGGAACAGCTCGCCACGCAGGTCAGACGGGTCAACGCAGGGGCACCCGCACCGTTCGTCATCGGCCATGCACCCGACCTCGCGTCGTCGGAGGTCTTCCGGATCATCGAACCCGTGGTCCTCGCCGACCCGTCGGTGCCGATCACGGTGCGCCCGGTGTTCGCCGACTTCATGCGTGAGGAATTGCTGTCGGGCTCGATCGACCTGGCGCTGGGCCGTGGTGTGTCGGCGCCACCGGACATGGCGACCACGATCGCGACCGAACACGAGCTACGCCTCGCGGTGCGCAGCGATCACCCGCTCGCCGCGCATGCCCGTGTCGACATGGCCGCCCTCGCCGGTTACGAGATCGTCGTGTGGGGGCCCGAGCACGAATACGAGTACACCGACATCCTCGTCGGGCTGTGCCGGCGTGCGGGATTCGAACCGCGCATCATCCTGTCGACGCTCCTCGGTACACCGCCGCACACGGCGGTCATCGCCCACCCCAAAGCCTGTGCGTTCGTCACCAACGAGCCCGGCTGGATCTACGCGAACTCCATCCGCATCGTCGAGTTCACCGATCCGCCGTTCGCCCCCGTCCGGGCGATGTGGCTGCCCAACACCGCCTCGACGCTGCGCCGGCAGATCCTGGCGGCGGCGGAAGGGGTGGTGTGAGGACGGAAGGCGGGGTGTCTCAGTGACGTTCGAGGATGGCGGCGAGATCGGCGCCGTCGGGGAGCGCGCCGTACTCGAAGCTGCGGTCGGGTCCGAGGCGGCTGGCGATGAACGCGTCGGCGACCGCCGACGGGCTGTGCCTCACCAGCAGTGACGCCTCGAGCGCCAGGGCCATCGACTCGACGGTGGATCGGGCTCGGCGCTGGGCGTCGGCCGGGGCGAGTCGCGACAGCTCGCCGAGTTGCTCCCGGAGTCGGTCCAGGTGCGTGTCGAGAGTCCGGTCGGCGCCGCGGGCGAGGCTGACCTCGGCGTCGAAGGCCGCGACCGATTCGGGTTCCCGGGTCATCGCGCGCAGGACGTCGAGGGCGATGACGTTGCCCGAGCCCTCCCATACGGCCATCACCGGCTGCTCGCGGTAGCGCATGGCGAGCGGGAAGTCCTCGGTGTATCCGTTGCCGCCGAGGCATTCCAGCGCCTCGTAGGCATGGTGGGGGCCGCGCTTGCAGATCCAGTACTTGGCGACCGCGGTGGCGACCCGGCGGAAGGCGCGCTCCTGCGGATCGGCATCCTCGTCGTGGGCGCGGGCGAGGCGGATCGCGGTGGTGGTCGCGGCCTCGGATTCCAGTGCGAGATCGGCCAATACGGCGGTCATCGCGGGTTGGTCGGCCAGCGTCGCGCCGAAGGCGGCACGATGCCGGGCGTGCCACACGGCCTCGGCAACGGCCTGGCGCATGCCCGCCGCGGAACCGAGAACGCAGTCGAGGCGGGTCTGCGCGACCATCTCTATGATCGTGCGCACGCCGCGTCCCGGCTCGCCGACCATGACGGCGACGGTGCCGTCGAGTTCGATCTCGCTGGAGGCGTTGGACTTGTTGCCGAGCTTGTCCTTGAGACGCTGGATGCGGAAGACGTTACGGGTGCCGTCGGGCAGGATGCGGGGGAGCAGGAAGCACGAAAGTCCTTCGCCGCCGGCGCCGTGCGCCTGCGCGAGAACGAGGAAGGCGTCCGACATGGGCGCCGAGCAGAACCACTTGTGTCCGGTGAGGAGGTACTCGGCACCCGGTCCGCCGGTTCCGGCGGGGACTGCGACGGTGGTGTTGGCGCGGACGTCGGAGCCGCCTTGCTTCTCGGTCATCGACATCCCGAAGATCGCCGACTCCTTGGTGGCGTTCAACTCGGGGGAGTAGCTGCGGGACAACGCCTTCGGCACCCAGTTCGCGGCGACGTCGGGCTGGAGTTCGAGTGAGGGGATGACCGCGTGGGTCATCGACACCGGGCAGGCGTGGCCCGGTTCGATCTGGCCGAACAGCATGAACGCGGCCGCACGCACGACGTGCGACCCGGGTTGAGGATCGGACCAGCAGCGCGTGTGGGCGCCGTGGGCGATGGATTCGGAGATGATCCGGTGGTATGCCGGGTGGTATTCGACCTCGTCGATGCGGTGACCCCAGCGGTCGAACGTCCGCAACACCGGCGTGATGGTGTTCGCGAGATGGGCGTCGTGCTTGAAGGATTCGCTGCCGACGAGCGCCCCGATCTCGCGAAGCTCGGCGTCGCCCCAGGCGGCGTCGTGTCGCGCGACCGCCTCGGTGAGGACGACGTCGAGCTCGTACTCGTTGACGTCCAGTCGCGGAGCGGACTGGTTGAACACCTCGTGGGTGAGGTGCGGCTGCGGATGGATGTGCGTCGCGGACTGGGTCATCATGCCTCCTGGGGCGTGGGTACGAGTGGCCGGTCCAGAACCCGGTCCGGGATCTGCAGATTCGTGAAGATCACCGCGACCGCGTCCTCGAGTCGATAGCCGAAGTCGGCCCCGGTGGCGGCCTTCTGAACCGCGAGACCGAAGATCGCCGACCAGAACGCCTTCGCCTCGACATCGATCCCGGCACGCAGTTGCCAGCCGGTGCGCACCAGCGTCGACATCAGCGCCTGCTCGCCGCGTTCGTGAAGTGTGCGCAGGGTGTCGGTGATGTGCTCCCGCAGGTCGGTGCGGCGCGACGTCAGCAGCATGGCGGTGGTGAACAGTTCGACGTCCCGCGCGCAGGGGCCGAGGAGGGTTCCGACGAGCGTGTTCGTGTAGTCACGGACGGTCGTGGTCTCGGCGGCGGCCTCTTCGGCTCGACGTCCGGCCCGCAGTACACCGGCGCACGCGACCTCGACGAAGAGTTGTTCCTTGGAGCCGAAGTAGTAGGTGACCTGGTTGGGGTAGGCGTCGGCGCGCTGGCAGATCTGAGCGACCGACGCCGCGTCACCGTGCTCGGCGAACACCTCGCCGGCGGCACGCAGCAGCGCCTGGCGGGTTGCCCTGCCGGCTTCCCGGCTCGCGCGTCCGGTGGTTGCCACAGTGGGTTCCGATCGTCGACGCCAGTGTTTGTATGGCAAACAATAAACGCCGGGTGGCGCGCGGGCAAGGGTTGATTTCAGGAACGTGAGTCGGCGTAGTTGCCGGACCAGTGCCCGACGAGCTGCCGGTAGATGTTGTCCTGGTCGACGATGAGGGGCGTCAGGTGTCCATCGCCGACGAGGCCGCCGACGTGCACATGGGACATCGCGGAGGTGGCCGAGTGGATGTCGTCGGGTCCGGCTCCCATGGAGTCGGCATCGGCCACCATCATCAGGGTCGGCACGGCGATCGATGCGAGATCGGCCGTCACATCGGGGCGATGCAACATCATCGATCGCATGGCGTGGAACATCGGTCGGCGATCTGCGTCGACGAATGCCCGCATGATCTCGCACGCCCGATCAGGATGTGCACCAGCTGTTCTCGGTCCGATCAAGGCGTTCTGGAGCTGTGTACGCAACCATCGGTTGGGTCCGGTCACGCGATAGATCTGCACCAGTGGCCAGCACATCGTCCAACGCTCCCGCGGGTTGATGGGCCGGAGGGGCGTCCCGATCGTGGTCAGTGTGCGGAGTCGGCGAGGGTGTCGCGCCGCCACCTTGATGCCGATGTGGCCTCCCCAGGCGTTGCCCACCCAGTCCACGGGACCGTGGAGGGCCAGGGCGTCCATCACCGCGACCGCGCAGTCGGCGACCTCGTCGAAGGTGAAGTCGTGCGTCAGGCCCTCGCTCCGGCCGTGGCACGGGCCGTCGATGGCGATCGCCCGGTGGTCCTCGCTGACCCGGTCGAACAATGGCCCCCACGACGCCGAGTCGACGAAGAGGCTGTGCCACAGGACGACTGGTGGACCGGAGCCTTCGTGTCGGACGTGGATTCGGCCGAGCTGAGTGGGAATCGAATCGGTGCTCATGATCAGGCGCCTGCCTTTCGGCGAGGGAAATGCTTCGGAAACCGAAACTTCGGTATCCGTAGTATCCTCCGTTCCCATGGGCGGGTCAAGAGTGTCCGACGTGGAACGGCAAGCCATCGGTCAGCTGTTGGTGCGGCTCCTCGCGGAGTTCCGTTCCGACCTCGCCGGACCCCGCGCGGAGGCGGGGTTCGGTGACGTTCGCGATGCGCATCTGCAGATCTTCGGGAACATCCGGATGGGCGGAGTGCGGCTCACCGAGCTTGCGTCACGCGCGCAGTTGAGCCTGTCGGCCACGTCGGAACTGGTGAACGACCTCGAGAACCTCGGCTATTTGGCGCGTGAACCGGATCCGTCCGATCGTCGCGCCAAGTTGATCGTCCTGAGCAAGCGCGGACAGTCGCTGATGGCTGCGGCCGGGGTTCGGGTCGCCGACATCGAGCGGAGATGGGCGGCGGTGGTCGGCGACGACGACTTCGCCCACATGTGCGCGACGATGCAGCTGCTCCTGGATCGCCTGAACGCGGCCGACTGAAGGCCCGGGTTGTCAGACCTCGCGGACAGCCCGACGGAGATGAGGTTGGCGCCAGAACAGGACCATGAGCGCGACCAGCGCGGTCACCCATACGTTGACCGACGGCCCACCAGTAGTTGGAGGGTAGACCCGCGAAACAAAGCGAATTCACCAGCCTGAATTGGCTGATCTGTGCAGGTCAGTCGGCGATCTCGGACGCCGGAGAGGACGCGGGACCAAATCACGACCCCGCGTTGTTGTGCACGGTGACGCCGGACGAGCTCCGCCAGACCGACGAGCGGCCGGCGTCGACAGGAGGAATCGTGAGCAACGAATACCGCAAGACGCCCGAGGCCTTGAACCGCCTCACCGACGCGCAGTTCCGCGTCACCCAGCGCGACGGCACCGAGCGCGCCTTCGACAACGAGTACTGGGACAACCACGAGCCCGGCATCTACGTCGACGTCGTCTCAGGACAGCCGCTGTTCTCATCGACCGACAAGTACGACAGCGGCACCGGATGGCCGAGTTTCACCAGGCCCATCGACGACGCCGCGGTGACCACCAAGACCGATCGGACCCTGTGGATGCGCCGCACCGAGGTGCGTTCGTCGGGCGCCGACAGCCACCTCGGCCACGTCTTCGACGACGGTCCACGAGATGCCGGCGGACAGCGTTACTGCATGAATTCGGCTGCGCTGCGCTTCATCCCGGTTCGTGACCTCGAGGCCGAGGGATACGGCGAGTACACCGAGCTGTTCCCCACCACAACCCACACCGAAGAGGAGACCGCATGACCATCGACACCGGTCAGATCACCGTCCGTCCCGGCACCGAGACCGCAGTCCTCGCCGGCGGATGTTTCTGGGGGATGGAGGACCTGATCCGCAAGCAGCCGGGAGTCCTCGACACCCGCGTCGGCTACACCGGCGGACAGAACGACCACGCCACCTACCGCAACCATCCCGGCCATGCGGAGGCCGTCGAGATCGTCTTCGACCCGAACGAGACGACCTACCGGGACATCCTGGCCTTCTTCTTCCAGATCCACGATCCGACGACCCGCGATCGTCAGGGCAACGACGTCGGGACGAGCTACCGCTCGGCGATCTTCCCGTTGGGTCCGGAGCAGGAGCAGGTGGCCCGGGACACGATCGCCGACGTGGATGCGTCGGGTCTGTGGCCGGGGCCGGCCGTCACGACCATCGAACCGGCGGGTCCGTTCTGGGAGGCCGAACCCGAGCACCAGGACTACCTGCTCAACTACCCGAACGGCTACACCTGCCATTTCCCGCGTGCGGGCTGGGTGCTGCCGAAGCGAGGTGCGTCGACCACGCCGTGATCCACCAGGGCCGGTCGAGGCCGGTGGATCGGTGGAGATGAGATGGATTGACAGGTGACGCGATGAGATGCGGGATCGACAGCAGATAGGCGACGAGGCGAGGTGCCACAATCGGGCCAGACGACCGGGCTGACCGAAGGCGCTGACATGACCGATGCCGACGCGGCGAAGGTGCTCGTGATCGGGGCCGTGAACGTCGACCTGGTCGTCGCAGCCGAACGACTCCCGGGGCCCGGGGAGACCGTCGTCGGGCCGGACGTGAGCAGTCACGGAGGCGGCAAGGGTGCCAATGCCGCGGTGGCGGCGGCGCGCGCCGGAGCCGTCGTCCGGTACTGCGGTGCGGTCGGTGACGACGAGATGGGTGCGGGCGCACTCGGTGAGTTGGCGGAGGAGGGCATCGACGTCACCGAGGTTTCCCGCATCGACGGCGTCTCCACCGGCGCGGCGCTGATCGTGGTCGACCCGTCCGGTGAGAACCAGATTGCGGTGGGGGCCGGAGCAAACGCCCGGGTCGCTGCGGATGATGTGCGTGCAGCCGTGGCCCGCGCGGCGGACTGGGGTGCCGGATGCGTCCTGACCAGTACCGAGATAACCCCCGACGCCGCGGTTGCCGCAGTGAAAGCTGCTGCAGAGCACGGCATCACATGTGTGGTGAATCCGGCGCCGGTCCTCGACGAACTCGTCGGGGTGCTCTCGGTTCCGGACATCCTCACGCCGAACTCCTCGGAACTGCGCGACCTGTACGCGCGAACCCTGTCCGAAGGTCGGCACGACCCCACCGAAGCCGAGATGGCCACGGCGCTGGCCGAACACCTCGACGTCACCGTCGTGGTCACGCTGGGTGCCGATGGAGTACTGGTCGTCGACCGTTCCGGCGCGACGTCGGTGCCGGCGGGTGAGGTCGAGTCGGTGGTCGACACGACCGGCGCCGGCGACACGTTCAACGGTGTACTGGCCGCTTCGCTGGCGGCCGGGCACGACCTCGTCACGGCCGCGCGGCGCAGTGCAGCAGCGGCGTCGCTGTCGGTGGCTCACGTCGGAGCCCGAACCGGGATGCCGACCGCCGAGGCTCTCGAGCGCGCCCCGTCGGGAAGCTAGCGCGACAGGGGTTTCGGACGTTCCATGTAGCGGTGGTGATCATTGCTCGGCAGGAAGTAGTCACCCCGGCCGCCGGCGCGCAGCAGCGGGCGTGCACGGGCGGTGTCGTAGACCAGGTCGTCGCCGAGCAGCTCCGTCGCGATGTGCACCTTCACGACCTCGCCGAGAACCATCCAGGAGTCCACGGACTCTCCTGCGGCCGAACGCAATTGGAAGGTATCGGTGACCAGGCATTCGAACGTGACGGGGCTCTCGGCGACCCGGGCCGGGCGCACGAGTTCGGAGTCGAGGGCCGTGAGTCCGGCGTGCTCGAACTCATCGGTGTCCGCGGGGAGTGCGGCCGAGGTGGCGTTCATCTTCTCGCCGATCGAATCGGTCGCGAGGTTCCACACGAACTCGCCGGTCGACTTCGCGTTGGCGACAGTGTCTTTCCATCCGACGCTGGCGAATCCGATGATCGGCGGGGTGTAGTTGAACAGGTTGAAGAAGCTGTAGGGGGCGAGGTTTCGCACCCCGGCGTCGGACACCGTGGAGATCCAGCCGATCGGACGCGGCGCGATGATCGCGTTGAGAGGGTCGTGAGCGAGACGATGCCCCTCGGCGGGGGCGTACGAGTGGAACTGGACCATCGCTTCACCGTACGTGACCGGGGTACGGTGATCCGGACATGGACCGGGCGAGACGATGGGGGCCGGAGTGACCTTCTCCACTGCTGGTGAG
This sequence comes from Gordonia sp. CNJ-863, assembly GCF_001942325.1. NCBI lineage: Bacteria > Bacillati > Actinomycetota > Actinomycetes > Mycobacteriales > Gordoniaceae > Gordonia > Gordonia sp. CNJ-863. The sequence continues at coordinate 74,419 of NZ_MKKG01000007.1, forward strand.
CGCGATTCCGACCGGGTTCGGCGTTCTCTCGCGAACATCCGCGACCTCGGTGGGCTGCCGCTCGTCTCCGGCGGAACGACCTCGCCCGGGGTTCTGATCCGCAGCGACGCGCCGTATCCGGACGACGACGATCCCGTCGGTGTGCCGTGGCCGCCGTCGACCGTGGTCGACCTGCGCGATCCGTCCGAGTCGGGTGCGGTGCGGGTGACGTGGCCGGCCGAGGTGCGGTTGGTGCACCGGCAGGTGTCCTCGGGGGCCCGCATTGACCGCCTCGCCGACACCGCGCTGACCGACATCTACACCGCCATGATGCAAACCGGCGGGGATCGGCTGACGGCGGCCCTCAACGCTTTCGACCCGGCCGGCCCGACCCTTGTCCACTGCGCGGCCGGTAAGGACCGCACGGGCGTGATCGTTGCGATCGCCGAACTCCTCGCCGGTGTCGAGGAAGCCGCGATCGTCGCCGATTATCAGCGGACCGAGCAGAACATCGCCGGGGTCCTGGCGCGACTGCAGCACCGCGACCGGGTACCGAGAGGCATGTCGCTCGATGCACCGATCCTGCGCACGCCGCGGGAGGCGATCGATCTCGTCGTCGACGCCGTGACCGGGCACCGGGGTGGCCCGTGGGGCTGGTTCGAGGCGAACGGCGGCGACGTCGGGCATTTCGAGGGCTGGGTGACGCGATTCGCGCCCGGCGCAGCACCCGGGTAGGACGATTCCGCAGTCGGCCCGTCGGGCGTCAAGGGGTGGGCGCCCGACGGGCCTGGCGGAGAAACGTCGGGGTGGTGCATTTCTCCGCGAGGCGTATGCCCGACGCTCAGCCGCGTCAAACACTCGAGATACCAATGAAGATCCAACGAATCGGAAAGCAGGTCCATATGCCCGGTCACGACGACGCACGGCCGTTCCCCGAGGACGTTGTCGCCGGCGTGCTCGCGCACATGAACGGCGACCACGCCGACGACTCGCTGGTCATCTGCAAGGCACTCGGCGAACGGCCGGATGCGATCGCTGCGGTGATGACCGGCTTCGACGACCGGGTCGCGATCTTCGACGTCACGGTCCCCGAAGGCGCCGTGGAGATGCGGTTCGAGTGGGATCGTCCCGTGAACGACCGGACCGACGTGCGGAAGGCCGTCGTGGCGATGTTCCGGGACGCGCAGGCCCGGCTCGGTATCAACCCGGCCTGATCACACCCGCTCGAAGATCGCGGTGAGCCCCTGCCCGCCGCCGATGCACATGGTCTCCAGGCCGAAACGTGCCTCACGACGGTCGAGTTCACGCAGCAGAGTCGTCAGAATCCGCACGCCCGTCGCGCCGACCGGATGACCGAGCGAGATTCCCGAACCGTTGACGTTGGTGCGCTCGAAATCGGCGTCGGTGAACTTCCACTCGCGGGTGACGGCCAGAGCCTGAGCAGCGAAGGCCTCGTTGAGTTCGATGAGGTCGATGTCGGACAGGTCGAGGCCTGCGCGGATGAGTGCCTTGGCGGTGGACGGGACGGGGCCGATGCCCATCACCTCGGGTCCGACACCGGCGACCGCCCACGTGACCAGGCGCGCGAGGGGCTTGAGTCCGAGGCGTTCGGCGTTCGCACGCGTGGTCACCAGCGTGGCTGCGGCTCCGTCGTTCTGGCCGCTGGCGTTGCCTGCGGTGACGGTCGCGGCTGGATCGGACTTGCCCATGATCGGCCGGAGGCGAGCCAGTGACTCCAGCGTGGTGTCGGCCCGGGGATGCTCGTCGCGGTCGACGATCTTGTCGTCGCCTTTGCGCTGCGGAACCGACACGGGGACGATCTCTTCCGCGAACTTGCCGCTGTCGATGGCGGCCACGGCGCGTCGATGCGATTCGACGGCGAGCGCGTCCTGCTCCTGACGCGGGATCGAGTATTCGCGCCGAAGGTTCTCCGCGGTCTCGAGCATCCCGCCGGGAACCGGATGGTTCTTACCGCCCGACGTGACGCGGCCACGCGCCAGGCGATCGTGCAGAGTTGCCGGCGCACCCTTGGCGCCCCACCGCATCGACTCGGTGTAATACTCTGCGCGACTCATGGATTCGACGCCACCGGCAATAACCAGGTCGGCGACCCCGGTCTGGATGCGCATCGCGGCGTCGAGAACCGCCTGCAGGCCCGAGCCGCAGCGGCGGTCGAGCTGCGATCCCGGCACGGTGATGGGGAGTCCCGCGTCGAGTGCGGCGACGCGCCCGATCGCCGGCGCCTCACCGTTCGGATAGCACTGACCGAAGATCACGTCGTCGATGCTCGAGGGATCGATCTCGGTGCGTCGCAACAGCTCCGAGAGAACAGTCGCAGCCAGCTCGGTGGCGGGTACGTCGACGAACGATCCGCCGTACCGTCCCACGGGAGTGCGGAGCGGCTCACAGATGACGACGTCGTCGGCTGCGGGTGGTGGCGTGGTGACGGTCATGCGGGTGTTCCTTTGCGGTAGTCCACTTCCTGGCCGGACCATCGCTGCGCCCACTCGCGCAGTTCGACGGCCCGGATCTTGGTTCCGTTGCCGCCCACCGTGGTCGGCATCCGCTCGATGACGTGTACGGCCGCGGGCACTTTGAATGCGGCCAGGCGATCACGGCACCAGGTCTTCAACGACGAGGCGTCGAGGTCTGCGCCGTCATCGACCGGAACGACGAAGGCCACGGCCTCGGTGTAACCACCCGAACCGGTGATCCCCACGACCTTCGCGGTCTGTACGTTCTCGTGTTCGGCGAGGCGGTGCTCGATCTCGGCCGGGTCGACGAGGAAACCCCGCAGCCGCAGGACATCTCCCATGCGGCACACGTAGCGGAATCCGCCGGTGTCGAGTGCGCGTGCGAGATCGCCGCTGCGGAACCAGCCGTCCGCGGTGAACGCACGCGCGGCGGCATCCGGGTTGCCGAGATATGCGTCGACGACGTTGGGGCCGCGGAACTGCAGCTCACCCTCCTCGCCGGTGGCCAGGACACGGTCATCGAGCGGATCGACGACGCGTACCTCGATGGCGGACTCGACCGGACGGCCACCGCCGTTCCAGCGCACCGACTCCGGGTCGTCGGACGACCAGAGCAGCGCGAGGGCGAAGACCTCCGACGAGCCGAAGACGCCGGTCGTCTCGGCTCCGGCCTCGTCGCGTACCCAACGCGCGATGTCGTGGGAGCGGCCGAGGAAGTCGGCGATGCCCAGCCACCGCAACGTGGTCAGATCCGCTCGCCGGCCCTCATGCCAGGTGTCGAACAGGCGCCCGAAAAGATCGTCACCGCCGACGATGTGGGTGACGCGCAGCGACTCCACCCTCTCCAGGGTGGCCGCGGCGTCGAAGACGGGCTCCATCAGGATGGCTGCGCCACCCGCGAGACCGGCCATGGCAGTGCTGAATCCGAAGACACCGGACACCGGAAGGACGCCGAGGATCACGTCTCCCTCGCGGACCCCCATGATCACGGAGTCGGCATGCGCATGCCGGACCACGGCCGAATCCCGGTGTGCGGCGAGCTTCGGTGTCCCGGTCGAGCCGGAGGTCGTGAACGCGACCGCGAGCTCGCCGGTGTCTGCGGCACGGTCGCCCGCCGGGGTCCACGCCGTCGTCGACGGGGTCGCAGGTGCGGAAACGCCGGTGGTGTCGCCGCTTCCGGCGATCCAGGCCCCGGCGCCGAGGTCGAAGTCGGCCGCCGCTGCCCGTGGAGACAGAGGCCCGGGAACGACCGCGATCGCCGGGACGGGGTCGGCCGTCGAGCTCGCCTCGCGCAGGGTGCCGAAGACGTCGAGTCCGTGGAACTCCGCGGGGACGGCGACCACCGCCGGTCGCGCCGAGGTGAGGATGTGCATGACCTCGCCGACGTTGTACCGGGTGTTGACCCCGATGACATGCGCGCCGAGAGCTGATGCGGCGAACTGCCAGACCAGCGCGTCGGACCAGTTGGGCAGGTACACCGCCAGGCACTGGCCGCGGCGGACGCCGATGCGGGACAGCTCTTCCCGCAGCTGGTCGACACGGCGGCCGAGGTCGGCTCGGGTGAGGGTGATGACCTCGCCGCCGGCGACGTCCATCGCGACCGGACTGTCGGGGGACTCGTGGACGAGATCGGCGAGCATCCCGGCGAGCGTGGGATGGGTCGTGACGGTCATGACACGGCCTCCGGGGTGCGGGTGCCGGCCGGCAGGGATCGGAGCCAGGCGTCAGCGCGGGCACCGAAGTCGGGGAGCTCTTCCATCGGGTAGTGGCCGTACCCGGCCAGCTCGGTGAACTGCGCACGCGGACCGTCGAGTTCGTTGATCTCGTCGGCGGCGCGACGGACGGCGTCGACGCTGATCCACGGGTCGTCGGCGCCGCAGATCAGATGCAGCCCACAGGTGAGGTCGGTGAGCCGGTCGCGGACGTCGTGGCTGCCCCAGCCGATGAGGTCCGACGACGAGATCTCCGGGTCCTCGCGTTTGTGCATGAGGCCGATGAGATGTGCCTGTGCGGCGGGTACCGCCCGCCCGACGGACGCGAGACTGCCGAGGTACGTGCGCTCCGCACGCGCCGGTCCGGCCACATCCTCGAGTTCGCGTCGCAGGCCGGCGATCTTGACCCGGCCAGGCCCGGTCTCGGCGGCCATCGCGACGGCCCCGGCGAGCGGATACTCGGGCCGCGTCGCCAGTTCCAGCGTGAGTTTCCCGCCGATGGAGCAGCCGATCACATAAGGACGCTCGATGCCCAGCTGCTGCAGGACGGCGGTCAACCAGTCCGCGTAGTCGACGAGGTTGGTGATCGGGCCCGTCGGGCAGGGTTCGGAACGGCCGTGGCCCGGCAGGTCCGGCACGACGACGCGGTACCCGCAGTCGGCGATGTCCTGTGCGGCACGGCGCCATTGGACGCCGCTCTGCCCCGCGGTGTGAATGCACAGCACGGTCGGGGTGTCGCCGTTGCATTCCCCGGAGGACGTGGAACCGGCGGTGACGATCTCGACGAACGCCAGGGCGCCTTGGATCTCGAGGTAGCGTGCCTCGATCATGAGTGCACCTCCCGTGCCAATGCACGCGCGTTCTGGATGATCGCGTGCAACGGCTTGGTCAATCTCAGGTACTCGTAACCGTTTCCGGCGGAGGAGAACTCTCCTCGGAGGGCGCGGCGCATGAAGTCGTCCGAGTCGGACAGCAGGAGATCCACCCAGGTGGCGGGGGAGGTCTCGAAGGTGAAGGTGGCACCCAGCGGGGCGCGCCGTGTGACGTCGATGACCTGTCCCTTGTAGATGCGGAGGTGCACCTCGCGCTCGCCGCACCGCAGTCCGACGGTGCCGTCCCAGGTGGAGACCGACGAGGTGAACGCGGCGTCCCGGTGCAGGCGAGCGCGCAGTAGCTCACCCCACTCGACCGAGCAGAAGTCGAGGGAGGGCACCGACTCGGGACTGGCCTCGGTACGCCATGTCTCCGTGCCGGATTCGCGAACGCGTCCGGCGTCGTCGACCAGGCGGACCTCCCGGTCGATCCCGTCGGCACCGACTCTGGTCACCACGGTGGTCGCATGGACGTGGTCGGATTCCGCGATGGGGGCGGTTGCCGACCAGGTGATGGCGACACGTTCCGCGCACGGAACCGCGTCGGTCAGATACTCGGCGACGACCATCCCGAAAGACTGTGAACGAGAGGGGATGCGGAGTCCGTGACGGTCGAGGACATCGGCGACCAGACGGGTTCGGGTGGAGGTGCGGACTCCGACGCGGAGCGAGGCGATGGCGGTGGTCATGACCCGGCCCTGCCCAGCAGCTCGTCGGAGATGATCCGCATCTGGATCTCGCTGGTGCCCTCGAAGATCTTGGTGAGACGTGCGTCGCGCCAATGTCGTTCGACCTGGAAATCGGTGGTGTAGCCGGCGCCACCATGGATCTGGACGGCCTCACTCGTCACCCGTTCGGCCATCTCGGTGGCGACGAGCTTGCACATCGACGCCTCGAGCGAGCACCGCCGGCCGGTGTCGATGTCGGTGGCGACCGAGTACATGAGTTGCCGCGCCGCCTCGATGTCTGCGGCCATCGTGGCGATCTTGAAACGCAGGTGCTGGAAGTCCGCGAGTTCGTGGCCGAACTGCTTGCGGGTGTGCATGTAGGCGATGGAGTCCTCGAGTGCGGCGCGGGCCAGGCCGATGGCACGGGCGGCGGTGTGGGCACGCCCGACCTCCAGTCCGCTGACCGCGAGGTAGAAGCCCTTGCCCTCCTCGCCGAGCATCCGGTCGGCCGGGATGCGGAAGTCGTCGAAGGACAGTTCCCAGGTGCTCCAACCGAAGTAGCCGATCTTGCGGACCTTGGTGCCGGAGATGCCCTCGGGGAACTCGCCGCGTTCCTTCTCGACGAGGAAGGCGCTGATACCGCGGTGGGGCTTGGCCGGGTCCTTGTTGGGATCGGTGCGGGCGAACAGGACCAGGTAGTCGGCCTCGTCGGCGTAGGTGCACCACATCTTGGTGCCGTTGACGACCCACTCGTCGCCGTCGCGTGTCGCCCGGCACGAGATGTTGGCGACGTCCGACCCCGCCTCCGCCTCGGAAAGTGCATAGGCGCCCAGGTATTCGCCGCGCGCCACGCGGGGCAGCATCGCGGCCTCCTGCTCAGGGGTGAAACCGCCGCCCATACCGTTGCCGCGCGCCAGCAGGCCGGACACGCTCATCCACGCACGTGAGAGTTCCTCGGCGACAAGGCAGTACTCGAAGACTCCGAGGCCGAGGCCCCCGTACTCCTCCGGGATCATGATGCCGAAGAACCCGACCTCGGCCATTGCCTTCTTGAGCGTGTCGGGAATGGTGCCCTGGACGGGGTCGAGTTCGTTGGCAACCGGCAGGACCTGCTTCATCGCGAAATCGCGGGCGAGGTCGCGGATCGCGATGCGCTCCTCGGTCAGGTGGCGCGGGCTGTCGGTCCGGGGTTGTGACGGCCGATGGGTCATGGCCTTCTCCTAGTGAATGCGGGCCGGAGTGATCGGGTCGGCCTGATCGCTCGTTAACGGTCGTTCACCATTAGAGCACCGGGTCAGGCCCGGGTCAATGGGTTGAGCGGGGTCCGGTATCCGACGAGGTTGAGTGCGTACTGCCCGTAGTCGTCGGCGACCTGGGTTGCGGTCCGGGGGCCGTCCGGTCGGAACCACACCGGGATGCCGGCGCACATCAGCAGTACGGCCGTAACCGCCTGATGGACTCTGTCGACGTGGAAAAGTCCCTGTTCGACCGCCCTTTCGGCGATGTCGACGAACTGCTGCTCCTGGGCGTCGCGGGACCCGACCACCCGCTTGCGATCGATCTCGCCCAGATAGCGCAGCTCCGTGTTCGCGACAAGGCACTCGCGCGGTCTCTGGGCGGTGTACAGCGCATGGGCGACGACCGCCGCGCGCCACTGTTCGGCGGGATCCTTGCCGGCCCGGCGGATCGCGTTGCGGGTCGCGGTGAACTGTTCGTCGCTCGCGGTTCGCAGGATCTCGACCAGCAGATCGGACTTGTTCTCGAAATGGTTGTAGACGTTGGCGGCGCTACAACCTGCACGATTGCCGATGGTTCGCATCGTCGCACCGTGAAAACCGGCCGTGTAGAACTCGTCGAGCGCGGCGTCGAGGATGCGGTCGTGGGATGCTGCGGTCGGCGAAGGCGATCGGGTGTTCATGTGCACAGACTAGGGCGATGCAGTTTCACCAGCAATGATGAAGGCAGGCCGCTCGGTTGACCTGCCTATGCCTCGCGCTTATGGTGTGGATCACGTGAACGAACGTTAATGGAGGAATCATGACCACCGAGTCCGAGCTGGCGTCGCGGCTCGCCCGTCTGGAAGACATCGAGGCCATCCGCACGCTCGACGCCCGGTACTGCCGCCACCTCGACGACGGCAACTGGGACGAATTGATGGCACTGTTCACCGAAGACGGGGAGTTCGACGGCTTGTCGAACCCGCGGGGCAAGGCCGAGATGCGGGCGTTCTTCGCCGGCCTGGCCGACGGTGGCCTCACCTCGTTCTGGCACTTCATCACGAACCTCGAGATCGACATCGACGGTGACATGGCGACGGCGCGATCGTTCCTCTGGCAGCCGTGCGTTCTCGACGGCGTCGCCTCGATCGCCGCGGGCCGATACACCGACACGCTGGTCAAGCAGGACGGGCACTGGTTGTACCGGGTCAAGAAGGTCCGCTTCCACTTCTTCGGACCCCTCGCCGATGGCTGGGACGAGAACCTTTTCGCCCTCGACTCCGCCCGCGCGGCCGCCGTCAATCCGTAGAGTCGCGCCGAGGGGGCCCGATCGGGTTCCGGCATCCGGCGGACAGGGAGTGGCATGGGACGGCTGGCAGACAAGGTCGCGTTCATCACCGGCGTTGCCCGGGGGCAGGGGCGGGCGCACGCGGTGCGAATGGCCTCGGAAGGGGCGCACATCGTCGGCGTCGACCTCGCCGGACCACTGCCGGGCGTGCCCTACGACTCGGCGACCGAGGACGATCTCGCCGAGACCCGGCGACTCGTCGAAGATCTGGGCGCCAAGGCGATTCTGACCCGGTGCGACACCCGCGATCTGGACGGACTCCGCGCGGCGGTCGGCGAGGGGGTGGAGGCACTCGGCGGACTCGACGTCGTGGTCGCCAACGCGGGGATCTGTATCCCCGAGACCTGGGACGAGGTGTCCCCGGAGAGCTTTCGCGACACCATGGACATCAACGTGACCGGCGTGTGGAACACGGTTACCGCGGCGGCTCCCCACCTCATCGACCGCGGCGGGGGATCGGTCATCCTGATCAGCTCCCTGGCGGGAAAGAAGCTGCAGCCGTTCATGGTCCACTACACGACAAGCAAACACGCCCTGGTCGGGATGTCGCGCGCCTTCGCTGCGGAGTTGGGGCAGTACGACATCCGCGTCAACACCGTGCATCCGGGTGCGGTCATCACGCCGATGGGCTCGGGCCGCATGGTCGAGCGGATCGAGGAGACCAACAAGGCCAACCCGCGCCTCGCCGGTATGGGGATGACCTTCCTGAACCAGTTCGCCGCAGAGGCGGGCGAGGTCGCGAACGCGGTGGCCTTCCTCGCGTCGGACGAGTCGAAATTCATCACCGCAGAGGAGATCTCGATCGACGGCGGCGCACAGCACTTCTAGCTGCTCCCGCGACTTCTAGGTGGTGCCGCGGACCACCAGCTCGACCGGCAGACGTCGCGACTCCACGTCACGTCCCGCCGTCAGATCCAAGAGTCCACGGACCGCGGTCTGGCCGATCTCCAGGGCGGGGGAGTGGATCGTCGTGAGCGGTACGGGAAGCTGCGCGGCGATCGGGATGTCGTTGTAGCCCACGAGTGCCAAGTCCTCGGGGATTCGCAGCCCGAGGTCGCGAGCGACGCCGAGGACGCCGACGGCGATGGTGTCGGACACCGCGAAGATCGCTCTCGGCCGGTCCGGTGCGTCGAGCAGAATCCGCCCCGCCTCGGTGCCCCCGCGCACCTCGAAACTGGACGGAACGATCCGATGGTCGGGGAGCTCGATCCCCGCCGCGGCGGTCTCGGATCGGAAGCCGGCCAGCCGATCCGTCGCCGTCGTGGCGTGGGCGGGGCCGGCGATCACCGCGAGGTCGGTGTACCCGCGATCGATCAGATGGCGTGCGGCAAGCGCGCCGCCGCGCACGTCGTCGCCGCCGACGAACGGGAGCCCGGCATCGGTGTGCCGGGTCAGCGTCATCATCGGCACGTCCCCGACGCGCAGGGACGCGATGAATTCCTTGCCCGGTCGGTGCAGCCCGCTGAGCAGGAGGCCGTCGACCTGACGTCCCACGAGCAGTTCGATGGCCGCGCGCTGGGCTTCCGGGTCGTCGGGCGGGCTGGACAGCAGCACCGAGTAGCCGGCCCGCGTCGCTTCCTCCTCGATGCCCTGATAGGTGGTGGCGACCACGCCGTCGGTCAGGCGGGTCATCACGACGCCGAGCGTGGTGGTCTTGCGGGTCCGCAGACTCGCCGCCCAGAGATTGCGCTGGTAGCCCAGCTCATCGGCGACCTCGCGAACCCGCAGTGCCGACTCCGACCAGCCGTCGGCGGGTTCGGACTGTCGCAGCACCCGAGACGCCGTCGACACGTGGACACCCGCAGCTTTCGCGATCTCCTTGAGGGTCGGCGTTCGCTGACCTCCGGCCACGCTGGTCCCCCATCCTGTCGGTAGCACTGTTGACGCTGCGCGTTCGAGCACCTACGGTAGCTCATGCAAACGTTCTCGCAAACGTTCTCGCTGAACTTGTACCATCAGTTACAGGCCCGACCCCCGGAGGTTCCGATGTCCCGACCCAGCACCCTGGCGCAGCTCTTCGCCCTGGACTCGTTGCTCGACGCCGACGAGATCGCGATCCGCGATACCGTCCGTGACTTCGCCAATGCGCGTCTGCGGCCGCATATCGGCGACTGGTTCGAGAACGCCGAGCTGCCGGCGCGGGAGATCGCCAGGGAACTGGGCCAGATCGGTGCGCTCGGCATGCACCTGGAGGGCTACGGTTGCCCGGGCATGAGCGCGACCGCCTACGGCCTGGCCTGCCTCGAACTCGAGGCCGTGGACTCCGGTATCCGCAGCCTCGTGTCGGTGCAGGGCTCGCTCGCGATGTTCTCCATCCACCATTGGGGCTCGGAGGAGCAGAAGAACGAGTGGCTGCCGCGGATGGCTGCCGGTGAGGCGATCGGTTGCTTCGGCCTGACCGAACCCGATTTCGGCTCCAACCCGTCCGGCATGCGCACCAACGCCAAGCGTGACGGCGACGACTGGCTGCTCAACGGCACCAAGATGTGGATCACCAACGGCTCGATCGCCGACGTCGCGGTCGTCTGGGCCCAGACCGACGAGGGTATCCGCGGCTTCGTCGTCCCCACCGACACGCCTGGCTTCTCCGCGCCGGAGATCCACAAGAAGATGTCGCTGCGCGCGTCGGTGACCTCCGAGCTCGTGTTCGACAACGTCCGCTTGCCCGGTTCGGCGATGCTCCCGAAGGCCCAGGGCCTGAGCGGGCCGCTGACCAGCCTCGGCGAGGCCCGCTTCGGCATCATCTTCGGTGCGATCGGCGCTGCCCGCGATTGCCTCGAGACCGCCATCGACTACTCGCAGTCGCGCGAGGTCTTCGACAAGCCGCTCGCCGGTTACCAGATCACCCAGACCAAGATCGCCGACATGGCACTCGAGGTCGGCAAGGGGCACCTGCTGGCCTACCATTTGGGTCGTCTGAAGGACCGCGGTGAGATCCGCCCGGAGCACATCAGCACCGGCAAGCTCAACAACACCCGCGAGGCCATCAAGATCGCCCGTGAATGCCGAACCATCTTGGGCGCCAACGGCATCACGCTCGAGTACCCGGTCATCCGGCATGCCAACAACCTCGAGTCCGTCCTCACCTACGAGGGCACCTCCGAGGTCCACCAGCTCACCATCGGCCGCGCCCTCACCGGCGAAGCCGCCTTCCGGTGAGCGAGCGCGCGGCTCTCGACGGACTCGTCGTCGCCGACTTCGGCCGGGTCCTCGCCGGGCCATACGCGACGATGCTGCTGGCAGACCTGGGTGCCGAGGTCATCAAGATCGAACGACCTGGGATCGGCGACGACACCCGGTCGTGGGGTCCGCCCTGGGTGGGCGAGGCGTCGTCGTACTTCCTGTCGGTCAATCGCAACAAGCGGTCCGTGGCGATCGACCTCTCCGATCCCGCGGGACTCGAGGAGGCACGACGCCTCGTCGATCGGGCCGACGTCGTCGTCGAGAACTTCATGCCGGGCACGATGGATCGCCTCGGACTCGGTTACGACGCCGTCGCCGATCGCCGGCCGGACATCGTCTACTGCTCGGTGACAGGATTCGGCGGGAACAACCAGCTGCCCGGTTACGACCTGCTGATCCAGGCGGTCGGCGGACTGATGAGCATCACCGGTCCCGACCCGCAGACGCCGACCAAGGTGGGCGTCGCGGTCGTCGACGTCATCACGGGATTGCATGCGGCCGTGGGCATCCTGTCCGCGTTGCGGCACCGCGACCGGACCGGGCAAGGACAGCGCATCGAGGTGAACCTGTTGTCGTCGCTGATCTCGGCGCTGGCCAACCAGTCGTCGGGCTACGTGGCGGCAGGCGTGGTTCCGACAGCGATGGGCAACCGGCATCCCAGCATCGCGCCCTACGAGGTGTTCCAGACCGCGGATCGTCCGTTCGTGCTGGCCGTCGGCAACGACCGCCAGTTCGCCGGGCTGTGCGAGGTCCTCGGACGCCCGGACCTACCCGCCGACGAGCGGTATGCGACGAACAGTGCGCGGGTGGCGAATCGGGAGAAGCTGGCGGCGATCCTGAACGAGGCGCTGTCAACGGCGAGCGCGGATCACTGGTTCGACGCACTCACCGCGCGGCGGGTGCCGTGTGGCCCGCTCAACGACATCGCCGACGCCATCGCGCTGGCCGAACGTCTCGGTCTCGATCCGGTTGTGGAGATCGACGATCCGCGCCGGGACTCACCGTTCCGATCGGTGGCCAACCCGATCCGGATGAGCGTCACTCCGCCGAGGTACCGGTCGGCACCACCGCTGCTCGACGAGCACGCCACGGTGTCGGACCTGGTCTGACTCACGCCACAAAACCCACCCTTTTGCGGTCTTTCCACCCTGACAGGACGCGGGGAGGTCTTGCCGAAAAAGGCTGGGTTTGTGGGTGTTCGGTCTAGGCAGAGGCCAGCTCCCGGCTCTCGGCGAGCTCGCGGTAGGCAGCCACGACGACGTCGAGCTGCGCGTGCGAATGCCGGCCGAGTCCGCATTCGGTGGAGATCCCGAAGTTCGGCAGGAAGACCGACGCGATCGAAGCACGCTCGCGGGCACCTTCGGCGCCGTCCTCTGCGTGCAGCAGGCCGAGGAAGATCTCGGTCGACGGCTCGACCGCGAGACTCTGCAACGGTTGCCAGTGCGCACGACGCTTCCAGGCGGCGACGGTCGCGGCGTGGATGGCGTCGATCGGACGGGTCACGTGTCGCGACAGTCCATTCGCGACGGTGACGATGGCCGACGCGTCGCGCGGCAGGATGTGGCGTCCTCCGCGCGCGGCGGCCTCGGCATCCGGCGGATCACCCATGAACGGCGACGCCCCGAACTTCGAGTCGCCGTAGCACAGATGGAAGGTGAGTTCGGCGCCGTCGGGGATCCACGACGCCAGGCGTGCGATCGCCGCGAAGATCGCCTCATGCCCCGCATAAGGATTGGGGAACCAGCCCTCGACGGTGACCAGCTTGGTCGGCAGATCCCACTGGACGGCGAGGTCGGTCGCCGGGATGAGGGAGAAGAGCTTCTCGACGCTCGCCTGTAGCGCACGGGTGCACGGCGTCGAGCAGACAGTTCTGCTCAGCCCGACCGAAAGGCTCAGTACGCCGAAACAGGCTGGGACGGGATGATTCCGTGATGCAACTCGGCAACATCGGGATGGGCGCGGGTGCGCGACTTCCAGGCGTTCTCACCGTAGGTGCTGAAGATCGGGTTGTCCGGATCGGTTTCGACGCCGCGCGACGCTGTCGCCAGTTCGGGCGGGAGGTCGATGATCGGGATGACCTCATCGAGCGCGGGGTTGAGGAAGAACGGGATCGAGACCCGGTCGATCCCGAGGCGGGGCGTGCGGACCCGATGCCGGGTCGCACGGAGGTAGCCCCCGGTCGCGACCTCGAGCAGTTCGCCGATATTGACGATGAACGCGCCCTCGACGGGCGGGACCTCCACCCATCTGCCTGCAGCTGTCTCGACCTCCAGGCCCTCCGAGCCGGGTTCGACGAGTAGCAGGGTGAGGACTCCGGAGTCCTTGTGCGCGCCGACGCCCTGCGTGCTGTCGGCGGTACCCGGGTAGCGCACCACCTTGATCAGCGTGGCCGGCAGCTCCGCGAACGCCGCGTCGAAGAAGGACTCCGGGGCGCCGAGCGACACCGACCAGTGCCGCAGCAACCGCAACCCGACTTCCGACAGTGCAGTGCCCCACTCCTCGAAGGAGGCGCGGAAGCCGGCAGGCGACGAAGGCCAGAGATTCGGTCCCTGCAGCCGCCAGTAGCCCTCGGCGCCGGGGAAGACCGCGCGTTCGGGGCCGATGTCGATCTGCTCGCGCCAATCCACCTTGCCGTTGGTCAGTTCACCACCGAGCCGCGAGTACCCGCGGAACTGTGGGCTCTGGAGCTGACTGATCTCGTTCTTGACTTCGTCGGGCAGTGCGAAGAAGTCGCGTGCCAGCCGCATGACCTCGGTGAGCGACTCGCCCGGCACCCCGTGGCCGGTCAGGTAGAAGAACCCGTGGTCGTGAGCGGCCTCTCGGAGGGCCGCCCGAAAGGTCGTGGGGTCGGTTTCCGCGTCGTCGAGATCGAGGATGGGGAGCATGATGCAAAGCCTGCCAGAGCGACGTACGCGGGCGGAACGTCGTTCAGGGACCGTGAAACCCCGTTCATGAGGTTTACAGGCGCTACGTTGGTATTCGGGTCCGTAAGCAGTGCGGCGGTATCGACTCGGGCTCGCGACGTGGTCGGCCGCCTCGAGAGGAGTTCGATCGTGACCGAAGCGACCGACAATGTTCATCTCCGCATCGCGGAGCTGGCACGAGGGCTGCACGGCGACGAAGCCGACGACGAACAGGTGGCCAAGACGATCGTGGCCGGTGCGGTGGCCGAGATCCCCGGAGCCCAGTACGCCGGACTCACGGTCGCCACCGACCGGCGCTCCATCGAATCGTTCGGGGCAACCCACGAGATCGCGGAGATCCACGACCGGATCCAGGCCGATGTCGGAGAGGGGCCCTGCCTGTCGGCAGCCCTGCACGACCGGGTGGTCCGCGTCGACGATCTCCAGAACGACGAGCGGTGGCCGAAATACCGGAGCCGGGCGATGGGCGAGGTGCCGATCCGATCCGTGTTGTCGTTCCAGCTCTTCGCCAATCGCAACAAGATCGGGGCGCTCAACCTCTTCGCGGACGAACCGAATGTCTTCGACCTGCACGCCGAGGACATCGGCGTCGTGTACGCGACCCATGCCGCGCTGGCCTGGAACACCATCAAGAAGGACCAGCAGTTCAACAGCGCTCTGGCCAATCGTGACGTGATCGGGCAGGCGAAGGGCATCCTGATGGAGCGTTTCGACATCGATGCGCTGGCAGCGTTCGATCTCCTGAAGAAGCTGTCCCAGGAGTCGAACACCAAACTGGTGGAGATAGCACGGCAGATCACCCTCAAGAGGTGACCTGCCGGCGCGCTGCGTCGAGTTCTACTCGGAGACCGCGAACTCTGTTGTGCTGGGGCCGATCTCGCCTTCGGTGAGCGTGCGGCCGGCCTCGTCGACGGTCTCGAAGACGCGAACCCGGCCGGCCATCCCGCAGATTTCGAGGGGGCGGCTGACAGTTCGTTCGCCGACCAGGACGACTGGAGTAGAGCGCTTCGCGGCATCGTCGACGAAGGTCTGCAGCAGTACGAGTCCGACCGTGCCGAAGAAGTTGACCGCGGAGAAGTCCAGGACGACGCCGTGGATACGATCGCGCGCGACGCGATCGAGCGCAGCAGCGAAGTCCGCCGCCGTCTCGCGGTCGACGCTGCCGGAAAAGCGCTGTACACAATACGATTTCGCGCAATCGAAACGTCGCGGTGACGTGCGCTCAGGGGAGCCGGTGCCGACGTCGAACGCCGAACGGAAAACGGTGGATGTGGTGAGCGGCATGAGGTGGTCTCATCTCAGTGGAAGCGTTTGCAGGGGCGATCTGTTGTGGACCGAACCCGGCGAGTGCCCGCTGGTGTTCGAGCGGGACCCAAGTTCACGATCGTCCTGAACGGAGATAAGCCGTGATGTCGCGTGAGTCGAGGGACCTTGGGTGCCCACTCGCTCTTTAGTGCGCGGCTCCGACCTGAACCGCACCCCTACCCTACGGGTCCTTCGGATGCCGAACAAGACCGACTCGGGTCACGGTAGAAAGTCGTCAAGAAATCCCGCATTGTGAGACGCCGAAAGTGGACGTGTGGCGAAGAACATGATTGTCTAGTACCTGATGCGCGTCGAGTCGCGTGCGCGGCATCAATCCATGCTAGATGGGGCAGCAGTCAGCCCATCGGTCGCAAGATCTGAACGTCTGGGTGGTGACAAATGGCGACACAACGCGCCGAGCACGACGATTACAGCGACGTCCTCCCGATACTGCGAGAGATTCGCAGTGAACGCGACGACGACCTACGTGCCAAGAAACGCGACGAAGTGATCGAGCGGTGCCTACCGCTCGCGGATCACGTCGCACGCCGGTTCTCCGATCGTGGTGAACCGGTTGATGATCTGCGCCAGGTTGCGCGGATCGGTCTCATGCATGCGGTCGACAGATTCGATGTCGATCGTGGCAATAATTTCCTCGCTTTTGCCGTCCCGACGGTCATGGGCGAGGTCAAGAGGTATTTCCGTGACAGCACGTGGTCGATCAGAGTGCCACGTCGTGCGCAGGAGGCCTCGCTCAACATCGCGAAGGCCAGCGAGGAACTCCTGCAGTCCCTCGGACGGTCGCCGCGGCCGAGCGAGATCGCCGAGCACCTCGGACTACCGGTCGGCGAGGTCATCGAAGGGATGGTCGCGCGGTCCGCATACACCGCGAGTTCCATTGACGCCGAAGCTGGTTCGTCCACGGACGGCTGGACTCTCGCGGACACGCTGGGCGACGAAGACGAGCGCCTGGACATGGTCGAGGAGTTCGTCACGCTACAGCCGGCGCTTGCTCGACTCACCGAACGCGAACGAACGATCCTCACCCTGCGGTTCTTCCGTTCGATGTCCCAGAGTGAGATCGCTCGCCAGATCGGGATCTCCCAGATGCACGTGTCGCGGCTCCTCACCCGGATCCTCGAAACTCTGCGTGAAGAGGTCGCCGACGACGAGGAGTACGAGGAGCCGCTGCTCAAGCACGCGTGAGACGCTGCCGGGCCACGTAATCGGTTACCGAGGGCCCATGCCGGGAGCACCTGGCATGGGCCCTCGATCCCGCTCAGGGCTTCAGGATGACCTTCACCATGCCGTCGGCCTTGCGCTGGAACTTGTCGTACGCCTCCGGCGCCTGATCGAGCGGTAGTTCGTGAGTGGCAAAGGTGTCCACTCCGAGCGGGTCGGCGTCGGTGAGCAGCGGGAGGATGTCGTCGGCCCACCGCTTCACGTTGGCCTGTCCCATGTGCAGCCGGATCTGCTTGTCGAACATGGTCAGCAGCGGCAGCGGGTCGGCCATACCGCCGTACACGCCCGACAGTGAGATCGTCCCGCCGCGTTTGACGATGTCGATTGCGGAGTAGAGGGCGCCGAGCCGGTCGACTCCCGCCTCCGACATGGCCTTGCGGGCAATCGGATCGGGGAGCAGCCCGACGACGGTCTGCATCGCCTTGTTCAGGGGTGACCCGTGGGCCTCCATGCCGACGGCGTCGATGACGGAGTCGGTGCCGAGGCCGCCGGTGAGGTCGCGGATCGCCTCTCCGACGTCGTCGACCTCGTCGAAGTTCACCGTCTCGATGCCGCGACCCTGTGCGCGCCGGATGCGTTCTGGCACACGGTCGACGCCGATGACCCGAGCTCCCTTGTGGGAGGCGATGCGCGCGGCCATGTCGCCGATCGGGCCGAGTCCGAGAACGGTGACCGTTCCGCCGCTGGGGATCTCGGCGTACTCGACCGCCTGCCAGGCCGTCGGTAGGACGTCGGACAGATACACGTATCGTGAGTCCGGATTCTCGGGCGGGACCTTGATGTGGGTGAATTGTGCCTGCGGCACACGGAGATACTCTGCCTGGCCCCCCGGCACCGAACCGTAGAGCTGCGAGTAGCCGAAGAGCGCCGCGCCCATGCCCTGTTCTTTCACGCGGGTCGTCGAACACTGGGTCATGAGTCCGTCGTTGCAGAATTGACATGCGCCGCACGAGATCTGGAACGGGATGACGACGCGGTCCCCGACCCGGAGGTCGCCGGTGTCCGAACCGACCTCCTCGACGATACCCATCGGCTCATGGCCGAGGATGTCGCCGGCGTTCATGAACGGGCCGAGTACTTCGTAGAGGTGTAGGTCGGAACCACAGATGTTGGTCGAGGTGACCTTGATGATGGCGTCCGTGGGTTCGATGATCTTGGGGTCGGGCACGGTCTCCACCGAGACATTGCGTTTTCCCTGCCAGGTCACTGCGCGCATTTCAGGCCTTTCCGTCGTGGTGTCGGTCTGCGGAGCGTTCGTCACGCGCTCGTTCGTGCTTGCCGGTGTGGTCGACCGGGAAGCCGTGGTAGCGCTCCTCGTACCGCTCGGCTTCCTCTGCGGTCGTCTCCGGCTGGATCGGATCCTGATGCGCGCGTTCGCCGTCACGGCCAGCGCGCCGACGGAGGAGCACTCGGCTGCCGATGAGGAGCCCGACGGCGAGGATGCCCGATATGGCGGCGCCGGTGGCCAGCCACACGGTGGCGTCCCGGTCGCTCGCCCCGGCCGCTATCGCGGTCCCGCCGAGCACCAGCATCAATCCGAGACAAAAGAATCCGAGGAGACCGATCGCCTTCAGGCCACGCGATTTCCGCGCCGGTCGGCGGGCGATGGCTTCTCGGGAGGCGACCTCGCGGTCAGGTGTGAGATCTGGCATAGCTGTCCCTTCGCCAGGTGGTGGTGAACTCGCATCGAGATGACTGCCGGGTACCGCAGGGGGTCCCGACTGAAACGTCGGCGAAGCGCCTGTCCGCCGTTGTCGCAGCTGAGAGCGCTGTACGGATCTTCGCAGAGGTTACCGACAGAGCCTTGCTCTGCTAACGTTGCGAGACGTGTCAGGGGAAGCACCGTCAGTGTTGCGAATGAACAGACGCAGTTTGGACTACATCAACGTGGGGCATTCATGAGCGGTCCGGTGAAGATTCACTCAACTCGACGTGCGAAGAAGACTCAATTGATGACCGACTCTGACGCCACTTCCCAGCTATCGATCGACGGCAGTTTGCCAACGGTTCTGCGGGTTCCGGCGGCGACCGATCGTCTTGCGCTGGTGCGTGCCCTGGTCGAGA
The DNA here is from genome assembly GCF_001942325.1 of Gordonia sp. CNJ-863. Lineage (NCBI taxonomy): Bacteria > Bacillati > Actinomycetota > Actinomycetes > Mycobacteriales > Gordoniaceae > Gordonia > Gordonia sp. CNJ-863. The sequence continues at coordinate 93,407 of NZ_MKKG01000007.1, forward strand.
CGGCTCTGTACATCGATGACTGGTCGCTCGACGATGTGATCGACGCCAAGGTCGCGGTGGACGAGATCTGCTCGCAGATCATCTCCGCGGCGGTCGAGGGATCGTCGATGGAGATAGTCCTGCATCTGGCCTCCAATGGTGTGGTCGGTGAGGTCCGAGGTGAACTCGTGGACGGCGTCGAACTGGACGAGTCCACGTTCGGATGGCGCATCGTCCATACCGTCACCGACACCCGCACGATCAGGTACTGCGACCCCATGCCCGGTGCAGGCACCCGACGGGTGACCATCGGCTTCTCGAAGTTCCGCGAATAAGGTTCTGATCAGCTGCGCGACAGCGCATCCACGGTGAGGCGCCAGTCGTCGGCCGCCTCGTCGTGGTAGACGAGTCCTCGCCGCGCGAATGCGTCCAGCCAACCCTCCATGGGCCATCGATCCCACCTCTGATGGAACACCCGCGCATTGCGAAGGATGTCCTCGAGGTGCTCGACCGGCGGGTCCGACACCGGGTGATGTTGGTGGTACGCGTGCGCACCGCCGACCCAGGCGATACGGAAGCCGTTGACCGCCGCGCACATCGCGAAGTCGGTGTCCTCGCCGCCGTAGCCGCGATAACCCGTGTGGAACCCGCCGATCTCCAACCAGTCGGTGCAGCGGATACCGAAGGACAGGGACCAGAACAGCATCATGTCCGAGGAGAGCTGTGTCTGGCAGGGCCCCGGTACGGGGCGAGCCGGATGCGGGTCGGTGAAGCGGTACAGCTCGCCCGACTCGAAGACCTTTTGGTCAGGTGGCAGGTAGGTCACCGGTCCGCAGTAGAGGAGATGGAGATCCGGTGTCGCGGCGCATGACCGGAGATAGCGCCGGATCATGTCCGGCCCGGGGATGCAGTCGACATCGAGGAACACCAGAAGTGTCGCGCCGGCCTCGATGGCAGTGCGAGCGCCCAGATTTCGCGCGTCGGCGAGCGGCAGTGTCCCGGACTCCGCGGCGTCGAGGTGGACGACCCGCACCAGATGTCCCGTGGGTGCCGAATCGGCGACAACGGCGTCGATGTCGGGATCGCACATGGCGACGACGACGTGGAGGTCGGGACGTACGGTCGAGTGCGCGAACGCCTCCAGTTGGCGGAGGAGATGTAGGTGACGACCCGATGCGATGGTGACGACCGCGACGATTTCGCTCTCGGCGCCTGATGCCGCCGGGGCGCCACCCGCGTAGGCCGGACCGGTCGTCATCGGGCCACCGCGGCGATGGCGCGGGCCGCACGTTCGGCGGCGCCGGAGGTCTGCCACCTGGACCACGCCGGTGCGGAGTCACCGACCGAGTCCACGATCGATCGCCAGCGGTCGACCTCGGGCCACGTCGAGGCGACGAGGGCGAGTTCGGAGCGCGCAAGCGTGTTCGCGGTGGCGCGTTGTTCGGCGAAGGGTCGGTCCTCCGGGATCACGACAGCCGGGCGCCCGGCGGCGGCGGCGTCCGCCACACTCCCTTGGCCCGCGCCGATGACGGCGACGCGAGCACTGCACAGGAACGGCCACGGGTCGTCGACCCAGGTTCCGAAAGCGGGACCGAGGCCGACCACCTTGAGGTCGGGGAGAGCGTCGGCCAGATCGGTCGCGGGATGCGGCGCCCGCGGATCGCCGCCTGCGCCGGTGAGTACGAGGACGTCGGCGGCGAAGGTCGGATGGCCGGCCTGCGGACGGCCGTCGAACCGAGAGACGCCGCCGGTGAAGACCGTCTTGTGCAGGTGCTCGGCGAGCCAATCCGGTTGATACAGGTCACCGGGCCAAGGAGCGATGATGGCGTCGGCGGCACGGTAGGCGAGCTGGTGGGTCAGATCGTCGCGCACACCGGGCATGGCCATGACGACGACCGGCACACCGAGGAGTCGCAGGAACAGCGTGACCTCGACCGACACGTCGACGACCATCGCCACCGGACGCCGGGTGGCGACGAAGTCCGCCAGCTGTGCCATCCGGCCGCGCAACCCTGCGTCGTGGCGGGGTGCCCAGTGCAGCAGGCCGCCGGCGTCGACGTCGACGGGGGCGGGATCGGTGTCGTCGCGATGGAGCGTCACCACCTCGCTGAACGCGGGATCGGTCAGTTCGGCGCTCGTGAGCGCTACGACCTCGGTCTGGACGTGCGCGGCGATCGCAGCGGCCCGGGAACAGTGCCCGCGCCCCTGGTGGTGGACGTAATAGCCGATCATGCCGAAAATGCCTTTGCAGGTGAGTGGGTCTCCCGGTACCTCCGGTCGGCCACCATGTCGGTGTAGATGGCGGTGTACCGCTCGATCATCGCGATGTCGGAGCAATGCTCCTGCGCACGTCGACGTACCTCGCATCGATCGAGAGTGAAGGCCTTCTCGGTGGCCTCGGCGAGTGCGTCGACATCGTCGCCCGGAACGAGCACACCGGCGTTGTCGCCGACGATCTCCGGGATGCCACCGCGAGCGAATCCGGCCACAGGTGTTCCGCAGGCGAGAGATTCGGCGACGACCAACCCGTACGGTTCGTTCCACACCGGCGTCACGAGGGCGGCGCCGCAGGACCCGACCAGTCGCGCCAGCTCGTGCTGATGGAGATGGCCCTCATAGCGGACGCGATCACCGAGGAACGGTGCGACGTGGTCGCGGAAGTACGTCTCGTCGCTGATCGGTCCGGCGAGCCGGAGCCGGCGGCCGGTGGTGCGGGCGGCCTCGATCGCGAGGTGGGCACCCTTCTCGGGCACGAACCGGCCGAACCAGACCAGGTCGTCCCCGCCGTGGCCGATCGGCCAGTGATCCAGTTGAACGCCGTTGTGTACCACCGGTATCGAACCGAGAACATGCGACCAGGCCTGCGCCGTGTGCCGGCTGACCGCGACACATCTGGTCTCCGGTGCCAGCGCCAGCGCCGATTCGAGCCACGGGGTGGGCGGGGTGTGCAGCGTGGTGACCATCGGCGTCTCCACGGACGGACCCATCGCGACCGGCAGGTAGTGCAGGCTGTGGTTGTGGATCACGTCGAAGTCGCCCGGGTTCCGGCTGAACGAGAGCATCAGCGAGAGGTAGGCGTGGTGATCCTGCAGCACCTCGATCGGCGGCATCGACACGTCCGACCGGGCGGCAGCCGACGGCTCGAACAGCTCACCGCGCAGGCGGTCTGACTCGACGGGCAGGTCGCTTCCGGCCCCCGCGAACAGCGTGACCTCGTGGCCGGCCAGCGTCAGCGCCCGCGTCAGGTGCCAGACATGGGCCTCGAGGCCGCCGGCGAACGGCTGCGCTATCGGGTACCGGCTGGACGCGACGACCGCGATCCGCAGCGGATCACGCATCCAGCACCCTCGTGTAGAGGCCGGCGTGCGCTTCGGCGAGCGTCGACCGCTGCGTACGGCGGTCCCGCCACATCGCCGGCGCCGGCCGAGCCGAATATGCCTGGGCCAGTGCGGCAACCAGCGACTCCGGATCGAAATGATCCTCGGTGAAGTCGTAGGTGAAGCACTCCTGCTGCTGGTGGTAGAAGCCGCAGCTCGGCGCGATGACGGAGGTGCCGAGGTCGTGGCAGGCCTCCAGCCAGCCGGAGTGGGTGCCGAACCGGTAGGGCAGGACCGAGACCGACAGCTTGCTCAGGTAGTCCCACAGCTGGTCGTCCGTGTAGTACTCGTGCACCAGCACGCGGGCGTACGGATGGCGCGACAGTGCGAGGGCGGTGGTGCCGAAGTCCGGGTTGTACCAGTGGTTTCCGGGAACGAAGACCTCGTCGTGGAGATTGATCTGGATGGTCATGTCCGGATAGTCGGACGCGGCTTCCAGCAGGGTCATGATCACGGGCAGCGGGTCCATGTTGGCGCGCACGCTCTTCGCGTGCACGCCGACGATGAACTCGTTGGTCGGTGCCTCGCGCGGCGTGAACCGGGCCGGCGGAATGACATGCGGGTGCGGGAGCACCGTCGCGGACCGGTCCCAGCGCTGCGAGATCTGCTCGGCCGCACCCGGGGTCAGGGTGATGACCTCGGCGGCGGCCGGGACGAGGAGATCGAGGACCTCCTCATGAGCGCCGGGCTCCGGGTGGTGGGGATTGCGGAGATCGTGCAGCGTGTAGACGAGCGGCTTGTTGTGGCGGTCGAGTTCGGTGAGGACGTCGGCCATCACCGACGGTTCGATGCCGTCGAAACCGAAGTGGATGTGGAAGACGTCGAACTCGTCGTGATGCTCGGCGATCCACCGCGGGTCGAGCATGAGGGGCGGCCACCAGCCGCCGGGCACCTTCGCGCCGTCCGCCGGCACCGGGTCGGGAAGTCGGGTGACCGAGACCGACCCGGTGTCCAGAACGCTGACCGATCCGTTCACCGGCGAGAGATGCCGAACGTAGACGTGCGACTGGGGGACGGACGCCACCCGGATATTCGCGGTGCTCGTCCGCGCCGTCCGTGAGCCCTCCACCTTCTCGAGGGTCGCCGCACCGCCGAGTTGCCCGTTGAATCGTCCGTCCACTGTTCCATCCGTTCACTTCGAGACATGAACGGCTGTTGGCTCAACCGGGTCCGCAGATCGCGGCGTCACCGCCGCCGAATTGCCGAGAGTCGGCGTTTCGCTTGCAGATACCCCGGTACGACGACCCTGAAACCCGACGATCCGCGTCGGTGAGGGGCTCAGTTCTCGTTGTGGTGAGCGTTCAGGAGCAGGTGGTCGAAGGACTGGCGGACCGGGTCGGGCAGCACGACGTACCGGTGGACACCCGTGACGATGTTCTTGGCCAGCTCGTTGACCTTGACGTTCGCAGTCTGCGACCGCCAGCGCATCACCTCGAAGGCACGCTCGGGACTGACCCCGTAGGCCATCGAGATCATGCCCTTGGCCTGCTCGATGACACCCTGGTTCTCCCGGAAACGCGCGACGTGCTCGTCGACCTGGAACTTGACGGTCTCCTCGTAACCGGTGAGGTCGAGGTAGAAGCCCTCGGCGCCGATCGGTTGGCCGTCTTCGTCGATGATCTGCTGCGAGACCACAGCGACATGATGGACCGTGCCGGAGGTGTCGATGATGCGGTGACGGCTGGAGAACGGCGTACGTCGACTCAGCATCGTCGCGACCATCTCGTCGAACGCGTGGCGGTCGTCGGGATGCTTGTGTCCGGCGAGCAGTTCGGTCGTCGGGTTGATCTCGCCCGGTTGGTAGCCGTGCATCTCGGCGACCTCGTCCGACCACCACCACTCCTCGGTGTCGAAGAGAAACCGGAAGCTACCGACGTGCCGAATGCGGGAATCGTCAGCAGGAATGTTGTCAATCTTTGGCACGGTTACCCCTAGAGCTGAAAAAGGCACGCAGAACTGCACGCCGGCGGTCTCGGGCGGAATTTGAGCTTACCTGGGATTCATTAGCCGCGAGAAGTGACCCGAGCTGTGTCGACCCTGGATGTAGTCCTTCGAGAATGCGCAGGTCACTGCCGTTGTTTCGACGGTCTGACCGCCGGGTAGGCCTGTCCCACGGTGGCCGGGAGTGGCCGCCGGTGAGATGCGAGGAGGTCTTGATGAGCACCAACAGCGACAGCGCCGACGCCGGTGCCGCGACGGAAGGCGTCAACCCCGACCTGACCATGACGGTCGGTGCCGAGGACCTCGACGAGGACCATCTGGCGCGCGACCCGCTCGAGGACGGGATGGACCCGCCGGAGGACTGGTCGGCCAGCGACCGCACCGGGACGACGGCCCGCGAGCAGCGCGAGGGGGAGTCGCTCGACGAGAAGCTCGACCAGGAGATCCCCGACGAGAATCCCTGACCCCGAGCCGCAGAACTATCGCCACCTTCCGAACAGTCGCGCTCCCTCTCGTAGCTCTTCTGGTCGAAAGGTGGCGATTTCTGCGAGTGCCGGTGATACGCGAAGTCAGGTTTTCGATCGCGCCGCTGCGGGCAACCGGACGACCATGACCGATCAGGAGAACTCACCGCACGAAGCGAAGACCATCCCGTACCCGGGCGAGACCGGGGACATGCCGGACCGTCCGCGCGACGAGATGCGCGAGTACCGCGGCCGCGATCTGCTCGCGGGCAAGAAGGCGTTGATCACCGGTGGCGACTCGGGCATCGGCCGTGCCACCGCGATCGCCTTCGCCAAGGAGGGCGCCGACGTCGCGATCGCCTACCTCGAGGAGGACGAGGACGCCCGCCACACCGTCGAGCTCATCGAGGCCGAAGGACGCACGGCCCGCGCGTACCGCGGCGATCTCGGAGACCCCGCCCATTGCGCCGACGTCGTCGAACGGACCGTCGCCGAACTCGGCGGGCTGAACATCCTTGTGAACAACGTCGCCTACCAAGAGGTCGTCGACGACTTTCTGGAAGTCGATCCTGCGCAGTGGTACCGGACGTTCGACGTGAACATCCACAGCTTCTTCCACACCACCCGCGCCGCCGTGCCGCACCTGACCGGTGGCGGGGCGATCATCAACACCTCGTCGATCAACGGGTTGCGCGGCAATGACAGTCTCATCGACTACTCGGCGACCAAGGGTGCGGTCCTCGCCCTGACGTACTCGCTCGCACAGTCGTTGATGGAGCGGAAAATCCGCGTCAACTGCGTCGCTCCCGGACCCGTGTGGACCCCGCTGATCCCGGCGACGATGCCGGCCGAAGCCGTGAAGGACTTCGGCACGCAGGCACCGATGGGCCGCGCCGCCCAGCCCGACGAGATCGCGCCGTCGTATGTGTTCTTCGCGGCCGACCAGCTGTCGTCCTACTACACCGGTGAGGTACTTGCCCCGATCGGTGGCGAAACGCTCCCCGGCTGAGGGGGAACGTCGTCAGGGAATCGGCAGCGGCGCCAGGCTGTTCCCGCGCGGCAGCGATGCGCAGTTGCTGCGAGTGGGGATGCCGGCGAAGCGTTCGGTCAGATACTCGGCGGCGAGCGGTTCGAACGGGAGGAAGGCCTCCTGGTGGGTCAGTCCGTTGAGCTGCTGGTAGGTGACATCGACTCCGCGGGAGCAGTATTCGTTCGCGAGGGCGATGACGTCTCCGGTGATCATCAGGGTGTCGCCGGTCGCGTTGTAGTGGCCGACCGCGAGGAACATCTTGGTCCGCGGCGTGCCCTGACTGCCCATGATGTTGTCGTTGATGGCACGCACCACCGCGGGGACGTCGAGCAGTCCCGTGTAGGGCGGGGTCACCATGGCCGCGCTCGTCAGCCCCGGGTACTTCGACGCGAACTGCGAGATGCACTCGGAGCTCACGGCTTTCGTGACCTGTTCGCCGCGCGCGGAGAGGAAGGCGGAGGTGTCGATCCGGTAGGCGCGCTGGTAGGCGACGATCAGGGCGGGGATCACCCCGGCCCATTTCGCACTGCCGTCGATGTAGGGCAGGTTGTGAGCCAGGTCGACCGGCAGTCCGCCGGCGGCAGCGCCGATGATGTTGAGTTCGGGCGCATAGCGCGGCGCGATCTCGGCTCCCCACTGGGTCGGGATGGAACCCCCGGAGTAACCCACCAGGCCCACCGGTGTGGTCCGCGGGAGTCTCAGGAACGCCTCGGCAGCTCGGATGCCGTCGAGCGCCGCATATCCCGACTGCCGGCCGACGGTCCACTGCAGGTCCTCGCCTTCGTAGTCGGGCACCACGACCGTGTAACCGGCCGCGAGATAGCCTGCGATGACGCCTTGTTCGGCGGTGGCGGTGCCGTTCGTGTAACCGCCCGCGAGCGTGTAGGACGGGTCGCATTGCGAGCCGAGAGCGTCGTAGGCCATGTGGTAGGAGACGAGCTTCGTCGGACCCGGGATCAGTGGGCGCAGCACGGTCGCGACCGTCGCGCGGCCGGCGCCGAACTGGTCGGTGGTGCGGTACAGCACCTGGGTTCCGGTGATGGGCGTGGACAGGCGCGGTGTCCGGAACGTCATCGGCCTGGTTCGGAGGACGGTTCCCGGCGGGGTGTGCCGCAGCGACCCGTCGTACCGATAGAACGGGTCGGCGGAGGGAAGCGGTGAACCCGGACCGGGAGCGGCATGCGCGGTCGGCGGAGCTCCGACGACACCCAGCACCACCCCGACGATCAAGCCGAAGAAACCCGCCACACGCAGGAAGTTCATGCGCACCCCGAACGACATGGCTCATTCAAACACCGATGGCCGCTCGCCGTCGGACTTCCGGATCCGTTGGATCGGGCGTCGAATGTTAGGTTGCGTAACGATGTCTCCACAGGCCCGCTTCCGCGTCGCCGCGATCGCGCGGCCCCGGTGAGTCCCTCGCGCACGGCGCGCCTCCGGAAGACGACGAACGAGCGGACCACCGCCGGTGTGATCATCACCGCGGTCGGCGTGATGCTGGTGGCGGCCAATCTCCGTCCCGCCGTGGTGTCGGTCGGTCCGCTGATCGGGACCATCTCGGCCGATGCCGGATTCAGCAGTGCGGTGGCCGGTCTGCTGACCGCGCTTCCGGTCCTGTTCTTCGGGATCTCGGCTCCCGTCGCGCCCCGGCTCGCGAACCGGTTCGGTATCGAGCGGGTCATCTTCGGCGCGATGCTCGTACTCATCGTCGGCATCGTCGTGCGACTCGTGCCGTCGTCGATCGCCCTGTTCGTCGGGTCGGCGGTCATCGGCGCCGCCATCGGCACCTGCAATGTGGTTCTGCCGGCGCTCATCAAACGGGACTTCGCGCATCGGTCGGGGCTGATGACCGGCTTCTACTCGATGACACTCTCCGGCGGTGCCGCGGTCGCCTCCGGTGTGAGCGTGCCGATCAACGATGCGCTGGGCGGCGACTGGCGTCTCGCGCTCGCCTCGTGGGGGCTTCTCGCGCTGGTCGCGGTGATCGTCTGGGTCCCGCAGCTGTCGCATGTGCACCGGGTGACGGCGGCGGCTCCGACGTCGTCGTTGCTGCGGAACCCCATCGCGTGGGCGGTCACCGTCTTCATGGGCACGCAGTCGCTGATCTTCTACACCTTCGTGGCGTGGTTGCCGCAGTATCTGGTCGACGAGAACGGGATGACGCCGGTGGGGGCGGGTGCCGTCGTCGCGTCCGCACAGGTGGTGGCCCTCATCATGTCCTTGGTCGCGCCGATCGTCGCCGGACGGTTCGACGACCAGCGTGTGGTGACCTTCGTGGTGCTCACCGTCTGCGCGATCGGCTTCGCCGGACTGATCGGCACCGACGTGTGGGCCGGGTTCTGGGCCGCATGCGTGATGGTCGGCCCCGGTGCGTCGATCAGCTTGTCCCTGCTCTTCATGGTTCTCCGCAGCTCAGGGTCGGAGCAGACCGGTCAGGTCTCCGGTATGGCGCAGTCGGTGGGCTACCTTGCAGCCGCGGTCGGGCCGATAGTGATCGGCCTGATCCATGATGTGACCGGCTCGTGGACGGTGGCGATGGCCGTGCTCTCACTTGCCGTGGTGCCGCAGGCCGTCGCAGCCCTCGGCGCGGCCAGGAACGTCAAGATGACGTCTTGAGACGAAAGGGGGGAATCATCTCACGCCGGTGAACGCCGGCGACTACGCTGTGGCGCATGCATTGCGTGGTCGTTGGTGGGGGACTCGCCGGTCTGGCGTCGGCGGTATGGCTCGCGGAGGCGGGGCAACGGGTGACGCTCCTCGAGCGGCGCGGTTCACTCGGTGGTCGGACCATCTCGATGCCGCTCGCCGCGGTGGACGACGTGCCCGACAACGGCCAGCACGTCTTCGCCAGCGGATACGAGCACCTCATGCGGTACCTCGAGAGTGTCGGTACACGCGAACATGTCGAATTCCCCGGCCACATGACCATGCGGATGCCGGGCGGCGCCACCCGGAGGTCGGCCTTCGGCGGACTGACCGGCCTGCGAGCGGCGATCGGCGACCTCCCCGGCGTCACCGGGCTCGACCGACTTCGTACCGCCCTCGCCCAGGCCCGGCTGATCCGGCACGCGTTCCGGCAACCCGAATGGCTCGACGAGGTGACCGCCGACGAGTGGTTCCGTCGCATCGGCATGCCGCAGTCGGCTCGCGACGCGCTCTGGGACGGCATCGTCATCGGCCTCACCGGCGACAAGACCGAGATCTCGTCGGCCAAGGTCCCGGCCGACCTGCTCGTCACGGGCACCCGGCGCGCCATCGCGACCCGGACCCCGGTCTCCATCGGCTTCCCCAACGTCGACCTCGACACCCTGTTCATCGCGGGCGCGGAGAAGCGGTTCGCCGACGCCGGCGTCGACGTCCGGCATCGGGCGGTGGTCTCCTCCATCGACGTCACCGACGGCACGGTCACCGGGGTGACGCTCGCAGACGGCGAGAAGGTCGCGGCCGACGCGGTCATCTGTGCGGTACCCGTGTGGAGTGTGAAGGGACTTCTCGACCAGGTCCCGGGCCATGAACGGATCTACGAGGCCGTCGACACCCTCACTCCGGTCCCGATCGTGAGCGTCAACCTCTACCTCGACCGGTCGATCGGCATGACCGACTGGGGCGAGATCCTCCACGGCGGTGAGGGAGTGCTGGAGCAGGTCTGGGACCGTCAGCGCATGCACGGACGGGAACCGAAGGACAACTGGTTCTACTCGACGACGGTGTCGGCGTCGTACGACCTGATCGGCAAGACCAACGCCGAGATCACCGACATCCAGATGGACATGCTGCGCAGGTACTACCCGCAGGCCGCGGATGCGCAGGTGATCCACAGTCACGTCGTACGAATGCCGAAGTCGACGTTCGCGCAGCGGCCCGGAACCGCGGGAATCCGCCCCGACCAGCGCACCGCCGTCGACGGCCTCGCCCTCGCCGGAGACTGGACCAGGACCGACTGGACCACCACGATGGAGGGCGCCTGCCAGAGTGCCGCGCGGGCCGTCGACGTGATCCTGGAGTACGCGAATTCCCGGCGCTGAGTAAATTCGTCCCATGCCGACGACATCCTCTGTCTTCTACATCGGTGGACCCGAGGTCATGCTGCGGATCAGCGGCCACTCCGTGTCCGCCGAACGCGGTGAGGCCCGCGTCGAGACCGGGCCGTGGCTCGCCGACCCCGCCGCCGGCGTCAACCGCGCATCGCTCGCCGTCGCCCTCGACGACGTGACCGGATACGTCGTCGACGCCGGCAGCCCCGACGGCCTCTGGCCGGTCTCCCTCGGCATCCGGATGGACTTCGTCGCGGACCCGCCGCTCGACGGGACACCGCTGAACGTCACCGGCGAACTCGTCGCCCGCGACGAGCGTGGCGCGATGACCACGGGCCGGGTGTCCGATCCGTCCGGCCGCCCGATCGCGACGATCATCCAGCGCTCCCATCTGGTGGACGCGCCGACCACTCCGGGTGCGCATGCGACCACCGAGGTTCTCGACGCGCCGGTGAGCCCGGTTCGCGATCAACTGGGACTCGTGCCCACGGCTCCCGGCGTGCTGACGATGGCCCCGACGATCCTCTCCGCCAACGGCATGGGCAGCGTGCACGGCGGAATCCTCATCTGCGCTTCCGAACTCGCTGCGATGTCGTCGGTCGAGGCGAACGGGCAGTTTCGTACCACCAGTATCGACATCACCTACGTACGTCCGTGCAACGCCGCCGATGTCACCACCTTCACCTCCGAGACGATGCACCGCGGACGAAGCCTGTCCGTGGTGCGGGTCGTGTCGGCCAACTCGTCGGGAAAACCCTCCTCGATCGCGACCGTGGTGCTTCAACACATCTGAGATCCACGCCACGTCCACGGCTTTCGCGACCGGCATACCAGCATGGTTGCGGGGGACCGCATTTCCCTGGCAAGGTGCACTCATACGGCCTGATCAGCGCGTGCAGCTGATCGCGCGCCCCGTGCAGCCGTACCGTCTCGCGGTCCGCCGTCCTGTGATGCGGACTCGCGCACAACACAATCACCTTGCCTGCTCCCGGATGTCTTTCCCGGGCGGCCTGCCGGATGAGGGAAAGGATCGACTCGATCGTGGCAACTCAAACAGCAAACCAGAACACTCAGATCACCAAGACCGGGATCCCGAGGAGTGACAACCCGGCCCGCGGTGTCGACGTGTACCGAACCCGTCTCGTCCACCGCAGCCAGATCGAACCCCGCCCCCACAACACCGTGTGGGGCAGCATGGGGAACCCGGGACCGTTGTCGGCGCCTGAACTGCGTCACTACGCCGACCGCGGGTACCACACCGAGAACAAGGTCCTGTCGGCCGCAGACATCGACGCGTGTCTCCGCGAGGTCTCCGACATCACCGATCGCCTCGGGGAGGATGACCGGGTGATCCGCGAATCCTCCAGCGGCGACGTACGTTCGCTGTTCGCGGTGCACAAGTTCAGCGACCTGATCGCCGAGATCTGTGACCGCGATGCGATCCGTGGTGTCGCAGAACAGATCCTGGACGACGAGGTGACGATCCACCAGAGCCGGATCAACCTGAAGCCGGGCTTCGCCGGCGGGCCCTTCTACTGGCACTCCGACTTCGAGACCTGGCACGCCGAGGACGGGATGCCTGCGCCACGAGCGCTCAGCGTCTCGCTGGCTCTCACCCCGAACCTTTCCACCAATGGTTCGCTGATGATCATCCCCGGATCGCATCGCCGATTCGTGAGCTGCGTAGGAGCGACACCCGATGGCTACCACCGGGAATCGCTGACCTCGTACCGCCCGCCGTTCGGCACACCCGAAGAGGAGGATGTCGCGGCGCTCGCCGACGAGCTCGGGATCGACACGATCACCGGACCGGCGGGTTCGGCGCTCTACTTCGACTCCAACTGCCTGCACGCCTCGGCCGGCAACATCACGCCGTACCCGCGGAGCAACCTCTTCGTCGTGTTCAACGCGAAGGCGAATGCCCTGCAGGAACCGTTCGGCGGCACCGCACCACGGCCGGACCACCTCGCGCACAGGTGACCTGAACACAGTGCGGGATCAGTGCCGGAAAACGGCACTGATCCCGCACTCTGTCTGTTGGGGGCGTCAGAATCCCGCCGACGATCCCAGCTCCGGGGCGGGTCCGGCGAAGTAGTGCTCACCGTCGAACCGGGCCGGGAGGCCGGCAGCGAGGTACGTGCCGATGCCCGGTTGGTACAGCTCGGTGAACAGCGGATTCTGCTGCAGCACACCTGATTCGACGACCTCGTCGAATGTTCGATAGCGCTCCGACAACACCGCGCTCTTCGACAGGGCCTCGTCGACCTCGGCGGCGGAGTGGCGTGCGAACCACGCGGCGAACAGTGGGGTGAGGACCCCACGATGGATGTACCGGTCGGCTTCGGTGGTGAAGTCGGCACCGAGGGCCTTCTCGATCGCCGCCACCGCGTCGCCGGTCTCGGTCATCGCGACCAGGTCCCGGAAGTGACGCGGGGTGAGGGCGACGAGCATGAAGCGACCGCCGTCGGCGGCGACGAAATCCGTTCCGTACGTGCCGTAGACGTCGTTCCCGGTCGCCGGCCGGCTGCCGACGCCGAGTTGCGGTTCGGTGAGGTAGCCGAGCGTTCCCGCGATCGCCAGGGCGGTGTCCTCCAGCGGCAGCGTGATCTGGGCGCCGACACCGGTCTGGTCGCGGCGTCGGACCGCGGCCGTGATCGCAAGTGCTGCATACAGGCCGCAGGCCACATCCCATGCGGGCAGCGCATGATTGACGACGCCCGCGTAGTCGGTGGGGCCGGTGATCGCCGGGAAGCCCAGTGCCGCATTGACGGTGTAGTCGACGCCGGGGGTGCCATCGGTGCGTCCGAGGAGTTCGAGGGAGATGACGTCGGATCGTTTGGCGGACAGGGTCTCGTGACTCATCCACGCACGGCCGCCGGCGTTCGTGACGAGGATTCCGCCACCGGGACCGCTCTCGGTGACGAGATCCTGGATCAGCTTCTGTCCCTCGGGCTCCCGGAAGTTCGCGGTCACCGACCTCTTGCCGCGGTTGAGGCCGGTCCAGTAGATGGAGTTGCCGTCGGCGGTGACCGGCCAGCGGTTGGTGTCGGCGGCGCCGCCGATGGGGTCGACGCGGATCACCTCGGCGCCGAGCTGGGACAGTGTCAGACCGCACAGAGGTGATGCGACAAAGCTCGACACCTCCACGATGCGGAGACCCTTGAGGGGGCGGGTGTTGGTGCTCATGGGCGAAAGATCCTCCGGAAAGTGTGTTTCGGGTCAGGCCATCAGGACGTGGTAGCGCCAGTCGAGGACGTCGCGGTCCTCGGCTGACTGGTCGTCACCGTCGCCATGGGCGACGACCTTCGACCGGAGCCGCAGGACTCCACCGCCTCCGGCCAGCGGCGTCGCTTCCTCGACGTGGATCTCCGAACTCAGGGTGTCGCCCTCCCGGACGGGTCCGGTGTGATCGCAGGAGTCCCACGCCACCACTGTGACCAGGTTCGGCAGCGCCCGATTGGCCTGTGACAGAGCGAGTCCGATGGTGTGGCCGCCGTAGACCAGGCGTCCGCCGGCCGCCTTGCCGGCCACTCGCTCGTCGTGGTGGGTGGCCGCGATGTTCAGCGACAGGCGAGCGAGTTCCGGTGCGCTGGAGACGACGTCGGAGCTCGAACGGTAGACGCGTCCGGCCAGGTCGGGGGAGAAGTGCTGGCCGCCGACCGATGACCGGAAGGTGGCCAGATCCCAGCCGGGCAACGCCGGTTCGGCGTCGTCGCCGGGCCCGACGGTGCTCAGATCGTCGGCGTGCACGGTGCGGCCGGGGTCGGCATCCGGGGACAGCGGCAGCATCGCGCAGCGGTAGAAGTCGAGGACCGTCGCGCCGTTCTGGTCGGTGGTGATCATGTGCAGCGCGGCCAGACCGGTCGGGGCACGGCCGGGCTTGGATTTGTTCTCCCGCAGCCCGACGACCTCGGTGACGGTGGTGAGCGTGTCGCCGATCTTCGGGTAACTGAGAAAACGCAGCCCGCGGTAGAACAGGTTGGCCTTGACATGGTGGGTGGCCAGCGTCGACTGCCCGATCGCGACGTCGGTGACGAGTCCGGGATGTGCGAGTGTGCCCTCGCCCAGGACGCGGCCCGCCAGGTGTGCGTCCAGCGAGAGCCTCAGTCGGTCACCGAGAATCGCCTGATGGGAGGCGGCGAGACCGGAGGTGAGCGTCAGCGACGGTGCGTCATCGAAGACCTGTCCGGGGGTCAGTTCGTCGAAGTAGGGTCCGCCGACCGCGATCGGCTCATTCATCGACCGCTCCCTTCGCGAGGACGCGACGAGCGGAGACCGCGAGGGCCTCGTCGAGCATCCGGCCGTCGAGTTCGGCGGCGCCGGCACCCGCGGCCGCAGCCTTCTCCAGCGCCTCGAGCACGCGTCGCGCATCCTCGATGGCGTCCGCGTCCGGGGTGAAGATCTCGATGGCGCTTGCCAACTGGGCCGGGTGGATCACCCAGGTGCCGTCGAAGCCGAGGTCGCGGACCCAACGCTTCGCGTCGCGGAAGGTGTCGTCGTCGGCGATGGTCAGGTGCGGGCCGTCGATCACGTCGACGCCGGCGGCGCGGGCGGCCAGCAGCACCGAGTCCTGAACCACGTGCCAGGTCTGCATCGGCAGGCCCGACGACCGGCCGAGTGACGCGCCGAGATCGGCGTAACCGATGAGGACGGCGTCGAGGCGGTCGGTTGCCCCGCAGATCGCTCCGGCATCGCGAATCCCGCGCGGGGTCTCGAGCAGGGCCTGGAGGCGGACAGCCGAATCGCCGAGCTGCTTGTCGGCCTCCTTCAGATCGTTCGGGGTGTCGGCCTTGGGGAGCACCACCGAGGTCAGGTTCGGCATCTGCGCGCACGCGGACAGGTCCTCCGCGGCCCACGGGGTGTCGATGGCGTTGATGCGCAGCGAGACCGCCCGATCGCCACCGAACTCGGCGACGAGTTCAGCAGCGGCCGCACGGGCCGAGTCCTTGTTGGCCGGGGTGACCGCGTCCTCGAGGTCGAGGACCACCTCGTCGGCGATGGAGGCCAGCGCCTTGCGTGCCTTGCGGTCGTCGGAGGCCGGAGCCACCAGAACGCCTCGTCTTCTCTGCACCATTGCTCCCAAATGATCGTGACAACCCGGCTGTCGGGTATCAAATGTGCGGCCAAAGTGTGCCGTCACGGTTGTATCAGACCTGGATGTCTGTTGGAAAGGTTGACATAGGTACGGCGGATAGACAAAATGGCCGTACAAATCAACCGGACCACGATGATCACAGGTGAGCCCCTCCATGAGCACGCTGTCAGCCGAAGAATCCTTCCTCGTCGAGACCGTTCGGTCCTTCGTCGACCGCGAGGTCAAGCCGACCGTGCAGGACGTCGAGCACGCCAATGAGTACCCCGAGAAGTGGATCGAGCAGATGAAGCAGATCGGGATCTACGGCCTGGCCGTGCCCGAGGAGTACGGCGGCTCGCCGGTGTCGATGCCCTGCTATGCGCGGGTGACCCAGGAACTCGCCCGGGGCTGGATGAGCCTCGCGGGAGCGATGGGCGGTCACACCGTTGTCGCCAAGCTGCTGACGCTGTTCGGCACCGAGGAGCAGAAGCAGAACTACCTGCCGCGGATGGCCACGGGCGAGATGCGGGCGACGATGGCGCTGACCGAGCCCGGCGGTGGTTCCGACCTGCAGGCGATGTCGACCGTGGCCAAGGAGGACGGCGACGAGCTGGTCATCAGTGGCGCGAAGACCTGGATCAGCAACGCGCGACGCTCCGGGCTCATCGCCCTGCTGTGCAAGACCGATCCGGCGGCACAGCCGCGGCATAAGGGCATCTCGATCGTCCTCGTCGAACACGGTCCCGGACTGACGGTCTCACGCGACCTGCCCAAGCTGGGCTACAAGGGCGTGGAGAGTTGTGAACTCTCCTTCGACGGGTACCGCGCACCCAAGTCGGCGATCCTCGGCACCGTGCCCGGCAAGGGTTTCGGACAGATGATGAAGGGGTTGGAGACCGGCCGCATCCAGGTCGCCTGTCGCGCACTGGGTGTGGCGACGGCCGCTCTCGAGGACTCGCTGGCCTACGCACAGCAGCGCGAATCCTTCGGCCAGCCGATCTGGAAACACCAGTCGATCGGCAACTACCTCGCCGACATGGCGACCAAGCTGACCGCGGCCCGCCAGCTCACCTGGCACGCGGCCGACCAGTACGACAAGGGCGAACGCTGCGACATGGAGGCCGGTATGGCCAAGCTGTACGCCTCCGAGGTCGCGATGGAGATCGCCCTCAACGCCGTTCGCATCCACGGCGGCTACGGTTACTCCACCGAGTTCGACGTCGAACGGTACTTCCGCGACGCACCGCTGATGATCGTCGGCGAGGGCACCAACGAGATCCAGCGCAACGTGATCGCCGCGCAGCTCGTGGCACGGGGCGGTATCTGACGGCGTCGTCTCGTCAGCGGAAGCGGTACTCGAACAGGGGAGTGGGATGAGCGAGGTCGGGCAGTCCGAGCCGGCGTACAAGGTGCTGGCCGCCGAACTGCGCTCGCACATCGCGCAGGGGCGCTACAAGGGCGGCGTCCGGCTGCCCACCGAGTCCGAGCTGTCGCAGGAGTACGGGCTGAGCAGGCAGACGGTGCGCCGGGCCTTCCTCGAACTGGTCACCGAGGGTTCGGTCTACCGCGTGCCCGGTCGAGGGACCTTCGCGACCGAGAACGCCGGTCAGTATCTTCGGCAGCTCGGTTCGATCGACGATCTGATGAACCTCTCGACCGACACCGAGATGCAGGTCCTCGAATCACCCTCGCGTCGAGTCGATCTCGAAGCGGCCGGGCGCCTGCGACTCGATACCGATGTTGTCTACCGGATCGTGTTCCAGCGATTCCACGACGGTGTGCCGTTCGTGGTCACCACCGTGTCGTGGCCCGAGTCGGTGGCCCGGCTGGTGATCGACGCGCCCGAGGTGAAGTCCGGGGCGACAAGCGATCACACGATGATCGGCCTGCTCGAACCCCACCTGCAGTATCCGATCGAGGAGTGCGCGCAGTCGATCACGGCCACCACCGCAGACGCTGACACCGCTCGGCGTCTCGGTTGTCCGGAGGGGCACGCCGTGCTGCGCGTCGACCGGCTCTACACCGACTCGCGGGGGCGGGCCGTCGAACTCGCGGTGAGCTACTTCCTCCCCGAGCACTACACGTATCGGGTGACGCTGCGCCGTAGCGGCCTCTGAGGAAATGTCCGAAACACGAAGCGGCCCGGCAGTTCTCGTCGACTGCCGGGCCACTTCGCGCGGTGGGGAGGGTCAGTGCCCGGCACGCAACGGCTGCTCCTCGACGAGGCCCGAGGCCTTGCCCCTGGTGGGGATCAGCAGGGTGATCGCCACGCCGATGAAGGCTGCGGCGGCCGCGATCAGGAAGCACCAGGTGAATGTCGACTCGTCGGGAACCTCGGTGCCACCCAGCGAGATGGTTGCGCTGGCGAGGATGAGGGCCATGACGGCGGAGGCGACGGTGGTGCCCAGCGAGCGCATCAAGCCGTTCAGCCCGACGGCCGCGCCGGCCTCGGTGGGCGGCACCGAACCCATGATCAGGGTCGGCATGGCCGCGTAGCCGATGCCCACGCCGATGGCGCAGATGATCGAGGCCAGCATCAGCTTCCACGCCGCGTCCATGAGGAAGAAGGCGAAGATGTAGCCGATGCCGAGGATGCTCGCGCCGATGGCGAGGGTGAACTTGGCGCCGATCCGGTTGATCAGCAGACCCGACAGCGGGGCGAAGAACATCATCATCAGACCGCCGGGGGCCATCCACAGACCTGCGGCCAGGATCGACTGTCCCAGGCCGTATCCGGTCGCCTCGGGCAGACGGAAGAGCATCGGCAGGATGATCGACTGCGCCATCATGCCGAAGCCGATGGCGGCCGCCGCGATGTTCGTCAGCAGCACGGCGGGGCGGGCCGAGGTGCGGAGATCGACCAGCGGCTCCTTCTGGCGGAGTTCGAAGAATCCCCAGGCGACGAGAACGGCGATACCGCCGATGCCCAGGCCGAGAGTGCTGCCCGAGGTCCAGCCCCAGTCGTTGGCCTTCGACACCGCGATGAGGAAGGCGGAAAGACCTATGGCCAGGCCGATGGCGCCGGGGATGTCGAGACGTCCGCCGGCGGAGTTGTTCACGCGGGGGACCAGGACGAGGACGGCGATCACGATGAGCACGCCGAGCCCGGTGGCGACGTAGAAGAGGGCGTGCCAGTCCCAGGTCTCGACGATCCAGGCCGACAGCGGCAGGCCGATGGCGCCGCCGACGCCGAGGGTCGCCGACATCGCGGCCACGGCCATGGACGTGATGCGCGGCGGGGTGATCTCACGGATCAGGCTCATGCCGACCGGGATGAAGCCCATGGCCAGACCCTGGACGCCGCGACCGATGATCAGCGGGATCAGGGAGTCGCCGAGTGCGCAGAGCAGCGAACCCAGCGTGAGCAGTACGGCGCTGGCGAGCAGCACGCGCTGCTTGCCGAACATGTCGCCGAGGCGGCCGGCGATGGGCATCGCGACGGCTGCCGCGAGCAGGGTGGCGGTGATGACCCAGGAAGCGTTGCCGATCGAGGTCCCGAGGAGACGTGGCAGATCGGGCTGGATCGGGATGATCAGTGTCTGCATCAGCGAGGCGACGAGGCCGCCGAAGCAGAGCACCACGACGCTGCCGATGGCGCCCGCGGGTGCCTTGTCGGCCGCGACTGCGACCTGGTCGTCGGCAGGCGCCCGACCTTGTACGTGGCTCATTTTTGAGACCTCCTTCGAGGTATGCAGCATACATATGTAACGTACATAGGCAAACCGGACAGTAGATTGTCCTGGTCGAATGTGATGGAGGAGTCATGCCCGAGGACCACACGCCGTGGCAATCGCCGGTACATCGTGACCTGGCGGCTGAATTGCTGCGCATGTCCCGGCGCCGAAGTCTCGTCCATCCGTCGGTGGGACTGGAGAAGTCGGCCTTCGCCATCCTGTGGGTTCTGTCCGACGGCCGGCCGCGCACGCTTCGTGAACTGACCGAGGAACTCGAACTCGAACAATCAACGGTCAACCGTCAGGTGAATGCCGCGATCAAGCACGGCTACCTCGAGCGCTTCGAGGTCGCGGACTCGGTCTCGAAGCTGATCCGCCCGACCGAGGAGGGCCGCGAGGCCTTCAAACGTGACGGATTGCTGCGGGCGCAGCGACTCGAGCAGGTCTTCGCCGACCTCGGGCCGGGCAGTCCGGAGGGGCTCCTCCACGAATTGCGGGCATTCAACGACGCCTATGAACGGACGCAGGACCGGCACGGTGCCGGCCGGCGTGACAAGAAGAGCGAACAGAGATTCAGGAGAGGGCTGATATGACCAGTGGGGGCGGCACGTACGCGGTGACCGGATCGGCGTCGGGGATGGGTGCGGCGGTTGCCGAATCCCTCCGGGCGGAGGGGCACACGGTGATCGGCGTCGATCTGCGGGATGCAGATGTCGTCGCCGACCTGTCGACCGCGGCCGGTCGGCGCGCGGCTGCCGACGAGGTCCTCGCCAAGGCGGGCGGCAAGCTCGACGGTGCGGTCCTCGCCGCCGGTATGGGGCCGAGTAAGGGGCGCGAGCGGATGATCACCGAGGTCAACGTCCTCGGCGTCACCGACCTGCTGACCGCCTGGCGTCCCGCTCTCGCCGCGGCCGACAAGGCGAAAGTCGTTGTTTTCGGCTCTAATTCGACGACCGTGACCCCGCTGGTGCCGCGCGGTGCGGTCCGGCGCCTCATCAACGGCGACACCGCGGGCGCGACCCGGCAGATCCTCCGGCGCCGCGGTGTCACCGCGCCGGTCGCGTACGCGGCGTCGAAGGTCGCGGTCACCCAGTGGGTCCGTTGGCAGGGCACCAAGCCCGAGTGGGCGGGCGCGGGTATCCGGATCAACGTGATCGCGCCCGGCCCGGTGATGACGCCCCTGTTGCAGGCTCAGCTCGACAGCCCGCAGGCCAAGGCCGTCACGTCGTTCCCGGTTCCGGTGCGCGAGTTCGGGACCCCGGAACAGCTCGCCACGTGGGTGATGACCATGCTGTCGCCGGCCGCCGACTTCATGGCCGGTGCCGTCATCACCGTCGACGGCGGAACCGAGGCCCTCATGCGTACCAGGGACTGGCCGAAGCCGCTGCCGGTGCGTGGCATTCCGAAGCTGGTGTGGAAGATGTACCGCGCCCCCAAGGACGGACAGGTCGCGCAGTACTAGAGACCCACGCGCTCGAGCGCCTCGTCGAAATCCTCGGACGCCTCCTTCTCGGTCTTGCCGTCCGCCAGCGCCTGGCGGTACACCGCGAACAGTTCGGTACTGCGTTCGGAATAGCGTCGGGTCCAGCGTTCGCTGTCCTGCCGCCAGTAGCCGATCACGTCGTAGGACTCCCGACCCCACCGCAGCTCGCTGCGCAGGTGCTTGCGGACCGCTCGTGACTCCGAGGCCTCCCCGGCGAACCAGCAGTATCCGGCGGTGTCCGGGAGGTCCAGGGTCGCGACTGTCTCGGCCAACCGGCTCGGCGTCCGTCCGTTGCCGCCGATCGGCGTGATCATCTCGACGTTGCGGTCGGGCAGGTAGGCGAGGTCGGTCGGCGACGGCACCTCGGCCACCACGGTCACGCCGTCGGTCGACGGGAGTTCTTCGACGATCCGTGCGAGCGCGGGGAGTCCGGCGAGGTCGGCGGCCAGAACGATTCGGCTGGTATGGGCCGGCGGAGTGAACCAGCTGCGGGCGTGCGTCATGACGACGTCGTGGCCGGGTTCGGTGCGCTGGGCCCAGGTGGTCGCCGGGCCTGCGGCGTGGATGACGAAATCTACAACGACGGTTCCCGCCACCGGGTCAGTGGCGCGGATCGAGTAGTTGCGCCCATCCGGCGCGGGAACGGTGTCGTGGTAGGCCCAGACTCCGTCCCGGCACTCCATGTCCGGCGTCGAGCGCTGCGACTCGAAGGGGAAGTAGATCCCCACCGCCTCGTCGGCGACGCCGGGTAGTCCCAGGCCGGCCAGGTCATCGACGTCGAACGTCAGACGTCGCAGGTTGGGCGTCAGGTCGTCGACCCCGCGGACGCGTGCTCTCGAGTAGCCCATGAGGCCACCCTAACCTCACTACCGCCGAACACCCGGGGTCTGGCCTCTGTTACTAGGATATGCAACCATCTGTGGAGGCCTGTCGGTGTGGAGAGGAGTTTCGATCGTGTCGGAACAATCAGTGCTGGTCCCGTCTGTCCTGACGGAGGAGAACGGGTCGGCGCGGTCGCTGATCCTCAACCGTCCGAAGTCGATCAATGCGATCGACCACGAGATGGCCATCGAGATCGCGGAGCGACTCGACGAATGGGCCGGTGACGACACGGTCGCGGCCGTCGTCCTCTACGGCGCCGGCGAGCGCGGACTGTGCGCGGGCGGCGACATCGTCGCGATCCACCGCGACGCATCGGCCTTGAGTGGCAATCCCGACTCCACCGACCTCGACGCCGAGAACTCGCCCTCGGCGAAGTTCTGGTTCGACGAGTACCGGCTCAACGCCGCGATCTCCCGCTACCCCAAGAGCTACGTCGCGATCATGGAAGGCATCGTCATGGGCGGCGGTGTCGGCGTCTCCGCACACGGCAACGTGCGCGTCGTGACCGACCGCACTCGTCTGGCGATGCCGGAGGTCGGCATCGGCTTCGTCCCCGATGTCGGTGGTACGCATCTGCTCTCGCGTGTTCCGGACGGACTCGGCTTGTACGCCGGCCTCACCGCGGCCCACCTCCGCGGTGCCGACGCGATCGCGATGGGGCTCGCCGACCACTTCGTCCCCTCCGAGTCGCTGCCCGCATTCATCGAGGCCATCGGGACCTCCGGCGTCGACGCCGCGATCGCTGAGTACGCCACCGAGGCCCCCGAGTCCGAGCTCGACGCGCAGCGTGAGTGGATCTCCGAAGCCTTTGCCGCCGAGACGATCTCGGAGATCATCGAGCGTTGCCGCGCGGTCGGCACCGAGGCGGCGACCAAGACCGCCGACACCATCGCGGCCAAGAGTCCCACCGCGCTCGCGGTGACGCTGCGGTCGCTGCGCGAGGCCGCGGCCGACGCGACCCTCGAGGACACCCTGGTCCGCGAATACCGCGTGTCGCTGCGGTGCCTCCTGCATCCCGACATGGCCGAGGGCATCCGCGCACAGGTCATCGACAAGGACCGCAACCCGAGTTGGGCAGAATCCTCGGAGGCGGACGTCGACGCGTTCTTCGCGCCACTGCCGCACGACCTGACGTTCCCTGCCTGACCGACCACCTCAACCGGAAGAAGGAAACACGTGACCGATTACCAGACCATCCTCGTCGAACGCCGCGGCCGGGTCGGCATCATCACCCTCAACCGCCCGAAGGCGCTCAACGCCCTCAACTCCGAGCTCATGAACGAAGTGGTCGGCGTCGTCAAGGAATTCGACGTCGACGAGGCCATCGGTGCCATCGTCATCACCGGTTCCGAGAAGGCGTTCGCCGCCGGCGCGGACATCAAGGAGATGTCCACCAAGACCTACGCCGAGGTCGCCAACCAGCAGTTCTTCGGCGCCTGGGACGAGCTGGCACGCACCCGCACCCCGATCGTCGCCGCGGTCACCGGCTACGCCCTCGGCGGCGGCTGCGAACTCGCCATGCTCTGCGACTTCATCATCGCCGGCGACAACGCCGTCTTCGGTCAGCCGGAGATCAACCTCGGCGTCATCCCGGGCATCGGTGGCTCGCAGCGCCTCACCCGCGCCGTCGGCAAGGCCAAGGCGATGGACATGATCCTCACCGGCCGCAACATGAAGGTCGAGGAGGCCGAGCGTGCGGGCCTCGTGTCGCGCGTCTTCCCCAAGGAAGAAGCCCTCGCCAAGGCCATCGAGATCGCCGAGGTCATCGCCTCCAAGTCGCTCATCGCATCGGCCCTCGCCAAGGAAGCCGTCAACCGCGCCTTCGAGTCGGGCCTGACCGAGGGTGTCCGCGCCGAGCGGGGCCTCTTCTACTCGACCTTCGCCACCGACGACCAGACCGAGGGCATGGCCGCCTTCGTCGAGAAGCGGGACCCGAACTTCACCCACCGCTGATCCGAAACCTCCACAAACCCACCCTTTTTCGGCATTTCCACCCCCTCCGCGCGCATCCTGTCAGGCTGTTTGTGAGACACCTGGCGGGGTGTGTGGGGATCGGAATGGGTGATGACTATCAGTGTCGAGGTCGGCCGTACTCCTCGTGGGCAGCGGTCGTATCCACTCGGTTTCAAGGTCGAGTTCCTGCAGTTGTGGGATGCGGCAACGTTGGAACGCGGTGGCCGAGCCCGGTTGCTGCGCGAGCACGGTCTGTCGCGGGCCACGGTGCGGGGCTGGTTGCACTCGCGTGATCGGGGAGACTTTGAGGCGTCGATGGTGTCGGCAGCGCTGAAGTCGAAGGGATCGAGCCGCGTGGATGCTCAGGAACGAGCCGAGTTGGCGCGGTTACGCGCCGAGAATCAACGGCTGAAGAAGAAGGTCGAACAGGCCGAAGCCATTCAAGAGATCATGGGAAAAGCTATCGAGCTCATGGACGGGATCACCGCGAGCTCGACGAGCGAGGAGG